>NZ_JBPPSW010000003.1:0-323803 GCF_051337705.1 Arthrobacter sp. IK3 | reverse complement strand
TGTGCCCGACGAGGGGCAGGGTGCCGGTGAACCTGATCAGCCGGGGAAGAATCTCCTCCCAGCCGGGAGCGCCGTCCACCATACGGCGGGTGATGCCGTGGATTTTGATGTTCCAGGGGCCGAAGTTCTGGAACCCCGGCGGCGGCATGACGTACTCGGTGGCCTGATGTGTCACCACACCGTTGCGGATTTTGGCGATGCCGATCTGGCAGACCGACGCGCGCTTGGCGTTGGCTGTTTCGAAGTCGATGGCAACAAAGTCAAGTCCCGGGACAGTGTTCTCGGCACTCAGCGGCAGGGGTTGGGTCACGCGGATGGCTCCTAGAGGTTGGCGTGCCGGCCATGTGTGCGGCGCGCGGGCGGAATCTCACCGGGATATGAAGGGGTCCGCACCGTTGTTCAGGTGCGGACCCCTTCAGCTTGACTGCGGCTAGCTTCCGATGGCGGCGGAGCTGCCTGCCTTCAGCATGGCCAGGCGTGCTTCAACCTCGGTCTGCTCGCCAAGGTCTTCCAGCGCCTCGAACTGGGCGTCCAGGCTGGAGGCGGCAAGCTCTCCGGCACCGCGGACGCGCGCCTCCTCGCGCCGGATCTTCTCCTCGAAGCGGGATACCTCCGAGGTGGCGTCCAGCATGCCGACGCTCTTGATGGCGTCATGCATCTTGATCTGGGCTTCGGCGTTGCGGGACCGGGCGACGAGTTCGTTGCGCTTGCGCGTGAGCTCGCCGAGCTTGCCCTTCATCTGCCCGAGCCCTGCCTTGAGGCGCTCGACGACCTCTTCCTGGGAAGCGATGGTCGGCTCCACGGAGCGGGCTTCCTTTTCGGCGGCGATCTGCCGTTCGATGGCGACCTTGGCGAGGTTGTCGAATTTGGCAGCATCGGCAGCATTCCCGGCATCGCGGAACTGGTCAGCCTTCCTGGAGGCGGCGAGAGCCTTGTTGCCCCAGTTCGTGGCGCTCTCCAGATCCTCGGTCCGGTCATCCTGCAGCATGCGCAGGTTGCCGATGGACTGGGCTACAGCTGACTCGGCCTCGTTGATGCTTGCGGTGTAGTCGCGCACCATCTGGTCCAGCATCCTGCCGGGGTCTTCGGCCTGGTCCAGCAGGGAGTTGATGTTGGCTTTGGCCAGCTGTGCGACGCGGCCGAAAATAGACTGTTTGACCATGGATTTCTTTCCTTCGTAGGTTTCAGCTCCGGGTTGCGGGCTGCGGCAGGCTGCAGGTGAACGCGGAACCTTCCGGTATCCATGTGTGCGGCAGGTACAGGCGGCGGCGACAAGGCCCTGGGCACTTCTGCAGCCGGCGCCGCACACATAGACACCGACATTCCCCGATTGAAGGAGCCCTGACATGGCCGACGGCCGCCCTTACGTTGTGATCGAAGCTGACTATCTGGACCGCGAAGAGGGCATCATCCCCGGCAGGCGTGTTGCTGCCGTCCCGGGAGGCGTCGACGGGCAGCTGCTCATCACAGCGATCGAAGACACACCCCTGGCAAGTCCGGTGGCCGTCTTCGCCAGCCAGCTTCAGGCTTCTGACACGGAGGCCGGCGCAGAATGACCCTCAGTACGATGCTGGCCATCAGCACTGTCATGCTTCTGTTCACCCTTGTCGTGATCTTCCTGGCGATGCTCAAGACCGGCGGTGACCAGAAGAAACTCGAGGCTGTCCCCATCCGGACTCCTCTTATCCTCGTGGGGTCACTGTGCGTGGCAGCCATCGGCACCCAGGCAGTGCTCTCCAACCTGGCGGCTGTGTCAGAGCTGCAGGACAGGCGCGCCTACGCGGCCTTCGCTGAGATCGAAGCCCGGGCCAGCCTTGAAATGGGCAAGGGAGGACCGTTCATGGATGTATCGGCCGGCAGTAACGGCTGGCGCAATGATGAACTGGCAGCGGCACTCGGATCCGGTGAGGAAGTGAGCCTCAAAACGGACAGCGGAACGAAGGCCTCCCTGAGGCTGCGGGACATCGACGGAACGAGTTTCCATGTTGTCCTGGCCTACGACGGGGTTGAGATCCCGGTGCCCGTCTCGGCAATGGTCGAAATCAAGAACACCAAGGGATTCCCCCAGCTCATGAACGGCCGGCAGCTCCCGCCGATGTAGTCCGGGGCACAAAAAAGCCCGGACCCCGAAGATCGTCTTCTGCGGGTCCGGGCTTTCTGCTGTGTCAGTCCGTTTCGGAAAGCTGCCTCTCCCGCCACTGCGTGGCCAGGACGTATGCGAAGAAGAATCCGGCGGCCTGGGACGGCATGATCAGCGAATCATCCAGGACCACTGCCGCTGCGAGGGCTGCTGCTGCGCCGGCCGCGGCCCAGGCCCGGATAACCTGGGCAAGATGCGCGCTACTCATTCGCTTCTCCTGCCATGCGCCTGAGCTCCAGGACAGCATGCGGCGAGAGCGATTCCGGGTGGCGAAGGTACCGGCGGGCAACGTCAGCCTGTGTTTCGATAAGCACAGCCGCCTCGACTGCGATGCGCGCTATCAGCTCAGCGCCCGCTGCGTCGATAGACAGTGTCCGGGTGACGCCGTCGGGGAAGGTGACCTTCATCCCCAGCTGGCGCCGGTTTGCTGCTGAGGGCTCTCCTGCCTCCGTGTCTTCACTGAAAGCAGTCAGTTCCAGTATTTCTCCGGCTGCGGCCGTGACGACGGCGGAACTGCGGACCTCACGCATGGGAGAGCCCGCCGAAGCCTTCCAGTCCCTCCAATGTGTCAGGGATGATGAACTCCGGGACGGCTTCGTTCTCCTCGTCCTTGGCCAGCTGGTCCATAACGGCCTTGGTGGTGTGCCAGATGACGGGCATGAGGGCGGTGGCGTGGAGGTTCTTCTGGACCGGGTCCAGCGGGCCTCCCGGCGAGCCCTGGGCGTCGTGGATGGCAGTGACGGCAGCATCGACGATGGCGGTCATATCGAGGTCTTCAAACTTCTTCATGACCACCATGTGTGCGGCAGGAGGATTGGATCTCTCGCCGCCCTCCGGCCGGCCGGATGTGCCGCGCTTCCTACGCTATGACTTTGCCCAGCGATGTCGCGGCGTCCTGGACGTGGATGTTGCCCAGGTCCAGGGGCTCAACGGATTTCAGCGTGAGAGGAGCCGGATTACCGGGGGTCTCCCAGATGCCAAGGACCGCCCAGTGCGGCCGGTGAAACGACCACCACTTGACCCCGGCCCATTTCCTTTGGCCGGCGGTATCTCTCTGGTTGAAGACTCTCAGGGCCCAGGCCTGGCTGGCCGGACGGTTGCGCCCCACCACCTCGGTGGGCCTGATTCCCAGATCGAGAAGGTTTTGGGCACTGTCCAAATCCAGCAGGCCGAGTCCGTCCGGAACTTCGAAGGTTGCCAGGGCACGCCTGGATCCCGGAACGAACGGTGCATCAAACATGTCTGCCGTCCAGGTCCTGTGATCTCCGAATACCTCGGCAACGGCCCCGGAGGGGTTGAGGGCCAGATACCAGAGATCGTAGGCTCCCGGGTTGTCCAGGCGGCCCCTGCCCTGCGGCTTATGAAGGTAGAGGGGATGCCCCGGCTGTCCGGCCCTTGCAGAGGAAAGGTAGGGAAAGATCCTGTACGCGAGCATGCCTAGCCGAACGCACCGGACTGGGCGGCGTCGAGTGCATCTACGACTTCCGAGGAACCGCGGGTCCTGAGCACGTCAATGGGGCGGGCTCCGTCGAGGTAGGAGTTGGATCCCTGCAGCCATTCGATGGCGGCTTTAGGCTTCCACAGCATCAGGGCACGGGCCATCACATGGTCGAGATCAACCAGGGCCCTACCGGTTTCCGGGCCGGGAGTCTCAATCCCGTTCATCCACCGGGACGGTTGGCTGGAGCTGACCCCCAGAATGCGTGCGAGCTCCGCACCGCTGCCGAGGGCGTCAATCAGCAGCTTCGTGCGCAGCTGGGCATTGCCAAGCTTGGCGCTGTCCTTGAGCGCGGGCGCTGAACTCTTGCGGACCCTTGAAGTCTTGGGTTTCGGCAGCGTTGCTGAAGATGTCATGACTCAACTCTACGCCCAACAAAATTCTTGGGCAACGGCGTTGACGGTCATCCTGCCGGCACCTCTACGGCCTGACGTCCCGAAGCACTCTCTCCTGGACGGTGACTTCCCACGTTCCGCCCGGCGACTGGATCACCAGCGCGTACCCGCCGGCCGGGAGGACTGCAGTGATCTTGCCTGTGCACGCCTCGAAGCAGGCGAAGAGCGGTTTGGTCTCCTCCGGCACCAGGGCTGTGCCTTCCGGGACCAGATAGGCGAACCCCGGACCGCCGAGCGTGTAGTTGAACGTTACGCCGTCGCCGGTGACGGTGAATTCTCCGGTCATGGTCTCCCCGGCCTCGCCCGAGAATTCGGCCAGGTCCTCCCACACCTGCTGCTGGGGTGGCGGTGCGATGGTGGAGGTGATGTCTTCGGCTGCCTCCCGGGCAAGGGGAGCCGCGGCCAGAGCTGCACCCGCACCGGCGGATGACACGACGAGGAGTGACAGGGCTGCGGCGGCGGCACGGTGCGTGCGCTTTCCCGCCATGGCATGGCCGTCACGGTCCAGGGCACGGCCGAAGGCGATGCTGAACTGGTCAGCGGCCCACCAGATGCCGGCACCGCCGAGTGTGAGCGCTTTCAGGGCTCCGGTGGCGTACTTCCTGCGGTGGAAGCGGTCGGCGCCAAACGGCCCGAGCAGGACACTCAGCAGCCAGTTGGTCCGGAAGTCCTTCAGATCGGCCACAGGCACAGGGAATGGGCCGAACTCCGCGGCCATGGAGACCCGCTGCTTTGGCTTTGGTGGATTCGGGACGTTCGGGTGCGCCTCAGGGGCCTGTTCCAAGGCGATGGGCTTCCCGGCTGCCCGGGCCTCGCGCAGCTCCCGCCGTGTGGGCAGGTGAGCCTGGGCAGTGCCCCTGTCAGGCATGCTGATGCGCAGCGGCAGTGATGGAAGGGGTGGAAGGGGTGGCGCTTCGCAGCGGTTGCGCCCTCTGGGCCGCACAGGGACCGAGGTCACGTGCTGGCGCGGGGATGGTTCAAGTCTGTGTTGGGAGGTCATGTCCGGCCTGGGATGAGGGGGCCCTGTTGCCCGCGGGTCCCATGTGTGCGGCAGCCCCGGGGTTTGTCACCGGCCGGGCCTGCCGCACACCGCGGATGCCTACCTGTACGTCTCGCAGAATGACTTCATGGCAATGGGCGCTGCAGCAACGTCCGCGTGCCACTGCTGATAGCCGTCCAGGCTTCGTCGTCCTGCCATGAAATCGTTCTTGGTGTTAAGGATCGGCTGAATGACTTCCTGCAGCCCGTCCGTGACAGCCCAGTCGCCGGATTCCTCAATGAGCTCCATGCCCGGGGCCGGGCCTGACTGCCACTGCTGATTCCATGCCGATGCCAAGTCCATGTCGAAGTCGCCATAGCCCTCACTGTTCAGGGCCTTCATGAATTCTTCGAAGCGGGGGTCCGCCATGGCATCCAGCTGCCAGTCGTAATACTCCTCGACGCCCGGCTGCTGGCACGCTCCCACTGCCCACTTGATCCGCGGTGCGTCAGAGGGAGGTGCAGGATCTCCCCCTTCGTTCAGTTTCTCGGGAACAGTGTTCTCGTGGGTAATGAACCATTTCTGGCCTGTGCCCGAGGTAACGACGGCGAGGAAGCCTTTGCCTTCGTTAGTTGTGGTGACCTCCGTCTTCTCCGGCTCCACCCCTGAAAGGAGTCCGGCGCCCTCCAGCCCTTCGAGATCCTTGAACTTCTGCCCGTCCTTGGCGTAGGTGACGCCCTGGGCGGTGTTGATGGCCATGAGGTCCTGTTTTGCGGCATGGTCCTGGGCGAAGGGTATGACCCCAAAGATGGCCGTCAGGACGCCCGCCGCAAGAATTCCTACGACGACGACGCCGGTAATGATCGAAGGCAGGTCGAACGCGCCTGAGCTTGAGCGAAGCGCTGCGGGATACCGGGTGCTGATAGACGATGGCATGGGGTCCTTGGGAGGTGAGGCGGCGGCTTACCCTCTTCCATGCGCAGATAATTGATAAGTTGGCGCGCCGTGCCCTACAACGAACAACCGCAATGTCATCCGGACACAGAAACAGACCGCCTGCGCAGTGCAGACGGCCTGTTGGGGCTGCGTGATCGGGTGGCCTACTGCGGCGCAGGCTGCTGGGGTGCCGGGCGGTTCGGAGTGAAAGACAGGACGCTCAGCGCCCCGACCGTGATGGCCAGCATGAGGGAGATGAGGATGCCCGGCATCCAGTGAATGAACATGATGACAAAAGCAGCGAGCACGTTGATCCCCGCAGCTCCGAGCAGCATCATCGGCAGAGGTTTGGATGTTTCCCGGTGCTTGACGATAACCGTGATGGACAGAACCGTCATGGCCACTGAGCCGATAAAGGTCAGGAACAGCATCAACGCGAAAAGTGACCCGACAATGTCGTAGAGGCGGTCGATGATGACGATTAGCAGGAACAGGTTCCAGGCACTTCCGGCGATGCCCGTGGCCCCGGCTGCGATGCGCAGGCTCGAAGCTGGGCCTTTTGGCGGCCGGACGCTGTAGGGCTGCTGGTACTGCCACGGCGCACCTGGCGGCACCTGGGCATAAGGCTGCTGCTGCTGCTGCTGCTGCTGGCCGTAGCCGGGCTGTGGCTGGTACGGATAGGGCTGCTGGTAGGGGTAGGGCTGCTGCGGCTGCTGGTACTGGGGGTGCTGAGGCGCAGGGCTGGGCTGCATGCCCGGCTGAACGTACACGGCGCGCTGGCCAGGCTGCAGGTAGACGACGTCAGGATCCTGCTGAGGCTGCGGCGGTGGCGGTGGTTGTGCCGGCTGCTGCGGCTGGTCGTCGGCGCTGGTGTCCATGGTTGCCCCCTCGTGAATCAAAACGGCACACAGCCGTCGTTACGATCAGAGCTTACACAGCAGCTGCCCCCGTTCAGGCGCAGGTCAGGTCTGGACCGTCATATCCGAATTCCATGAGGTCGTTTCCGTCCGAGAAGACACAGGAGGCCGGCACTTCGGCGCTGATGACGGGCCAGTCATTGCCTTCGTTATCGTCCTGGATGGCGTGCTGCCGTGCGTACTGCTCCGACAGTGTCACCCAGTCGGACCGGTTGATCCTGTCCAGGCCTGCAGGCAGTGCACGGTACACGCGCACCGTGGCATTTGGCGTTTCCCTCGCAGCGGTCAGCTGGGCAAGGGTTTCCGCGTCCGTTTCACCGCTGCCGTACCACTCCGGGTGCTCGTACACGTCCTCCGGGAAGACTCTGGTCAGCTCCGAGATGGCCGAGCTGTACCCGTCATCGGCCGGCGCCCGGTGGGATCCCTGGTAGGAGAGGGATACTGCCGCCTCGGAATGGCTCGAAGCTGCGAACTGACCGCCGCTGCTGATTCCTGCAGGTATGCGGCTTGGTACTTGGGTGCTCATACCGCATCTGTGTGCGGCTGCCGGGTCAGGCCGCGCGCGGGACCCCAAACTGGCCCAGCACTTCATTCAGGCGCTGGACGCGGCCGGCATCCTGGATTTCATCGGCTGTTTCGAGCCACTGCGCCAGCTTCTTCTCCAGTCCTCCCGTGTATTCGAACTCGGGGAGCCGCCCTTCCTTGCCGATGAACTTCCGGAGGTCTTCGAACCACCCGTCCCACCGGCTTTCGGCCGCCTTGGGAAGCCCCTCGAGTGCGGAGACACAGGCAGCGATGTCGGACCCGTAGTGCCCCGGCTTGCCGCTGAAGGTGCCCTTGATCCATGACGCCTTCAGGTACATCAGAGAGTCACGGCGCCAGTTCGGCAGACGCCCCGAAGACTCGATGAATTCCAGGACTTCGCGTGCTTCAGCACTGGCCTTCACTGCGGACTGGGGCGGGTACTTCTCACGCAAAGCCAGGATGCGGCCGCGGATCATCCGGGTTTCGGCCGTCTCCCTGGGGTTGTGCCGGCGGTTCACATGCCGGTACGACCAGCAGCCGAGGTGGACTTCGAGCTTGTCTGCCTCCGTGGTTCCCCGGGGGATGTCCATGCGCGGCAGCCGGCGGTGCTCAGCGCACCAGGCTTCGAGCTTCTCCAGCTCCGGAAGCGGCGGCAGACGCACCACAGTGGTCGCCCCGGGAATGGATTCCAGGACAGTGAGCGCTTCATGGGACAGCTCTCCGACCTTGCGCTGGTGCCGCAGGTTGCGCAGGACGCCGTAGAGATCGCGTTCGTTGACGTTGCGGTTAAGGGGCAGGCGGCCGTGCCTGTCGTAGAACGCGCGGATCCTCCGGGCAGACATCAGGCCCTTTGGCTTGAAGCCTCTGCGGCGCGCCCCCTCTGCCCGGCGCCTGTTGTACGTTTCGGTGCGTGCCGCCTGCATGGAGGCAAACGCTGCTGCCTCCGCAGGGTTCCGGTCCTTGCGGCGCAGATACAGGTAGATGCCGTGCAGGCGCCGCTCCTCTTCGTCCGGAGTTACTGCGGAGGGCACCATGCCTGTCCTGTTGATCCAGGCAATGTAGGCGGCGGCGCGTTCGTCAGGCGTGAGTCGGGGCATGGTTGCCATGTGTGCGGCATCTGCCCGGTCTTTACCCGCCTTCAGCTATTCGCAGCCGATACCGTCACCGTCACGGTCCAGCTTTTTGGCGTAGCCGGGGTCCCCGACGCGGATGGGTGCAGCACCGGCGGCCCGCACGGCAGCGCAGTTCGCATAGGCGACGGCCCCGCTTTCCGGTGCCGGAGCCTGAATGGGCGCAGGGAGTACTTCGGCGGCTGCCGCGGTGCTGCGCGCGGGTCCGGCATGGGCGGCCGGCTCGTTCGGGCACCCGGCGAGAACACGGGCGATCGCATCGTGCTCAGCCTGGGTCATCCAGAGACCGTACTTGGCCTTGACCGAGGTCTGCCGTGCCACGTACTCGCACCGGAATCCCTTGTTGGGCGGAAGCCAGGTTGCTGCGTCGCTGTCCGACTTGGAGCCGTTGGCCGGGCCGTCGGCTGCCAGCAGGTTCAGTGGGTCGTTTGCCAGGGCCAGACGGTCTGCTGCACTGAGCTGCTGCGCGCCTTTCTGCCAGGCATCGGAAAGTGCGACGACGTGGTCGATCTGGACTGCGGAGCTGGTCTTGGTTCCGCGGATGAAGCTGATGGTCGTCCCGGTGTAGGGATCCGCAAGAGTGCCGGTGGCCACTACGCAGCGGCCGTCGCGGAAAGTGATGCCGGTCAGGTCACGCTGAAGGATCTCGTTTCGCTCATCGCAGCCGTCTCCGTCCATATCCGGCCATGCGGACCCGAACATGTCACGGGAGTACCCGGTCTTTGGGGCACGGCCCTTGATGGCGATCGTTTCCAGCTGGGCGAGGGCGCTACCTGCTGCTGCTGCTGCTGCTGCCGTGTCGCGGCTGGGAGCCTCCGGGGCAGGTGCTGGTGCCGGCGCTCCGGGAACCGGTGCAGCCTCGACGGGAGCTGGAGCTGCCGGTTCGGGGGCTGCGGGTGCAGGGGTCGCCTCCAGCGGTGCCGGAACCTGGCAGGCGGTGAGGGCGAAGGCCAGCAGCGGCAGGGTGATGCCGGATAGGATTCGGGTGCGCAGCATCTGCGGAGTCGTCATGACCCCTATGTATGCGGCAGGGTGCCTTACCAGCTTCGGGACCCGGCAGGCGCAGCTTTGTCTCTACTGCCCAGTAGGATGGGCGGGTCGCTGTCACTCGCGGCGGCACAAAACAAGTACGAGGATATGAAGAATGAAAAAGTGGGGGATGGCAGCAGCGGTTTTCGCCGCAAGCTCGCTGGTACTGACAGGCTGCGGCTCGTCCGCAGACACGACATCCGGACAGGCACCTGAACCGTCCGAAACGGCGCCTCCTGCCAACGGCGGCACGTACGCGACCGTGGAGGAACTGAAGGACGCCTTCGTCGAAGCCGGAGGATCCTGCCCGGAATTCAGCCAGAACAATGGGGTCACGCTCGCTGCCGAGTCGGCAGACTGCTCCGGCAGCGTCGTTCTTTCCACATTCCTGTCGAGCAGCTCCATTGACCAGCTCATCCAGAACAACAAGGAAATGTTCGCTGACATCGACATTGAGCTGAACTCCTGGCTGGTCGGAGAAAACTGGGTTATCAACGCCCCAGACGCCGAAGATCTGCGCGAGAAGCTCGGTGGGACGGTCGTCAGCTGGTAGCACCCTTGAACCTCAGGAAGGCCCCGTTCCGGCATCGTCCGGTGCGGGGTCTTCGCCGTTCCTAGGGCCGCTTCCAGCCTGTGGCTTCGTGGAACCTGTCGTCGAAGAACGGCAGTGTGGACCGGGTGAAGGCAGCGGTCAGGTGGTTGGTGTCCATGTAGACGTACACGTTGCCAATGACGGGCGGGCAGGTACTGTCCGGGCAGACCGTATCGGTCAGGTCCATGAAGGCCATGCCGGGAACCTGGGCGCCCAGCTCCTCGACCGGTGAAACCGCAGCCAGCTTGTCGGCCAGGAGCGTGTTGCACCCAGCACCGTCCACGCCCTCTTCCTTGATGCAGGTGATCATGTCGAAGGCGAAGCGCGGGGTGTCCCTGATGCCGACGACCTGGATCCCGGCCTCCTGCAGCTGTGATGCTGCATCCGCAAGACCGTGGACTGCGTGCTCTTCCGGGGCTTCCGGCTGGGCCGCGGTGGCAACAGTGAAGACCACATCGGGCTTCTGCTCGAGCGCATAGTTCAGGGCCGCGGTGTTGAAGTCGACGCAGTCCTGGGCCCTTCCTTCGCTGCCGGTGCCGAACTGGCAGGCGCCCTTGAAAAGGAAGACGACGTCGTATCCGTACTTTTCGGCCAATAGGGTCAGGGGGCCGCTCCACTGCTGGGTGTGCGAGTTGCCGATCGCAAGGATCCGCTTGGCACCGTCCCCGCCTTCCAGATGCTGGCAGTTCTCCGCAGCCGTCTCGTTGCCGACAGGCTTCAAGTCCTCTTCGCATTTGGGCCCCACCTGGACCCACTGGTCTCCAAGCTCATCCAGGGAGGGGGTCACCGGCGCTGCAGGGTCACCAGCCGGAGGAGCCTCCGGCAGCAGGGCGAGGGCGCCGGGATTGTCTTTCTGTTCCTGCGTGAATATGCCGCCGCGGGCCTTGGCTTCAGCAAGTTCACGGGCGTGCGCGGCGGCCGCTGCCTCAGCCTCGATGCGGTTCGCGTACTGCCATCCTGCAGCCGGCGCTGCGACGAGGGCGGCAAGGACCAGGATGGCCACGGCCTGCCCGGGCTTCTTCTTCATAAACCCGAGGCTGAGCACCGGCCGTTCAACCAGACGGGTGGTGAGCCAGGCCAGGATGAGCGAGAGGCCAATGACGGCGCTGCCGCCGGGAAGGCCCACTGCTTCGCGCCCCCTCCAGGCCATGTAGATGACCAGGACCGGCCAGTGCCAGAGATAGAGGGCGTAGGAGATGCCGCCGAGACCGACGACGGGCTTCCAGGAAAGGAACCTGTCGACACCGATGCGGCTCCCTGTGTTGCCGGCGATGATAATGAGTGCCGCAGCCAGCAGCGGCCACAGGGCGATGTAGCCGGGGAAGCTGCCTTCGACGTCGATGAGGAATCCCGCGCTGAGCATCGCAGCGACCCCTGTCCAGCCGGCGGCCACCGCTGCAGGCTTCGGGAGGCGGACGTAGGGCAGGACCACGGCAAGGAGGGTGCCGAGCGCGAATTCCCACAGCCGTGCCCGGGTGTCGAAGTAGGCGAAGGACTGGGTCGTTGCCGTTGCGTGAACTGAGTAGGCGAGGGACCCGGCGAAGACCAGCCCGAACGCGACGGTCACGGCGGTGCGGTAGCGGAGCCGGAAGATCCGGCCGGCCAGTGCGGCCACAGCAAAGAGCAGCGGCCAGAGAATGAACACCTGCCCCTGGACCGAAAGGGACCAGAAATGCTGAAGCGGGCTGGCCCCGGAGTGGTCGCTGGCGTAGTAGTCCACAGCTTCAGCGGCCAGGAACCAGTTCTGGAAGTACCCCAGGCTGGACCAGACCTGCTCCAGGACTGCGTCCCAGCGCTGCTTCGGAAGGAAGATCCAGGTGGCGGCCAGCGTCCCCAGCAGTGCCACCACTGCTGCCGGAAGAAGCCGGCTGAATGTGCGGGTCCAGTACGATCCCAGCTTCAGCCCGGTCCCGGCCTCGCCCTTTCGGAGGAAGGAGAGCGTCATGAGGAACGCGGAGATCAGCAGGAAGATGTCCACCCCGCCTGATACCCGGTCGAACCAGACGTGGTAGGCGACAACCATCAGAACGGCCAGGGCACGCAGCCCCTGCACTTCCGGACGGTGTCCGGTGGCCGCCGGAGCCCTGCGGCGCCCCCTTGCCTTGGACAGGTCAGAGGTCTTGGCCGTGGTCAGGTCGCTCACGCAGGGGGTCCTTCAGGTAGGTGCCGGCCGGGATTCGGGCCATTTGTTTCTATGCACCCGAACTTCCGACGGCGCCTTGGCCGCGCGCGTCCTTAAACGAAATAGCCCCGCCGGCTAGGGCAGGGCTATTTCAAAAAGAGGAAGATCTTCCCCGGGGTTTGCAGCTGAGGCCGGTTACTGCTCTGCGTCGGGGCCGGGCTGGGCTGCAGCCTTTCGACGCTTGGCGAGGAACGCTGCGCCGCCAGCCAGGATCAGGGCAACACCGGCAATCCAGAGGATCATCGGGGCCGCCCCCTGGCTTTCCTCCTCTGCGTCCTGGGCTTCCGGAGCTTCCGTGGCTGCCGGAGCCTGCGGGCCATTGCCTGCGGTCGTGCCTTGGGACGGGGATGCCTCAGGTGCCGGGGCTTCAGTCGCAAGGGTCTGTTCGTATGCGTCGGCGGTGAGCACCTCCTTGATGGATTCTGCCGGAACGAACATCGGCTCGAAGTCCATGCCGCCGCCTCCATTCATCCAGAACCGGTCCACTGCCCGCCATTCGCTTCCGTCGTCTGCAGTGAACGGCTCGGTGATCCGGAACATGATGTCATCGCCGTTCTCGTAGACGACCTCGCTGATGGTGTAGGTGTCCTCGGTGCGCAGCTCGGTGCCGGGGGCCGTGGCCGTGTAGACCGGAGCCTCCTTGAAGGAAGCGTAGGAGGTGAGGTCGCTGGCGCTGACCGGCGGCACCTCGATCTGGCCGGGGGCTGCAGCCGCAGCGCCGGCCGGGGCGAGCAGTGCAGCAGCCCCCAGTACGGAAGTTAGGAGAAAGCGGACTGTCGTTTTCATCGAGACTCATTTCAGACGGTGCGGTGGTGTCGCGGACCGCCCGCTGCCCAGTGCCTGCGGGCCGTCCAGCCTCACAGCTTATCTGCTGGCTTCCCGTGGCCGCGCGAGGCCGGCGTGGGGCGTGGCCGGACAGCTGCCGCACACATAGGGAATATGAACATCGACTCCCAGACCCAGCAGGATGAAGATCCCGGCTTCCGGCCGCTCCCGTCCACACCGGCGGAGATTCATGACGCCGCAGGTGTAGTGCGCGGCCTGCGCTTGAGGGGCATGACGTGGAAGGCAATCTCGGAGGAGACCGGGTTCAGCCGTGTCGATTCGATGCGCCTCGTACACGACCTGTTCACGCTGACCGACGCGGCCCGCGAAGCGAGCGGGCACAGCACTTCCGCCATGGGCTGGGGCGGCAGGCTCTCTGCATAGGCTGCCGACACCCCGGCCAACAGCCGCCGACATCCTGCCGACGAAAACCGGGGGTCATGTCGGCAGTGGAAATCCCCGGGAATAAAGGGGAGAAAGGGGGGGCCTCCATATATAACCAACTAAACCAACAAGTTAAGAGAGTTATATATATAAGGGCCCCATGTGTTTCTCCCTCTCTCCATTTACTTATATGGACATCCTCTATAGGCGTTCTCCCCCTGTCGTCAGCGTTGGTCTTGTCGGCGCTGAGCGCGAAATCCCCGGAATTCCGGGCCAAAACAGGGGTAGGACAGCACTGGGTATGTCGGCAGGAGGGGGTAAACCGGTCGCCGGATCGTCGGCAGAGAGCCCTCAAACGATGCAAATCGCTGGCTTTGCTGCCCCGAAACAGGTTTCCCGGCTCCCTAGCGCGCCTCCCGCTGGGCTTCGGCGTCCTCAGCCGTCAGCTCGTCCAGGACGCCCTTCAGCCTCCGTGCTTCGCTGCTCCAGCGCTCGGCTTCCTCCGTGTTGCCGCTCTTCGCCGCCTTCACGCTCCTGGCATCAGCCCTGACAGAGTCCCTTCGGGCATCCTGAATGGCGGTCTTCCGGCGCCTGGCAGCCTCCCACCTCGGCCGCTCGGCGGCAATGACCGCGTCCTTGTTCTCCCGGGCCCAGGCGACGGCACCGCTGGAGTCGGTGAAGACTCCGTCGTCCTGTGCTGCCAGCGAAGCCCTGATGATCCATCCCCATTCCTGCCCCCGCGGGATGCCGGCTGCGGCAAGGTCCTCGCCCCGCAGGATAGCCGGAGCAACGTTCAGGCCCTCGGCTACCTTGAGCCAGGGGCCTGAGACTGGTGCCTTGGCTCCCGGGCCACGGCCGGCAAGGTCAGCATCAACGACACGGGCCCAGTCCTGGATCCCCGGTCCGTCCCCCTTCTCCCCTGCCAGGTCCCGCATGAGACGCCGTACAGCAGACGGTGTAGGAGCTCCGTGGAAGGACGTGTGGCGCATGTGCTCACGGATCAGCGGCAGAACCTTGGCGCGCGTTTCGGCCGGGGCACCCACCGACTTGAGGAACTCTTCAGCCGGGGCCACGCCGCCTTCTGCATGGCCGTGGCTGGTGATGCCGCAGTCCGGGTGTTCCTGGTGGTTCCCGGGCTTGCCGACGTCGTGCAGCAGGGCAGCAAGGACCGCTGTCCGACGGTCCTCGGCATCCAGCCCATCCCGTTCCGCCGCTGCCGCTGCAGCGTCTGCTGTGAGCCCCAGATGCACATCAACCGGCCCTTCCGGATGCCAGAGCGGATCCTGCGGCCAGCCGCGGACGTCCGCCAGGGCGGGGAAGCTGTCGGCGATGCCCGTCTGGTAGAGCGCTTCCAGTCCTTTGGAGGGCCTGCGTCCAAGCGTGACCAGCTTGTTGAATTCCTTCCAGAGCCGTTCCCTGGGCAGCTGGGTAATGGTGTCTTTCATGGAGCGGCACAACTCGAGAGTCTCCGGGGCGATGTCCAGGTCGAACCGGGCACTGAACTGGGCAGCGCGCAGCGGCCTCAGCGGGTCGTCAGGGAAGGTCTCTGCCCGCGTGTGGCGCAGGACCCTCTCCTCCAGGTCCCGGCGCCCGCCAAACGGGTCAATGAGCTCACCGCTGTACGGATCCCAGCCCATGGAGTTCATGGTGTAGTCCCGGCGGGCGAAGGCTTCATCCAGGGTGATCCCGGGGTCGATTTCGATGCTGAAGCCGCGGTGCCCCTCCCCGGTTTTGGAGTCCCTGCGCGGCAGCGAGACATCGAACATCTGTCCGTTGATCCGGGTCGTCAGCACGCCGAACGAGGCGCCTACTTCGTGCACATCTCCCGGAACAGCCTCACGGAGGGCGTCCGCACTGATGCCGTGGACTTCGATGTCGACGTCCTTGAAGACGATCTCTTCGCCTGTTTCAGCAGAGAGGAGTGCATCGCGGACCGATCCTCCGACAATGAGCGGGCGTCCGCCGGCTGCGCGGCACGCGTCCAGAACTTCCCAGGTTTCAGGAGTCAGGTCCATGAGCCCGTGGATGAAGGTGCGGTGCAGGCTGAGCCCGGGTTCGGTGTGGGCCGCGGCCGCGTACTGGCCGCCGGCCGGTATCCCTGCTGGCTGCCGTCTGGGTGGTGTATTCACGCCCGTTCTGTGTGCGGCTGTGCCGTCCTGCGCCCAGATGCCGGGCGCTGCGCGGAATGGAGCCGCGCCGTACACAGGTAGGTCACCCCGGCCCCGCGGATGTAGAGCTCTCCGCCGGGCCGGGCCTTCAAGTCCAGGCTCACCCCAGTGCGCGGATGAAGGTGTTTGCTGTGAAGACCCAGCTAAGGGCTGTGACCGCGGCGAAGGCCAGGAGCCAGACGGGTGAGGGGATCATGGTCCGCCGGAACAGGATGTAGGCATCGGAGCTTTCCAGCTCTTCCCGGCGCCTGAAGTGCACGTTGATGACCTTGCCCAGGTCCCGCACGGCTCCGACCAGCATTGCTGTGCCCAGGACCAGGGTGGTGTGGCCGAGGAAGACAGGGCCGGCGAACAGGAGCAGGAGCACCGACGCTGCAAGTACGCCGCCGAGTATGAGCAGCCCTTCAGCGTTGCGAATGAGCAGGAGCGTCAGCATGAGCAGCACACAGCTCACCGACAGGGCTGCCTGGGACCACCCGTTGAGGGCTGCCCAGGTCAGGGCCGCACCCACGACGGCCGGCGCGGGGTAGCCCCAGAACGCTGACCAGACCGCACGGAGTCCGCCCGGGCCGTAGGTGGTGGTCGTGCCGCCGTGGTTGAGGTGGAGCTTGATTCCGGTGACGACCTGGAAGGTCATGAGGGCTGCTGCTGCGTGTCCCAGTTCGTGGATCACGGTGGTGAACATCCCGAAGTACTTCCAGGTGCGCTTTGGCACGGCCAGTGCGGCTGCCCCGAGCAGGACCAGGATCACCTCCAGCACCGTTACGTCCGGCACTGCCGAGCGCGCGAAGCCGGAGGTGATCCGGTCCGCAAGAAAGCTGAAGGTTTCGGTCATGCCCGAACGAGGCTGACATAGCCGCGGCGGTCCCGGTTGATGATGTATTCAGTGCCCCGGATGATGACGTGGTCTCCGTCCTCGACCCGGATCTCTTCGCGCGGGGTCTGCTTGTGCGCGGTCAGTGCGACGTCGTTGATGTTCATCCAGGCGACAGGGCCGTTGACGCGGGGGCCGCCTTCTGCGATGCGGTGGTAGCTGCCTTCTTCCCAGCCCCCAACACTGTAGGTGTGGAACAGATCCGTGCCGCGGTGGTTGCGGTAGAACATTGCCAGCTGCGGTCCCTGGAAGTGGTCCTGGCCGAAGATGGCCTGCGGAATCCCGGCGTTGGGCTCTCCGTCCTCGTAGGTGTAGGGCTCCTTGTCCTCGATGAGGAGCAGTTCATCCAGGTTCAGCGGTGTCTTGGAATCAGTCATCGTTCTCGTCCTTCGCAGTGTGCAGGGTGTGCGGGGTTCCGCTTCCGACCACTATGTGTGCGGCAGAACGTCGACCTGTGCGCACCTGCACCGTGCGTGTGCGGTGAGAAGGGACTGCTGATCCGTACACATGGGAGTACCTGACCGCTCATCCGAAGGAAGCCCCATGCCGCAAATACCCCCACTCCCCCAGCCGGCGAAGTCCGTGCCCGAGGAAGCCACGGTGGAGGAGCTTCGAGCCCGTGTCCTTGAGCTGGAGGAACTGGCCTTTCGCCGCGGCCGCGGCCTCCATGTCCTGCACCGGCATCTCGTCACAGGCGGGACGGACCACGCGATCCTTCTCGGCGTCGTGGAGAACACCCTGACCGGCACCAGTCCGGCAAGCGTCGCCGAGGCAGAGGCCCTGATCGGCGCGCACTGACGAGGACACGCAAAAAGCCCCGGAGTCCGTTCACTCCGGGGCTTTTGCCTTAGCCACCTCAACGATTGGGACCCTGCTTAGGGTCGTCGCGCAACCGCTTGCCCCCCAACAAGCGGTGACACGGGGGTGGGTGGTCCCGGGTCCGGTTTCCCGGGTCCGGGACCACCCGTACGGCTTGCTTTTCCCGGGGGTACTCAGCGTGCTGTGGTTTTCGATGTATGGCTTGCCGAGCTTTGAAGACTGCGGCGTGCTGTGGGTAAAACACTAGGTCTGCCGTCGGAAGGGCGGCAAGGCACGCAGGAAAGAAGCGGATTGTGACGCTACGGAATACCCAACAAGCCCCCGGACAGCTAATATCCGGGGGCTTTTGCTGGGGTTGTTGCCAGCTGCTCAGGCTGCAGCTGCTGTTTCGGCGGACTCTTCCCGCCCCCAGACGATAGGGCTGACGGCTTCGGCAGGTACCCGCTGGTGACGGCGTGCCATGAACGCCTCAAGGCCGCTGACGGTGTTCTTCAGGCGGACAGCCTCCGGCACACGGCGCCGGCGTGCTTCCGGATCCTCCTCGTAGAATCCGGTGAGGTCTTCGCCGTCGATTCCGTACTCCTGGTCCTTGGCATCGTGCATGGGGTGAACTGTCTTCCTTTCAAGCAGGTGGGGCCGACGGGCTGCGGTGGTGTTGGGCTGGATGCAGGACTTGCACTGGC
The DNA here is from genome assembly GCF_051337705.1 of Arthrobacter sp. IK3. Classification (NCBI taxonomy): domain Bacteria; kingdom Bacillati; phylum Actinomycetota; class Actinomycetes; order Micrococcales; family Micrococcaceae; genus Arthrobacter; species Arthrobacter sp. IK3. Next base: position 305,727 of record NZ_JBPPSW010000003.1, on the reverse strand, counting down.
CGGAGTGTCCCCAGGCGACGGTGCCGGGGGCATCCTTCTTCAGGACACCGCGGGCACGCATGGGGCGGGAGCAGTTGCTGCATTTCGCGCCGTTTTCGAGATTCTGGCTCATGAGCGGACTCCCTTCGTTTCGATAGCTGAGATGAGGGATGCGATGGGCATCCGTCCTGCCGGGATCCGCCCGGCTGCAGGAACTCCGCGGCTGCGGCGTCCGGATTCGATGTCGTTGCGCAGCCCGTTGAGGTAGGCGATGCGGCCCTGGCTGATGAACCGGTCTTCCGGGTCCTTCCCTGCGGCCTCGTAGTCACAGATCCGGCACAGGCAGTTGCCCCAGTTCGGTGCGGTGCCGGGGTACTGGGAGGCATCTGCTCCTTCAGGCCGCAGCGCACGCCCGCAGGAGCAGAAGGTGACTCCGGAGAATTCAGCGTCCTCCGTCTCCGCTTCGCTGTTCAGGCCGGCGCCTTCGATGAGGGAAAGGATGGTCATGGGGGTGTCCTAATGCTTCTCGGACCAGGGGGTGCTGGCCAGGATGGTGAGGGTGTTGCGGGCCAGCTCACCGAAGGTGTCCATGGCGTGAGCCTGCCGGCGAAGGCAGCTGCGGGCCGTACGGCACTTCTGGTCATGCAGTCCCGTTGCCAGCGAGAGGACAGTCGCATCATCGAGGGCGACATAGATGACGGCCGCTTCGGCGGTGATGTTCTGCGTCGTGTCTTCGGTGTGCATGGTGTTCTCCCTACTGGTTTGGCTGGGTTCTTATGTCCCCTATGTGTGCGGCCGGTACCGGGTTTCTCACCGCCGGGCAAAGAAGAGCAGCCTGCCCGGAAAACCGGACAGGCTGCCTTGGTAACGGTCAGGTGCTAGTCGTCGCTGCGGAGGATCGACAGGAGGCGGAGGATCTCCATGTACAGCCAGACGAGGGTGACCATCAGACCGAACGCGGACGTCCAGGAGTGCTTCTCGTCTGCGCCGCTGCTGATGGCGTGCTCCACCTCTGTGAAGTCGACGATGAGGGCGAAGCCGGCCATTGCGATCGCTACGGCGCCGATGACCGCGCCCAGGGGTATGCCCAGGACTTCGATGCCGTCCAGGCCCCACTGGTTCTGCAGGACCCCTGTGGCCATCAGGATGAGGTTGATCAGACTGTAGACGATGAGCCCGATCATGGCGTAGATCAGGAAGCGAACTGATTTCGGGGTGGCGCGCACTGTGCCGGAACGGAACAGGAACAGGGCCACCATGAACACTGCAAGGGTGCCGATGACAGCCTGAACGGCGACGCCGGGGTACCGTGCATCAAGCGTTCCCGAGATGGCGCCGAGCGCAAGCCCCTGGAAGCCGGAATAGGCCAGGACGAGGGGCGGGGACACCTTCTTCTTGAAGATGTTGACCAGGCCAAGGGCGAAGCCGACCAGTGTCCCGACAAGGTAGAGGCCCGGGTTCAGCCAGCCGAAGACCGCGCCGACGGCCAGGATGGCCAGGCAGGCCAGGGTCTTCCTGAAGACGTCGTCATAGGTCATGGTGCGGCCGGGTGCACTGCCTGCGGCAGTCCCGAAGTCGGCGGTGCGGAAGACGGGGTTTCCGCCTGTTTTGCTCAAGGTTTCTCCAGTGGATCAAGTCGGCATCCGGCCGCCGGGCCAGGGCGTGAGTGCCCGGGCACTTTATATGTGTGCGGCGGCCGGTTCCGACGTCACCGGGCTAGATGGGACCCGGGATCGAAAACGTCGTCGTAGTAGATCTCGAATTTCAGGTCCGGGTCATGGAATCCTTCGACGGCCTGCGTCCCGACGGGCCCGGTCCTGTTGGTGGTCCTTACGCGGGATCCTTCCTGCAGGATGTCCGGCAGCTCGGATTCGAATTCTTCCAGGCCCTGGCCGAGGTCATCGCGCCGGGACTTGGTCATGTCAGCATCCACGATGAACGAGTACGGGGTATCCGGGTGAGGGTGGCCAATGGATTCACCCCTGATGGTTGAGGCGTAGGTGTAGCCAACCAAGCTGGCGAACCTGTGCCGGTCATCCTCGGTGAGCGGGCGGTTAGCCTGGATGCGCATGGCGTACGGGGTGCCGGCAAAGACTCCGTCCCGGCGCCGGTGGAAGACGGTCCCCGCCTCGTCCATAACCTTGTCGAATACCTCCCCGGCCTGCAGCCGCGGGTCAGCGCTGCTCACCGGAGTGTCGACTCCGTCGGGAAGCAAGCGGGAGGCCAGTTCTGCCAGTTCCTCATCCGTGGCGAAGGTGCCGTCGCCTTCGTTGAGGTAGTCCATCGGGCGGGCGGCAGCCACCCGGGCCAGGGCATTGGCTTCCTCGGTCCTGCCAGCGTCACGCAGCTCCTTTTCCAGGGTGGTGACTGTCCTGGCGTCCTCTGCCCCGTAGCCGCGGTCGCGGTGCAGGATCCTGTCGGCGGCCTTTTCGATGCTTCGGTCGGTGAAGTCCAGGTCAGCGTTGAGGACGTCGATGAGTTCATCGGTCTGCTCGACGCTTAGCCGGCCGTTGAGGCCGTAAACGCGGAGCCTCTCCCGGACATACGCGGGGTTGACCGTTGGCCGGCCGAGTGCGACCGGTGATTCGGAGTGGGAGGTGCCGGCGAACTGGCCTCCGGCGGGGATGCCTTCAGGCTGCCGCTTCTGGGTAATGGGTGTCATGCATGTTCTGTGTGCGGCTGGGTGCACGAAAAGACGCCCTGCTCGAAAGCAGGGCGTCTTGGGCTGGGTTGCGTGGCTCGGCTACTGCTCGCCGGTGCCGCTGCTGAAGATCAGCGAGGTCAGGCTGCCGAACACCAGGTCAAGGCCGGTGATGATCAGGATCATGATCACCACGAAGGCGAGCACGATGCCGGTCATCTTGAAGAGCTCACCGCGGGTGGGCTTGACCACCTTGCGGAGCTCTGCGATGACCTGCCGGATGTAGAGGATGACTGCACCGAAGAATCCGCGCTTCTTCCCGCCGGACGGTGCACCAATCCGGGCGGGCTGTTCGTCGGCTGTCAGGGTCTGGGTCATGCGGGAACAGTTCCTTGCTTTCGGGGCTTGCCGGCGCGCCGGTTGGCTGCGCAGGCCTCTCGGGACCTATGTGTACGGCAGCGCGGGTGTTTCTCTCCGGCTGGCCGAGCTCCTATGCTGCGCGGAGTCCGTCGCTGTGTCCGAGTTCAGGGAGTTCGAAGCAGACGAAGCGGAGCCACGGATCTGTCTCGCTCTCGGGCCGGAGTGCCTCCACCAGGTCGAGGCTGCAGCGTTCCAGGAACGACACGTAACGGAACCACGCGTCTGATCCGGCCTCGGGCGCCACCGCTTCCAGGAGTCCGGTGATGGACTCGTCCAGGGGGTTCTCGCTGTCACCTTCGAAGGAGCGCAGCAGTTTCCCTGAGCTGTCGAAGACGGCTGCACTGTGGGCACGGACGCCTTCTTCAAACTCCTCGGGCACCATGTCCAGGCGGACGGCCGCAGGCTCCAGTGCCAGCACCTTGCGGGCGAGGAGGGCCCGGGTGATGGCACGGACCATTTTCTGGGCTTCCAGCAGGGCCGCGCTGTTCTGTTCGAGCAGCACGGTCAGAGCATTAATGACTGGGTCGTTCATGGTGTTCACGCGAGCCCCTCCTTCTGCATTGCGATGAGGGCGCGCTCCGCCTTCGTCAGGATGGCGGTGAGCTCTTCAGGGTCCGGACCGGGGTGTTCACCGGAGGCAGCCTTCGCGGCTCGGGCGCTGATCAGGTCTGCTGCAGCCTTCATGGCGGCATGGATCTCTGCCTCCATTCCGAGGTGGCGTGCCGAGCCCCAGGTAACAACCTGTTCCATGGTGTCCTCGTCGACCTCCTCGAACTCACCGACGAACTGCTCGTAGTCGCAGCGTCCAGTCGAGGGGTTGTCCGTGAAGATGCTGATAGTCCCGGCGCCTTCAACCGACAGATCGGTCGTGACGGCGCAGTCATCGCTGATTCTGAGCTTCAGCCGGGGTTCGGGGAGAGAGGCGGGCCAGCCGTCGGGAGCCGGGCTGGCTGCGGAGGTGGTCTTCTGCTGGTCTGTCATGGGTTCCATGTGTACGGCAGTGCCCCCGGCGCTCTACACGGCAGGCAGCTGCATTGTGGGTCGATTGATAATGTATGAATTGCCGATTCCTATAAATCCTCAGCAAACTGATAGCGTTGAACTCATGGCTCAGAAGACGATTGTTACCCTGATTGATGACATCGACGGATCCTCAGCGGATGAAACAGTTCATTTCTCCCTTGATGACGTCAAATACGAGATCGACCTGACCTCCGGACATGCACAGGAACTCCGGGATTCGCTGGCTCAATACGTCAGCGCAGCACGTAAAAAGCACTCCAGGGTCGGCCGGCCTCCGAAGCCGAAGCCTGTCCAGACTGGCCCAACCGCCTCAGAAGTCAGGGCATGGGCCCAGAAGAAGAACATTGATGTCAATCCGTTTGGGCGTGTCTCCAAGGACGTTATTGACGCCTACAATGCTGCCCACTAGCCGGCACACCGGATTGACCGGATACGGCCGGCAAATGGAATCTATTCACTGGCCGTATTCACGTATCAAGGCATTTTGAGAATAAATCAACAAGCCCTGGGAATCGCAGGGGCGGCATGAGTTTCGACAGATTCAGGGCCGCGTTTTCAGCAGCTCCGTCAGCCGGGTGATAAGCAGTTCAGCTGCATCCGGATGCTCTTCGGGGTCCCTCAGCGTGGGTGCCACATTCAACTGGATGCCGTCACCGCCGCGGCTCTGGATGTAGGAACGGATGGTCTGCGGCGAGGGCGGGTTGAACCGTCCGCCCGCAACCACACGGAAGTCGGGGAAGGCATCTCCAATGGCTTCGGCCAGCCCCATGGCTGCTTCCGAGGGCCTGGGGCTAAACCCGATGAAGATGTCCGCTTTCGCGTCCTGCGGCGCCGCGCGCAGGTCGATGACGAACTGGTGCAGGTCCAGGCCGGCGTCCAGGGCCTTGCGGAACCGGTCGTGCCTGTTCTCCCACGCTGTCCATTCAGAGATGACACCGTCTGCTGCCAGCCAGCTCTGCCCGGCCTTTGTTGCCAGCATCTGGGCCATCGCTCCGGTGTAGCGGTCTGCACCCCGCGGACGCCCGTCGATCATCCTGTTCGAGGAGTGCGGCGCTGCCAGGAGATACCGGCCGCGGCCGGCATGCTGGCGGATCCTGTCCGGCATGTCGCCGTTGTAGAAATGCCGTGCGAACTTCATTTCCATGCGGGCGTATTCCTCGATCAGTTTCATACCCGGGAGCATGCGTAGAGAATCCGCTGACCGCGGTATGGGACTTCCGCCAACAGAGAAGGGGCCGCCCGGATGAACAGCCCCTTCTCTGAATTCAGGTCACGCGGCCGCTTCTGCTGACCGCTCGGCGGTAGACGCCAGGTAATGCTCCACGTCCTGGGCCGCAACGCAGCCTGAGGCTGCTGCTGTGATCGCCTGGCGGTAGATGGGATCCACGACGTCGCCGGCAGCGAATACACCCGGCAGCGATGTCAGGGAGCTGCGCCCCTGCACGGCGATCGTTCCGGTCCGCGGGTCGATGCCGAGCTGGTCTGCAACCAGGGCCGTACGCGGGTTGTTGCCGATCGCCACGAAGAGCCCCTGGGCATCAAGAGTCTTTCTCTCGCCGGAGACCATGATCGACAGGTCGGTGACGGTCCGCGCACCGTGGACTTCCAGGACCTCTGCGTCGTAGATGAAGGTGATGGCGGGGTGGCTCTTTGCGCGGGCGGCCATGACCTTCGACGCCTTCAGGGCTCCTCCCCGCACAAGGACGGTGACCGAGGAGGCGAACTTGGTCAGGAAGAGCGCCTCTTCCATTGCCGAGTCTCCGCCTCCGACGACAACGACGTCCTTGCCGCTGAAGAATGACCCGTCGCAGGTGGCGCAGTAGCTGACACCGCGGCCGGAGAGTTCAGTCTCTCCCGGCACGCCCAGAGTGCGGTAAGCGGACCCGGTAGCCAGGATGACGGTCCGGGCTTCATAGGCTGCCCCGTCCTCGGCGATGACCTTCTTGATGTCACCGGACAGGTCCACCGACTCGACATCCTCAAAGAGGATCTGTGCACCAAAGCGCTCTGCCTGGGCCTCCATCTTCTCCATGAGGTCCGGTCCCATGATCCCTGCGGGGAAGCCGGGGAAGTTTTCGACCTCAGTCGTCTTCATGAGTTCGCCGCCGGCTTCAAGCAAACCTGCCAGTACCAGGGGCCTGAGGTTCGCACGTGCGGCGTAGATCGCTGCCGTGTATCCGGCCGGTCCGGAGCCGATGATGATGACGTCATGGATTGTGTTCATACTGCTGCTTTCGAAGTGGTGTGGGGCTGGCCGGTCGTTGGCGGTCAGCGGTGGGTGTTGATCCAGGACCGGCTCATGGGCGGCAGCTCATAGTCCTCTTCCGGCTGCAGTTCCGGGTGCGGGTAATCAGCCCCTGTATCGTCGGGATCCAGCGCTCCGAGGACTTCCAGGGCGTTGTCCGCCTCGCTGTCGGGGATGCCGCCGTCCAGGAGGCGGGTGCTGATGTGGACTTTCGTCGCTTCTGTCTGGTCGTTCCGGGCCATGGGGGCTCCCTGGAGGTCGCAGCTGGGGGCAGCCGGAGGGAACTTCCCTCTCTACCTTCTATGCGTCCGGGGCGCTGACGGCAGACCGGCCGGCCGGGGAGCTTTCGGACCGGCCGGTTGCCGGACTAGTCGTTCCAGAATTTGCCGGTGCTGTAGCGCGGTTCAGGTTCTACGCCGCGGTGCAGGAGCCTGCGCGCCAGACGCCGGACAGCACGGTGTGTGAACCGTTCTGATGCGTACCGGATTACATACCGCTTGCGTTTGCTTTTCATCGCCGGAGCCTGTCCACGGCTGCCAGTATCTCCTCCGCAGCTGCTGCGGCGCTTTTCCCGGCAAATGTCACGACGGCCACATCACGTACCGGCATGATTTCAATGCCGTCAGCGGTGACGCAGGCAGCCAGGTCGGGGTGTGTCCCTTTGCCGATGCGGTCCCCCAGGGGGGATGACGCGTCGCCGGTTTCTGCTTCGGCGTAGGTAAGTCCGAGGCGTGAGAGTTCGGGGATGATGTCGTTGAAGCTTGCCATGAGTGGCCTTTCCTGATGGGCGGTAGCTAGGTTCCTGTGGGTTCCGGTTTGTCTGCGTACTTCCAGATCAGCTCTGACTCGTCGGGGATGGTCTCCCACCATGATTCGATCGTTCCGTCCCGCAGTTCGCCGCGGCCCTGGTGTAAATACTGGAGCATTCCGTCTCCGACGAGGGTGTCCTTATCGCAGAACGCTTCGTCCGGATCCTGGGGGTGGCGGCAGATCATCTCCGGAGCGAACCAGCCGTCGTCAAGGTAGAAGCGGACTTCGTGCAGGTGCCGCGGCCGGCGGTCTGCGGCTATGTCGCCGAAGAGACCGGTGAGGCGCACCGGTGCCGACGACGGGGCATCGGGGACCGGCGGCAGTGCGGCTGCCGGCGCCGGAGCATCTGCATAGTCCCACCAGAGCTGCGCAGCGCCTGGCTCCCCGGCCCACCAGGACTTGACGGTTCCGGAGCGCAGGGGAACTTTTCCGCCCAGGTGGGTTTCCATGAACTCGTCCGCCTTCAGGGATTCGAAGAGCGGCTTGTCGCAGGGAACGGCGGCATCCGCGGCGTGCAGGCACTCCAGTTCGATCGTGAGCCCCTTGTCGAACATCCAGGTGACACGGTGCAGCTGGATGTTCGTTTCAGGGCCGGAGGGGGTTTCCGGCATTTCGGAAGGCGGTGTGGCCTGCATGGCGCTAGGCGTTCAGGCGCAGCGGCTGGTGGACAGGATTTGTACTGAAGCGCCGGAGGGTTTCGCGGTGAACGGCTTCCCAGTCGATTTCGGGTTCCTCGTCCATGAGGTCCCACAGCAGTTCCGCGTCCTCAGCGTCGCTGCGCGGCCAGGATTCGATAACACCGGTCTGCCGGTGGTCCGGGTTCCGTTCGCCCTGGAACCCGGAAGGGAGGATGGCGGCGTCCGCTTCCACGTAGGTCTTGAAGCAGCCGAACGGGTCTTTCACCGGACCGTGCATGCATGTCAGGACCGGCTGAGCGACGTCGCGGGCATCGTTGAACCAGACAAGGACGTGGTGTTCGCGCAGTTCAGGGGACGGACGCTCTGACCTGGGCTGAATTGTGGCTTCCATGCTCCCTATGTGTGCGGAGCAGGGCAGGGATCTCACCGCGCGCTGGATCCCGCAGGCAAAGAGAAAGCCCGGGCCCTTCGGCATGGAGCCAGGGTCCCGGGCCTGCCGTGCCTATTCTCCGACTGCGTCCTGGAAGAAGTGACGGTTGGCGCCGGCCACCTCCAGGAGCTGGGCACCGGTGAGGTAGGGGCGGGTGAACTCTTCCCATTCACCGACGTACATCGTCCACTCTCCGTCGACCAGTACCGGCCAGGCGCGGCGCACCCGGTTCAGCTTGGTGCCGGTCTCCCCGGTTACCGGATTGACCGAGGTGTAGTGCAGGACGGTGCAGTTGTGAATGGTCTCGGACTTATCTTCATCGCGGCGCAGGAACTCTTCGTCGCTCCAGCGTTCCAGCACCAGGCGGGTGGCCCACATGAACTCTCCGTGGGTGACCATCAGGACGTTCTCCGCGGCATTCTCGCGGTGCAGGGTGCTCAGGATGTTCCGTACCCGGTTCTCTGCCACGTTGGCGATGGACTCACCGGCCGGCGGCGCCCAGTAGAGGGGGTCACTGTCGCGGTATGCCTTGTTCTGCGCGTAGCGGCGGGCGAACTCCTGCTTGGACATGGAACCGATCTCGCCCCAGGAACGCTCCCGGATGACGCGGTTCTCCTCCCACAGCCGGTCCGGGTCGATATGTCCGGCCGTTTCGCGTGTACGGGTGTAGGTGGAAGTGATGGCACGGTCGAATTCGATGCCCTGCCCGGCGAGCCAGGCACCTGCTGTCCGGGCCTGCTGCACACCCTGTGCAGTGAGGCGCCATGAGCGGTCCGGAACCGTTGTGGTCTCCTCTGTGTAGAGGCTCTGGTCTCCTGCCTTGGAAGCCTTCTGCATGATGTTGGCTTCGCTCTGTCCGTGGCGGACGAGGACGAGGTTCCGTGGCATGACCATGAGTTGCTCCTTGGTGAGGTAACGCAGCGTTTTCGCTGTCACATTCTATGTGTGCGGCAGGCGGTGACTCCCTGCCCAGCCGGCTACCCCCAGGTGACTGCGCGGCCGCGCTCCGCGGCGAACAGGGCGATGGCTTCCAGCTGCGGAAGGCGTTCGCGCACGTACCGGGCACGGCTGTCCTGCCTGCTGGAGACAGCTGCTGTCCTGACGGCCCGAAGGAATTCACCGGCATCGGCCGAGCCGCACTCTTCACGCGGCAGTCCGGCGGCGCCAAGGATGGCGTAGGCGCTGGAGCCGGAGACTTTCAGCGCCGGAGCGTCCTCTCCGGTGACCGGGGCCGGGGACATGGTTCCAGCCCCGGAGGTGCAGTACTCGTCACCGCAGACGGCAAGAGAACCTGCATGCCCGCGCTGTGAAACCACGGAGCACAGTTCCGAGTAAGCCTCTTCACCGGTGGCGAAGATGTGGGCAGTTACGCCGTTGGGGTGGCCGCAGGTGAAGGCGAACCGCTCGATGTCGCTGGCCTTGAATTCAGGCTGGAAGCTGATGCCCATGGTGACTGTCCCTTCTACATGCAGCCCCTGGCGGTCTGCGCTCAGGTCCTATGTGTGCGGACGCAGGACGGGGTCTCACCGGGGCTTCAGCCGATCCAGATGGCCCGGGCGGGTCTGAGCTGCAGGAGGCTGTAGGGTGCAAGGAACGAGCCCAGGTGCCGGACCAGTCCGGTGACCTGAGGCGGCACGGCGGGGACGATCCTGCTGGCGGCTTCCTCGACGGATGCGTATGCCGGGGTGGTTTCCCCCTCGAACTTCACCCGCAGGGATGCCTGGTTCGCGCGCTCGGAGCCGCGGCGGGTCACTGCGTCGCCTGCGGGCCCTGTCAGCGTCCTGCCTGTCACGGCGTCCATCCAGAGATGGGAGAAGCCGTAGGGATTCGAACGGGTGTAGGTGATGGTGCTCTCGACGTCGTCTTCGGCGAACGCACAGTCCAGGTCGTCGTCCATGCGGCACCAGTCTTTGAGGTAGGCCGGCGGGATGAGCAGCAGGGTGCCTCCGTTCAGCTGCGGTACGTGGCGGACACAGCTCTCCAGGCGAAGGTGCCTGAAGGTGTCCATGGAGTCCGCCTCGTACAGCAGGTCATCAGCGGCTCGCTCGTCGTGGGTTCTCCCTGCGAGGCTGCGAAGCCAGCCTGCGTGGTCCCCGAGTGTGAGCCTGCTCAGATCGGAGTCCCGGTCCAGCGGGTCGGCAGTCAGGGGCAGGGCCCAGCCGATGGCTTTATGCAGGTGGTCACCCACGGTATCTCTCCATTCCGGGGCTGCCTTTTGCCGCCCTCCGTTCCCTATGTGTGCGGACCAGGGGCTTTTTATCCCCGGCGCAGGGCAGGGCGCACATGAAACTGCCCCGTCCGCTTGGACGGGGCAGTTTGGTTGAGGCACTGAGGGGACTTGAACCCCCAAACTCCGGTTTTGCAGACCGACGGCTTTGCCAATTCGCCTACAGTGCCAGGTTCCACTGCTTCCGCGGTGGGTTGTGGAGATGGGGGGAGTTGAACCCCCGTCCATCCTCCGGCTCCAGACTCTTCTACGGGTGTAGTCCGCCTTGTGCTTATCGACCCGGCTGCGTCACGGCGGACAGCGGCGTAACCCGGTCTAGCTGCTGGTACGAACGGCTGCCCGCAGCGCTGCAGCCGTTCAGGACTCCTTTTGCTGATGCCTATCCTGCGGCCGAGTTCCGGTTGCCTGGTGCAGGATGAGACAGACCACGCTTAGGTCCCGGCCGGGTTAAACGGCGAGGGCGTAGTCGGAGCGAGTTGCGGACTTGGCATCTCTTGGGTGCCCGGACTGTTTAGCCAGATGACCGTGCGTTTCTGGACCCGCTTCTTTCTGAATGCACCGGAGGATGTCGAAACCCGTCATCCCCTGGTTGCCCAGCCCCGAAGGGTCAGGCGGTGAACGTCTACCAACCCGGATGACACATGGCGCACCCCTTTCTGTAGCCGATCGCAGGCCCAGCGGGAGTCGAACCCGCATCTCATCCCTTTCGGGTGACGGCATACCGTTAGCCTCATGAGCCTTGGCGGCCGCTTCCGCCCCGAACAGCAGTCACAGCCTGTACCGCGTTGATGTCCCGGAACGGCACCGGGCTTCAATCTCGAACTACGCACCCCGCGGGGCCGTTCGACGGGCGAAGAACCCGGCCGGGCTCCGCTCGGGAAGCACCTGCACTACCCATGTGTGCGGCAACTGGTGAGAATGTCTCCGCGGCCGGCTGTGTACCGTCAGTCCCGAGACGGGCCTGCCCTACCGGTCCTTCAGCTGGGGGACCGGCACCTGCACGGTAGTCGACTTTCCGGACGGCTTGTAAGTGATAGTCACGCCCTGCCTGTGCCCGGGTGCCTGCAGCCGCACACAGAGGTGCATGATCAACTCCAACGAAAAGCAGGCCCGGGACCGTATCGGCCGGTTCGCTGAAACTGTCCACGCCGAGTCGCCCGTCAACCTCATTCCCCTTCCCAACCCTCTGCGTGACGCGGACGGCACCGAGTGGGACACCGACGGCGATGAGTACACCAACAAGCTTGTCTCGATGGCTGACGGGGTCCGTATCGAGATCTCCAAGGACATCCGCAGCGAGGACTACAACCTGGACGTTGTGGACTACCGCGGCAGCCGGCCGGTGAGCCTGGCCCGGGACGTTGTCGACTCTGCCGAAGCCGGCAAGGAACGCGGCAAGCAGCTGCGCACCCGTGCCCTGCAGTACGAGCACAACAAGCTGGAGATCGGCGCCCAGTCCCCGTGGGGCACCATCGAGAACCATGACGTGCTGGCCCCGGGCATTGATGACGTGTGGACGGCCGGCCACGGCGGTTACAAGCTCTCCCGGAAGCGCCAGGCAGAGGTTCATCCGGCATGGAGGAGGGCCGATTCTTGGTACGAGCAGGACTGTGCTTGGAGCGTGGCTGCGGTCACCCACTACAAGGACCTTTCCCGGCTGAAGTTCGAGGACGCCCACAGTGAAGCCCGGCGCTACTTTCCCGACGAGTACACCGCGGTCGTCGGCAAGGATCCGGAGCGTTACGGGCTCACCGAGTTCAGACCCATCACTGCCGAAGAGTCAGACATCATCGCCGCACGTGAATTCCTGGCACCGCGCGCTGAGACCCATGACCGGATGCTTCGTCTGGACCTCGAGCCGGAGGGGTACCCGGGAATGGTGGCAGTCGACCTGTCGGACATCCCCGCGGACGGCAAGGTCAACGACGAGAACCCCCTGAACCCGCGCACCGTGCTGGTCCCTGAAGATGACTGGAAGGACATGGCCCCGGCCTGGACGGAGCGCCGGACGCTCCCGAAGGTGGAAGGCCTGCAGGTCCTCAAGAAGGCGTCCTAGGGTATGCAAAAGGGGCGGGAAGTCATCTTCCGGCCCCTTTTTGTTCCCCACGGAGGTGCGCTAGTAGCGCCTCCCCCGCCCCGGCACGAACCGTACGCTCTCATGGAGTTCGACGGCATCGGTTATCGCCTGGAGGATCTCCCCGCCCAGGGCCGCTCCGGCATCGCCGTAGCGCTCCTCTGCCGCAGCTACAACGGCTTCGACTGCTTCCAGGGCCCGCGCCAGGTCCACCGTGTCGCTGTAGAGCGTCCGGCGGGAAGGATCGTTAGGGTCGCTGCAGGTCACCCGATGGGAGCGCTCCCCCGCGGCAAGCATCTCCCGGACGCGGTCCATGCCCTTCACCTCAGTGGCTGCACTCTCACCCTGCATGGCTACCTGGTGCCGGTATGCCCGAAGCCGCCTTCGCCGCGGACGGACTCGCTGAAGGAGGCCACCTCCGTGAAAGTCGGCTCCAGGTATTCCTGGACGACAAGCTGGGCGATGCGCTCCCCCGCTTCGTACTCGAAGTCCTCGTCAGAGGTGTTCAGCAGCAGAACCTTCACTTCGCCGCGGTACCCGGAGTCGATCGTGCCCGGGGCGTTCAGGACGGTGATGCCCTTCTTCGCAGCCAGTCCCGACCGCGGGTGGACGAGGCCGACCGTGCCGGCCTCCAGCTCAATGGCGATGCCGGTCCCCACAGCTGCGCGGGAACGGGCCGGGATAACACCGGATTCCAGGGCGCGAAGGTCGGCACCGGCGTCACCGGGTGTTGCCACCTCCGGAACCTGGGCGTTCGGGTTCAGCTTCTTTATGCCAATTTTCGTGTTCTTCATAGCTCTCTTCTTTGCCCGGCAATGCCCCCGGGCTAGCTGGTGGTAGTGCTGCAGGTGCCGGCTTCAGCTTTCCGGAACTCCGCCGAGTTCATTGAGCTCTTCGGCAGAGAACCCGGTCATCATGGAGATTACGGAGGAACTGGTTCCATCGAGATTGCTCATCACGTCCAGGATTTCCTCAGCCGTGGGGGCAGGTTCCGGAAACGCAACAGGAGCATTTGCCATGGCAGTACCTTTCGTCGTGACCGGAAGTCACCGGCATTGTCTATGTGTGCGGCAGCGTGAGGACTTCTCCACGGTCTAGGCGAGCTGCAGGTAGACGTATCCGCCTTCCATGCCAGCGCCGGTGATCGCCCAGGAATCAGCGCTGAACTCGTTGCGCTCCCGGATCCGCACGGGCAGCCCCGCTCGAAGGATGAGGGGCTCTTCCGGCTCGCGGTTCACGTGGGAGTACGAGGACAGCATGTCCAGGAACTCTCCCACGGTCTGGCGCAGGACACCGATGCCCAGGGACACCTCATTGCCGGTCCCAGCCGAGTGGAAGGGACGCCCCGGGGTACTCAGGAAACCGTCGACGCGCATCCGCAGCACCGCATCCTGGTCGAAGGCAAGCAGCAGGCCCTGCAGGGCCCCGAGGGTGAGTGTCTCTCCTTCGTAGTTGAAGGATGGAGTTCCGCCGGGAACATACACGAGCTCCACGCGTTCGGAGCCCAGCAATCCCTCCCAGACCTTCGGTCCGGCCAAGTGCCGGCCCAGCAGTCCGTCCGTTTCCTCATCGACCTTCATAACGGTCCGCGTGCTGCCGAAGCTGTGAATGATCGCGGTCGTGGTTTCAGGCAGTGCATTCCACTGCTCAAGTGTTGGCTGCTTCATGCTTTCAATGTGTGCGGATCCTGCCGGAGGTCTGCACAGGCGTCCTGCGGCGCCTTCTAGGGTGGATGACGGGATTCGAACCCGCGACCTCCCGGACCACAACCGGGCGCTCTGCCACTGAGCTACAAACACCAGGGGTGCAGGCCGTCAGGCCTGCACCAGAGCGGGAGACGGGATTCGAACCCGCGACAACCTGGATGGAAGCCAGGAGCTCTGGCCATCTGAGCTACTCCCGCATATTGGCCGCCGTTGCACGTCGACCTCGAGCCTGGTGCGGGGATTGAACCCGCGGCCTCGTCCTTACCAAGGACGCGCTCTGCCACTGAGCTAACCGGGCGAAACCACCCTAGGGGGTGGGTGCCTGCCGAAGCAGGACATCGAGCGGAAGACGGGGCTTGAACCCGCGGCCTCCACCTTGGCAAGGTGGCGCTCTACCAGCTGAGCTACTTCCGCGAAGTGTGCAGGTGCACACAGTGCCAACGGCCGGGATTGAACCGGCGACCTCTCGATTTTCAGTCGAGCGCTCTACCAACTGAGCTACATCGGCGGGGCGGCCCGGACAGTGCCCGGGCCAGGGCGGCGGGTGTGGGATTCGAACCCACGACCGGGATCAACCGGTGCCGGCTTTCCAGTCCGGTGCAATAGGCCGCTAATGCGAACCCGCCATTGGAGGGACGCGGGCAGTATGGGCTGCCCGCGCCCTTTGTCGGAGTGACAGGATTTGAACCTGCGGCCTCGTCGTCCCGAACGACGCGCGCTGCCAAACTGCGCCACACTCCGGAACCGGAACGTTGATGTCCCGGGTACTGCAAGCGGAGGATAAGGGATTCGAACCCTTGACCGGGGGTTACCCGGTGACGGTTTTCAAGACCGCTGCCTAGGCCGCTTGGCTAATCCTCCTGGTAACGCCCTAGTTCCGACCCAAAGCCCGGTCCTCAAGGCGAACTTCCTCCGGCGTGAGATAGTCACCGGCTCTGGCTTCCTGGAGCAGCTCGCTGGCTGCCACGTACGTCCAGTACCCGTCTACGACTCCGAACAGGCCCGTCTTCCGGACCTGGCGAAGCAGTTCCGGTTCAACCGCCTGGCGGAACTGGGGGTAGAGAACGACCTTCTGTGACAAAGTCAGGCCGGGTGAGCACCGATCGAACAGCTGCTCGAAGATGCCTTCGTACGGCAGGATGTCCATCCCGCGCAGTATGTGCAGCGCTGTGCTGACCGCCTCGCTGACGTATCGAGAACTCACTGTGATGCCTCTCTTGGGGTGAAGTTGGTGCACTGCCGGCCGCGGATCCTCACCGCGACCTCCACGCTGCACGCGCGGTGTAACTGTTACACCAGCCGGCAGTTGTCCGCTGGAAGATCCTGCGAACAGCGAGCCCCATGCCGGATTTGAACCGGCGACCTGCCGCTTACGAAACGGCTGCTCTACCAACTGAGCTAACAGGGCGTGACGACGGGCCCGCTAAAGCCCGCCGGGCAGTTGTGCGCGTCAGGCCAAGGTTCTGCCGCCCCCGGACGTTAGCGCGTCCAGGCTTGCCTTTCCCTTGGCTTCACCGCTGGGGGACATGGCCAGCCCCCTCGAGCCCCCTGCCGGATTCGAACCGGCGACCCCCGTATTACAAGTACGGTGCTCTGGCCAACTGAGCTAAGGAGGCACCGCCGGCACCCGGTCGCCCGGGGCAGGCAGCATACGGATTACTTGTCGAAGCTTGGCTCCGCCAAGCGGTACAGCTCCCTGGAACCGGTGTTGACCAGCTCCAGCTCGCCGTTTTCGACCAGGTTCCGCAGGGCCTTGTCGATTGCACGGTCCTCAACCCTCGGGTGAAGGCAGGAACGGATCCATGCCCGGTCGATAAGCCCCGAGCGCGGGTGGTACCCGTCGAGGCTGCGGCCGGATGTAACCAGCTCCTGATCCTTGTCCCACGCCCAGCGGGCAAGGTTGCGGACCTTCTGCAGTGCAGACATCGGTTCCTCTTCCTGGGGGCACCATTCGTAGGGGATGTTGCGTACCTGACCGGGGTGCCGACCCCCGTGCCTCCCGCGTGTCGGGCGGGCGCTCTGCCGGTGAGCTAGTCAGGCTGGGCGGATGCCCCGGTTGGGGCCAGGGCATCCCTTGTGCTTCGGGAGGTCTCAGATCCCGGGGCGCAGCTGAACCCCTGTGCCTGTACGAGGTGCCGACCCTCGGACCTCCCGCGTGTGAAGCGGGCGCTCTGCCGCTGAGCTATACAGGCTTGGCGCCGCAGCGCTTTGGTTGGCAGGCTAGGTAGCCACCTCGTAGACCATGTGCCTGCAGGGCTTGCCCTCTTCGATGTACTTGACGTCCGCCGCAACCGGAGTCCTGCCGTCCCGGCTGCCCCATTCAGTGAACATCAGCTTCTCCCCGTACATGCCTTCTGTGTCGGACAGAGATGACCAGGTCTTCGGGTCCGCGCTTTCGAAGGCTGCGTCGCGCTCCTCGCAGGTCGCCTCCCGCCACGAGCCTTTGGCTATGCGGTGGTTGCTGGCGTCTTCGTCGGTGTCGTGCTCGGAAAGTGGGCATCCGCCAAAGTACGTCATGAGGGTCTCGCTTCCTGGAAGGAAAAGTGAGCTGGTTGCTCTACCCCCATGTGTGCGGATCAGCGTCGAACTCTCACCAGTCGGTAAGACTCACTGCGCTGGCCGCATCCTGTGCCTGGATCTCCGGCTTACTTCTCGCCGGCGGTGTAGGTGCCGCCCATTTTCGCCGCCGTTGCTTCGCCGGCATCAATATCATCTACGAACTGGCTGGTGTTGATGATCCAGTTCTCGCCCGAGAGGTACGTGACTTCCATGAGGTCAAAGAACGAAAGCTGCTCCTTCATGTCCTCCATGTCGTCGAAGAAGCTGAGGGCTGCTTCCTCCCCGCACCTTCCCGATTCGGTGGACAGGATGCCTTCGTTGTGCTGTTCCCAGTCCTCGCAGATTCCGCCGGCGCTGACATACGCGTCCCGCAGGGATTCAGCCCCGGTGATTTCAGCCGGCGCCCCCACGAGAGCTGAGCATCCGGTTAGCGCAGCGCCTGCGGCCAGTACGGTCATTGCGGCAGCAAGGTTGCGCAGCATGGTGTCCCCCAAAAAGCGTTCATTCGATCTCCAGCAGAGATCATTCATACACGCTTTTGGGCCTGCGGCCTATTGTGTCGCCGTGCCCGCCCCGGGACTCGAACCCGGACCTTCCGGCTTTTGAGGCCGGCACCTCTTCCATTGGGTCAGGCGGGCAGTGCCCCGAGTCCCTCCAGCTGGATTTGAACCAGCGGCCTTCGAATTATGAGTTCGCTGCTCTGCCAGGCTGAGCTATGGAGGATTGGTGTTGCGTGCCCTGAGCAGGGATCGAACCTGCGGCTTCCTGATCCGTAGTCAGGCGCTCTATCCGCTGAGCTACCAGGGCGGGTCTTGCTGCGTACCCCCAACGGGATTCGAACCCGTGTCTCCGCCTTGAGAGGGCGGTGTCCTAGGCCGCTGGACGATGGGGGCGTGTTCCGGGGCTGAAAACCCGGGATGCCCTTATCTTGCTGCGTACCCCCAACGGGATTCGAACCCGTGTCGCTGCCTTGAAAGGGCAGTGTCCTAGGCCGCTAGACGATGGGGGCCTGGTGCTTCATGGTGCGTGCCCGTGGCAGGACTTGAACCTGCGGCCTCCTGCTCCGGAGGCAGGCGCTCTATCCGCTGAGCTACACAGGCAGGTTTTGTGACCTGCAGTGTTGAAATGCGTTCCCGATCAAGGACTCGAACCTCAATCTCCGGCTCCAGAGGCCGGCGTCACTGCCAATTGGACGAATCGGGACTATCCGGACTCTCACCGGGACCAAGCGGGGCCGTATTGCTGCGGAAATGACGGGATTCGAACCCGCGGTCTCCCGCGTGACAGGCGGGTGCTCTAGGCCATCTGAGCCACATCTCCAGGTCCGGACTTTTACCGGGCATATCCGCGGCGGCGGGAAACCGCCCGTCAATGCGCGTCTACGGCTGTACCGCATCGCTCCCCCGCCTGGCCTCGATCCAGGAACCTGCCGATTAACAGTCAGCCGCTCTGCCAGTTGAGCTACAGGGGACTACGGCCGGTTACCCGGCCCTGGAAACACTGAACTGAACCACCGCACCAACCGCTGCTGCATAAAGGCGCAGGAAGGATGCCGTGGCTTTGCCGTGACGCTCAAAGGCGAGCACCTCCCCGACCTCTGCGCTGCAGCGCCGGGACACCTCTTCGAGGGTCAGGCCGTGCTCGTGCCGCAGGGCAGTGAGCTGGTCAACCATAAGGTTCTGGCTTGCCAGGTTCGCATCTGCGAGCTGCTGGCCAGTTCGTGTTTCCATGTGGCCGATCAGGGAGTTGAACCCCGGACCCCCGCCTTATCAGGGCGGTGCTCTAACCGTCTGAGCTAATCGACCTCTCGCAGCCGCCACAGGCTTGGATTCCCTTGCGGGTTCTTGCATCGGCGGCCGGGTTTGCGGCCCGGACTTCAGCGCCTGTGGTTCTGCGGCCAGGTTTGCGGTTCCTCGGCGGGTTTGGCCGCTCCTACCGGTGATCGGACCACCATTTCAGGTGCCTGGCTTCCGGGGTGCAACCCCCTTCGCCGTCAACAGCGGATTACGGCCAGGTTCGCGGATTCTTCCGACAGGGATGGCACCCCGTTTGGCACAGTGTCAGTTCCCGGCATTCATGTTTGGTTCGTCCTGCCGCGGTTCTTTACTGCTGCGTGCCCCCACCTGGATTCGAACCAGGGGCCCTCCGATTAAGAGTCGGATGCTCTGACCAGCTGAGCTATAGGGGCAGATGCCGTCTTTCCGGCTGTCATTTTCCGTGCCCCCACCTGGATTCGAACCAGGGACCTTCGGATTAAAAGTCCGCAGCTCTGGCCAACTGAGCTATAGGGGCAGTGCCGGTTTCCCGGCTGTCTTTCCTTCGGCTGTGCCCGTCGTCTGCGGGCGTTCATTCCCTATGTGTGCGGAGACTGGCCGAAATCTCACCGATAAACGCCTCGATCTCCGCAGTGTGGCCCCTGGTCACGCCGACAGCGGTCTTCGGGGAGATAACCAGATGCGGTATCGGCACGGTCTGCAGCCACTGGATGGCCTTCGGGTCAAAGGGGACGTCGTCCTCAATCCAGATGAAGGCATCCGGCTCTGTGGCTGCCAGGTCATTCTTCAGGGCTGCGAGCTTCCACCACTGCCAGTTCATGGGATCGTCGTATTCGACGCCGGTAATGACGGGCCAGATGGCGCCGCCGGCAATGGACAGCGCCGGCACCAGCTGCTCCGGAGCCCCCTCTTCCCAGGTGGTGAGCCACCGGGGTGACACCAGCGGATGGCCGATGAGACGGTCTGTTTCCTGCACCATCTCTTCTGACCACCAGCCGGGGAACGCCCCGCCGATTTCCATCGGATTCCAGTTACCGTCCCAGCCGGACGCCGACCGGGGCGCGGGGTCAAACCTGTGGTCGGTGTACGCGTTGTAGACGCCGTCAACGTCTGAGTACCAGTTGATCACCGCTGCTCTCCTTTCTCATCCGGGTTGGTACCGGAATGCCCTGTGCAGGCATTCCGTCGTGGAAACTGCGGGGCTCGAACCCGCGACCTCCTGTGTGCAAGACAGGCGCTCTACCAGCTGAGCTAAGCCCCCGTATTTGTTGTGTGGAGATACCGGGGCTCGAACCCGGGACCTTCTGCATGCCATGCAGACGCGCTACCAGCTGCGCCATACCCCCAGTTGGAAGCTTTGCCCGGCTATACCGGGAGGGGCTTTCCGGCCCTGTCCTGCACGGTGTCACCCGTGCAGCCGTCGGGGAGACAGGATTCGAACCTGCGGCCCCCTGGTCCCAAACCAGGTGCTCTGCCAAGCTGAGCTACACCCCGTCATGCGCTGTTTACTGCCCGTCCGGGCACCCGGGCCATCACCGGGAGGGGCGCGAACCTGGGGCAGATCGGGTTGCCCAGCCTCGTCGGGATGACAGGATTTGAACCTGCGGCCCCCTGGCCCCCAGCCAGGTGCGCTGCCAAGCTGCGCCACATCCCGGAACCGGACCGGAGCCCGGGTCATGCAAGCGGAGAGCCCGGGATTTGAACCCGGACGACAGGTCACCCCGTCTTGGCCGATTAGCAGTCGGCCCGCTGGCCACTCGCTTACTCTCCAGGTGCTGCCAAGCGGAGACCGGGAGGGTCGAACTCCCACGCGTTTTACCGCAACCGGGGTTCGAAGCCGGCGCCGCCGCCATCTCTCGGCTGGGGTCTCCATTGATACTGCGTGCCTGTCCCGGGACTTGAACCCGGACGTCCTAAGACACCGGAACCTAAACCCGGCGCGTCTGCCATTCCGCCAGACAGGCGTGGCGGCCGCCGGGATCTTCCCGGCGGCCTTCGTTGCACGGGCGGGATTTGAACCCGCGGCCTCCTGGTTATGAGCCAGGCGAGCTGCCGAACTGCTCTACCGTGCGAGTGGGAGGTGAGGGATTCGAACCCCCGAAGGACAATGCCAGGCAATTTACAGTCGCCCCCTTTTGGCCGCTCAGGTAACCTCCCGGGACCTTCCGGTGTCTCCGCCCGGCACCTCTGTGGGTACCCGGGGAGATCACCGGAAGGCTCGGTATTTCTCACGGATTCGTACTGCATGCTCCGGGTTTGGCATCCCGGGGCCCGATCCGCGTTCATTCACGTTCACTATGGAGTTCTCAATTTTCAGGTGCATCACCGGTGGTGTGCGTTGCGGGGCTGACAGGGCTCGAACCTGCGGCCTTCGGTTTTGGAGACCGATGCTCTATCCATCTGAGCTACATCCCCAGTGCCGGTCGTTTTCCGGCTGGAGGCGGTGGATTCAGAATGCCGTTTCCGGGCAAAAAGAAAGCCGCCTCGGTGTGGACTTACCCGAAGCGGCTGTCACTGCGCAGCAGTGAAAGAAACTAGCTTCGGTGCCTCTGGTGCGCCGTCCAGGCCTGGTCCTGTCCATAAGCTTTCGGAGCGACGAGGGCTGACGGCTTTTCGGAGGACAGGGTATTCACGGGCAGGGCAAAGCCACGGCCGCAGGCGGTCGAAATGCTGGGCATGAATGCTGCTGACATGGCTTTCCTTTCGTGAAAGTGCTGGTGCCCGGAGGCGTTGTTGGAAAAGACTGTACGTGAGAGAAATGGATTTTGTACACCCCTGGCATTTTGGGGTTGGACTAACCGGATTTATACGGCACTTTCCATGTGTGCGGCAGCGACATAGTCTCTCCCCACCCGTGTGCAGCTCAGCCGGCGGCCGCCCTCATGCGCCGGTCGATGGTTTCGGCCGTGGCCCGGTCGCAGTCCATAATGCCCGCCCAGGTGTTCATCTCTGCCTGCCAGTCTTCGGTTCCGGGGGTCACGTACTGGGCAGCGTCCTGGAATAGCTCGATGTCCTCGGCAAGGACCCCCGTCTAGCGGGAAAGCAGGCCGGCCTCGTCCTTCAACCGTGCTGACCGGATCTCCTGCGGCGACTTCACGGCAACACTGGCAGCCGCATCAAAAATCTCACCCATCGCCTCGTAGTACCCTTCGGTGCAGTCGGCGTCGTAGGTTCCGGTCAGTTCCCTGGCCCAGGCGACCCTTGAGGCAGTCAGCGCCGGTGCTTCGGCCTCTGCGGCAAAACCTGCAGCCGCATCGAAGACCTGTGTCATCGCTTCGTAGTACCCCTCGGTGCAGTCGGCGTCGTGAGTTCCGGTCAGCTTCCTGGCCCACTCCACCGTGGATGAAGCCAGCGGAGGTGTGGCGTCGAGGACAACGTCGGACTCCGCATGCTCTTCCGTGGCGAAGCGCCCTGCTGTCCCAGTGCCGGTCTCGCGGCGGCGGCCGGATACGTCAGTCATGGGTCTGTTCCTTATTCAGGCAGCGCTGCTGCGGTTGAGGTCGAGGGCTTTGTCGATGTTGAGGGTGAAGGTGCAGCCGCCGGCGTAGACACCGAAGTTTCCTCTCCGGGGCGTGGAGGTGAGCGTTACCGCTTCTCCGAGGTTTCCGGCCTGCCCGGCAATGTCTGAGATGAGTGAGGGGATTGGGTGCTCCGCATCTTGCGCAGAAGCCCACCGGGAATACGCTTCCGAGGGTGTGGTGGATGACCCGCCGCGGCCGGCCAGGGGTTTGTCCCCGGTGCCCCGGATCGCGGTGACCCTGGCTCCGTTGCCGTCGACATCATCTGCGGTGATTTCCAGGTACTGGGCGTCAGGGAAAACGTCGCGGGTATGGGAAGCGATGGCTGCAGCGGATTCCGCGGCGAGACGTGTGCGCAGCGCCTGCATCTGGGTATGCAGTTCGTCCCTGCGTTCAAGCGACTTGGAAGTCTGGGCGGAGGCATCCGGCCGGAAGAGCCGCACGTCGGCTTCTGGGTGGTTGACCGTGTCGAACCGGCCGCCCCGGTCGCGTCCCTGGTGTGGATTCAGGCTCATGCCACCATGTGTGCGGCAGGCAGCGAACGCAGCGGCCCGGGCCTTTACCGCTGCTTTTGTTACTGCCTTCGACGCCGGATACTAGGCGGCCTCAGCCCGGGGAAGTCCGAGGCCGGTGTCCTCGTTCGCTGCGATTCGGTCCGCTGCTTCCTGCAGGCTCCTGCTGACGGTCAGGCGCTGGCGCTCACATTCGTCGGCCAGTTCCGGGAAGAGGCGTGCGATCTCGGCCAGGCATTTGATCTTCAGCTCCACGTTGTAGGAGTGGCGGAGATCGTAGGTGTTCAGGCCGTTCATGATGAGGGTGTGCTCGTACATGGTCCGGTTGTGCCGGATGTAGTTCACGGTGACCCGGTCCAGGTTCTCGGGGCGCATCCGCTCGATGTCCGGGACGCGGCGGCCGTCTTCCCAGGCCAGTTCGGCGTAGGAGTTGTAGGCCAGGACCCTGAGGTCTTCGAGTGTCTCGTCGCAGGACATGGTGATTTTCAGGCTGCGTGCTGCCCGGCGGACCTTGTTCAGTTCGCTGCGTGAGGTGAGTCGCACGGCCTTGCGGACGACGGGGTTGGAGGACCGGTAGGCAGCGAGACGGCCGCGGCCCTTCCTGAGCCGTTCCATGGGTTCCTGGTCGCTGTCGACGTATGCCTGGTAGCGCGGTGGGATGTGCATCCGGCAGGTCCCCTTTCTGGAATGGCGTGAAGTGCTCTTACTTCTCTCTATGCGTCCCGGACGCCGACGGGGAGTTTTGGGGCGGGGAGGCCGTCATGCAGCGGCGGCCAGATCCTCCGTACCGGGGGTAGCTAAACCCTGGATTTCACAGAGCGCGCAGACGGTATGGGCGCCGTTCGCATCCATGCCTCCACCGCTGCAGATGATGCACATGAGCTCCGGTCGGGATTTCTTTGCTGCCATGGTGTCCATGTGTGCGGACATGGATGGATTAGTGAACAGGCGTGGTGCCGGCGGAGGCGACGCGGAGCATGGCGCGCACGGCGCGGTGGACCCGCCATCCGTCGGTCCTGCGTTCCAGGGCCAGCTGCAGCACCTGGGTCTGGATGTAGTCCCTGTCCGGGTCAGCGCCGCGGCCTCCCTGGATGGCCATGGCGAAGTCCGTCACGTCCCACAGCGCCTCATGCATCTGCCATGCTGTGCGGAACCGGAAGGTGGTCAGTGCGGCCAGGCGCCGGCGGTCGATCGTGCGGCGAAGAGCACCGGCCATGCAGAGCAGCACCCTGAAGCGGATGAAGTCCTCGGTGTGGGGCGCGGAGTGGGCGATGACGGCGTTCATGGTCCGGACAAGGTCCAGCTCTGTCGTCTCGTCCGCCCGCAGCTGCCCGTAGAGGGTCCCTGCAAGGCCGGTGCCTTCGCCGCTCATCACCGGAGCAGGCTGGCGTAGTTGCGCTGGTCGACCTGCGAGCTGATCTGCTTGATGGTGTCCAGGCCTACACCGACGACGATCAGGATCGCTGCGCCGCCGAACGGGAAGTTCTGGTTGGCGTTGATCAGGACCAGGGCGATAAGCGGGATCAGCGACAGGACGCCGATGTAGAGCGCTCCGAAGGCGGTGATGCGGTTGGAGACGTATGCCAGCAGGTCGCGGGTCTGCTTCCCGGCACGGTAGCCGGGAATGAACCCGCCGTACTTGCGCATGTTCTCGCTGATCTCGTCCGGCTCGAAGGTGATGGAGACGTAGAAGAACGTGAACCCGACGATGAGCAGGAAGTAGATGGCCATGTACAGCGGGTGGTCACCGATGGTGAGGTGCTGGGTGATCCAGACTGCCCATTCCGGCATTGAGCCGTCGTCGCGGGTAGCGAACTGTGCTGCCATGCCGGGCAGCGCGAGCATTGCTGAGGTGAAGATGACCGGGACGATGCCTGCCATGTTGACCTTGATGGGCAGGAAGGTGGAGTTGCCTCCGTATGTCTTGCCGGCCACGACGCGCTTGGAGTAGACGACCGTCAGGCGGCGCTGGGACTGCTCGACCAGGACCACGAGGGTCATGGTCACCAGGCCAATGGCGAGGACACCGGCGAACACGGTCCATCCCTGGGTCTGGCCGATGGTGCCCAGTGCGGTGGGGAAACCTGCAGCGATGGAGGTGAAGATCAGCAGGGAAAGGCCGTTGCCAACGCCGTGCTCGGTGATGCGTTCACCCATCCACATGACCAGCATTGCACCGGCGGTGAGGGCAATGATCATCACGAGGGCCGTGATGACGCTGTCGTCACGGACGATCGGCAGCGGGCAGCCGCCCATGAGGGATCCGTTGCGGGCCATGGTTACGACCGTTACGGCGTTCACCGCGGACAGGCCGACGGCGAGGTAGCGGGTGTACTGGGTGGTGACCGCGGTACCCGATGCTCCTTCCTTGTGCAGTTCCTGGAGGCGGGGAACGATGACGCGCAGCAGCTGCATCAGGATGGATGCCGTGATGTAGGGCATGACGCCCAGGGCGAGGATGGATACCGAGAGCAGGGCGCCGCCGGAGAACATGTTCACCAGGTCGTAGACGCCGCCGGAGGTGGTTCCTCCGTCCAGGCACTGCTTGACGTTGGAGGAGTTGATGCCCGGGGCGGGGATGAATGATCCCAGACGGTAGAGCGCAAGCATGGCGAGGGTGAAGAGAATTTTGATGCGCAGGTCAGGGGTCTGCACTACGCGCTTAATTGTTTCCAGCACTGGCTGGTCCTCCTTTTGAGGATGTGAGGTGGGGAGGGAGGAGGATCAGCTGCCGAAGCGTACGAGGACGCCGGACGCGGAGATCGAGAGGGTCCAGAGCACAGCGATGGTGACGGTGACGCGGAGCATGTTCTTCTCTGCGACGCCGGTGGAGGCGAGGCTGCTCGTCATGCCGCCGCCGAAGATGTCCGTGGCGCCGCCGCCCTTGGACTTATGGAGCAGGACCATCCCAATCAGGGCGATACTGAGCGCCACAGTCAGGACCTGCAGGGCGATAGTCAAGAAAGTCATTAGGGGTGGGAATCCTTCGTGATGGTGCCGGGGTCGGGTTTTTCCGGCATATGTTCTCTATGCGTTCCGGCGTCTGACGGCGCGCGGGATAACTCAGGCGACGCTCAGTGCAGGCACGGCGGGCGCCTCTTCAGACGGTGCTCCCGCGGCCTTTGTCGGGGTCGGCTGGGCTTCTGCGGCCTCCGCGGGTTTCCGGGCGGCTGACCTCTTTGCGGCAGGCTTCTTAACGGGCTTCGCAGCGGATTTCTGGACGAGGATCACGGTCAGGTGGGTGATGGCCAGGAGAACAACCGGCGGCATGGCGGCAACGATGGCCGAAACGGCCGGCGGCACCGCACCTTCACCGCCGACGGCGAGGATGGCATGGACGGCGTTCGCGGCCGTGCTGACGACGGCCCCGAAGAACAGGAGCATCCACGGGTAGGCGAGGACTTTCCGTTCGTGCCCGGCCAGGGCGACGATCGCAACGGTGGAGGCGACGATGAGGCCGTCTACGATGATGGGCCAGATCCAGGCCAGGCTGGGGTTGAGGCCGGACATGACCGCGAGGTCGGTCAGTGCGGCGAACGAGAGGATGAAGGCGCCGGCCGCGATGATGACAGTGGTGGCGAAGCCGGTCATGACGATGGGACGGGACAGGGGTGCGGCGTTCTTGCTCATGGGGTTCAGGTGCTCCGGTTGGTTCTGGTGCAGGGGGCGTCAGCGGGTTTCGAGGCCGTCCTGCCCGCGGGCGATCTCCGCGGCGGTTCCGAGAATGAGGCGGACGGTGCCGGCGAGCTTGGCCGGGTCCACCTCCATGCCGGAGCTGATGATGCGCTCTACGATCTCCCGGGTGTCGCAGGAAAGGCGCTGGATGCGGCGGGAATCATCGAACTGGTCGGCGAGGATCAGTGCGTCAGCTGCGGCGGCAGGACCGATGTGGCCTCCGTTGCCGTCGTCTGCCAGGGCAGCCTTGCTGAAGCGCGGGTCGCTCTTGGTTTCTGCGGGTGTTCCGGCGGCGACGATCTCTTCGGTGATTTTCGCGGCTGCACGGTCAACGCATCCGACATGGGTTTCTGCGTTGAAGGCCTCGCGGTAGAGCCGGAAGCGCATCGGGACTTCAAAGAGGTAGTCGAAGAGCGGGCGCTTGTCTTCCAGCCCGAGTTTGTCCGTCAGGACCTGGTAGGCGTCCAGGATTGTGCCCGTGGTGAGGTGCTCAAGTCGGCGCACAAGCTGGCTGACGGTTCCGGCTGAGGCCAGGATCTCATAGTCCGGGGAGGATTCCCGTTCTGCCTGCGCTGCGGCGGCCATGGCAGAGAGAAGGGCTTCGACGTCGGGTGTCTTGTCACCGGTGTTGTCCGGGGCGGGGCTGGTGGTCATGGTTTCCATGTGTGCGGCAGCTGCGTTACTGCTCTCCGGACATGGAAAGGGCCGCTGCAGGGGATCTGCAGCGGCCCAGTGTTTCCGTCGGGAGGTTAGGCGGAGGCCTCAGTCAGCACGTCTTCGAGGTCACCCGTCAGGTCCCACATTTTCCCGTTGACGAAGACCGTGGGTGTGCCCGTGATGCCGTGCTCGGCGGCGGCCGCGGTCGTGAACTTCACGAAGGGGCGGAAGGCGCCGTCCTTGATGCAGTCGTCGATGCCGGTGACACCCTGGTCGGCGGCCAGGTCGATGAGCCCCTGGTTGGGCAGCTCACCCGAGGAGTACCGGGCAAACAGCGCAGCGGTGAAATCGAGGTACCTGGCCGGCTCGGCATCGGCGACACAGGCCATGGCGTTGGCTGCGCGCGAGGAGTAGTTCGTCGGCGAGTTCCGGTCCAGGATAGCGATGGCCCGGGTCTCCAGGGTGATCTCGCCGGCTTCGGCCTTCTGCTTCAGCACCTCACCGTAGGCGCCCTCAAATTCGGCACAGTGGACGCAGTTGGCATCCAGGTAGACCACGACGCTCGCGGGGTCCTCAGGTCCCGGGACGGTGATGCCCGCGGGTGCTTCCCCGTCGGATTCGGGGATCGCGCCAACGTCGACGGTCTTCGCGGTGGTCTCCGCTGATTCGGTGTTCACTCCGCCGTAAACATTTCCGGCCGCCGGTACCGGGCCGGTGGAGGGGATCTCAACCGGTTTGCCGGTGATCATCAGTGCAGCGACGGCTGCGGCGACGGCGACGGCTGCCAGCACCACTGAGATGCGGATCAGCCGGCCGCGGCGGCGCGCGCGGGCCTTCTCGGCGTTGATGCGCGCGGTTGCCTTGGCACGGCGCTGCTCGGTTTTTTCCTTCTTGCTCAGCTCTTCGGAGGTCATTCCGGGCCTTTCCTGGGCGCTCTGCCCGCGGCTGAAGTGCTGCGCGGGTCCTTCTTGTGTCTATGCGTTCCGTAAGCGGACGGCTGTCCCCGGCACTCCCAGCGGGCGGCCTGAGCGGCGAGCTGCAAGCCGGGATGAGATCACGTAGTCGTTGCTGGCGGCGAGTGTCCTTGTGGCGTCGTCGAAGGCGGCGGTGGCAGCGAAGCGGTAGGCAGCTGCGACGTCAGCCGGTGGCATGAGTGCGATGGGCTCGGGTTCCAGCAGTGCTTTCAGCCGCGGGGCCGAGGGCCGGCGGGCCTTGGGTATTCCGGTGGCTTCGACGCTGTCCCACGGCTCTCCGGCGGGCACCGCCCCTTCCCTGCCGAATGTCGCATAGGTGAGGTCGGCTTTCCCTGCCAGCGATCTGGTGACCAGTGTGTGCACCGGACGCCCGGCCGTCGTCCGCACCAGCGGGCCGCCAAGCATCAGGCGCCGGGAGGCGGTGTACGGCGCCTCGCGCAGCGGCACCGGCATCGGACCTGCCACGGACGCAAGCACCTTGGCCATGGAGCCGGCATCCATGAATGCTGCACCTTTCACTTCCAGCCAGGTCTCATGCTCTGGAAGGTAGAAGTCCGGCAGGTACCAGAGGTGCGGTCCGACCTGGTAGTGGCTGGGTTCGTAGTCCCAGTTGATCTCGAGCAGGTCCATGAGGATCGCCCAGCGTGCTTCCAGCCGGGAGCGGAAGACCTTGCCGGAGTAGAGCGCTTCCATGGCACCCGGCTTGGGTGCCCGTGATGTCCTGGTCCGTGCCTTGGGTCTTGATGCCGGAGCTTTGCGGGGTGCCGGCACCGGCTGGGCGCTGGCCTTCTTGGCGGCAGGGGCTGCTGCCTTCCGTGGCTTTCGTGCGGGCGCCGCTGGTGTCTTCTTTCTGGACGCAGGCTTGGGTGCGGTGCCCGGGGTCCGTTTCGTTCTCTTCGCCGGGGCTGCCGGGCGTGCGGTCTTCTTCTGCGGCATGTGGTTCCTCCTGGCTGAGGACATGCGCAGAGGAATACCGCCAGGCGGTGAGCCGACATGACGGCCAACCACGGCCAACAGGCTGCCGACGAAAACAGGGGGCCATGTCGGCAGTGAATCTCCCCGGAAATAAAGGGAAAAAGAGGGGGCCTCCATATACAACCAACTAAACCAACAAGTTAAGAGAGTTATATATATAAGGGCCCTATCTGTTTCTCCCTCTCTCCATTTACTTATATGGACACCCTCTATAGGCGTCCTCCCCCTGTCGTCAGCGTTGGTCTTGTCGGCCCTGGGCGCACAATCCCCGGAATTCCGGGCCAAAACAGGGCAGGGCACCACGGGGCATGTCGGCAGGAGGGGGTAAACCGGTCGCCGGATCGTCGGCAGAGGAGTCGAAATTGCACGCTTCGGGTGCATCAGGCCGGTGCCTTGGGCGCTAAGAAGCCCCGCAAGTGGGGGGACATCTGCGGGGCTTCAGTGGTCCACTCTACCTTGACCGAAATCTACGCGCGGACACTTTTCGGACGTGAGCAACGTGACTACCGGCCAAACATAGTCGCCAGCTCCACCCCTAGGCCGCGCTCCAGCGCTGGAAGCGGTACCGGGTGCCGTCCGCCGAGATGCCGGTTCCGGCTGCAGGCTGTTCTTCCTCCAGAGACCATTCCGAGCCCAGTTCGGGGGCATAGGCATCACCCTCGACGTCGAGGTCCACGCGGGTCATGACAACAGTGTCGGCCAGGCCGAGAGCCTCCCGGTACAGGCTCGCCCCGCCGATGATCCAGATCTGGTTCGAGCCCGAGCCGGAAAGACTGGCTTCGATGAGCGCTGCGTGGAGGTTCGCAGCCCGGGTGGTCCCGGGTGCCTCGAACCCGGGGTTGGAGGTGACCACGATGTTGGTGCGCCCGGGCAGGGGCCGGACGGCCTCCGGAAGGGATTCCCAGGTCTTGCGCCCCATGATGACCGGGTGCCCTGCTGTGATGGAGCGGAAGAGGGCGAGGTCCTCAGGAAGGTGCCAGGGGATGGCGCCGCCGGCGCCGATGACCCCGGAGGTTCCCTGGGCCCAGATCATGCCGATCACTGCGCTGTCGGCACGCAGCTGCGGTGCCGCAGTCTTGGTCTGTTCAATGGAGGCTGCTGTCATATCCCCCATGTGTGCGGCAGCCCTCCGTTCTGCACCCATCTGCCCGGACTCGCCCTCCGGACCGCGTCAGGATGTCTTCGCAGGTCAGCTTCGGAGTCAGTCCGAATCCCATGTGTGTGGCAAACGTGGTAAAGCTACCGACTGAGGTTCACCGGACAGACCTGTCCGAGGAAGGCGCCCGGCGCCGCTGAACCCGCCACAGACCAAGTGCCCGAAGGCACCGCAAGCACCAGGCCGGACACGCCGGCAGCACCACAGGGGGAACAATGTCTCGCACCGGATCCGCATCAGAGAACCTGAAATGCTCGTTCTGCGGCAAGGGCCGTGATGAGGTCCGCAAGCTCGTCTCAGGTCCGGGCGTCTGCGTCTGCGATGAATGCATCGTGCTGTGCAATGAGATTCTCGAAGAGGACCAGCAGGAGCAGGCAGTGGCAGGCACGACGGAGCAGGGCGCCTTCCAGCTCCCCCGCCCGCGGGAGATCTTCGACCACCTTCAGGAATTCGTCGTTGGCCAGGAGCCGGCCAAGCGTGCCCTCGCGGTGGCCGTCTACAACCACTACAAGCGCATTGGACTGGGACCTGCAGGAGATGACGCCGGCGCCTTCCAGGACGTGGAGGTCGGCAAGTCCAACGTCCTGCTCGTCGGTCCGACCGGCTGCGGAAAGACTTACTTAGCCCAGACCCTGGCCAAGCGCCTGGACGTCCCGTTCGCCGTAGCTGATGCCACCTCACTGACCGAGGCCGGGTATGTGGGTGAGGATGTCGAGACGATTCTGCTGAAGCTCATCCAGGCCGCCGACGGCGATATTGAGCGGGCCCAGCGCGGAATCATCTACATTGACGAGATCGACAAGATCGCCCGTAAGTCCGAGAACCCCTCCATTACGCGGGATGTCTCCGGCGAAGGTGTCCAGCAGGCGCTGCTGAAGATCATCGAAGGCACCGTTGCCAGCGTGCCCCCTCAGGGCGGGCGGAAGCACCCCAACCAGGACCTGATCCAGATCGACACCTCGAACGTACTGTTCATCGTCGCCGGCGCATTCGCAGGACTCGAGGGGGTGATCGCAGAACGCTCCGGGCGCAAGGGAATCGGCTTCGGTGCCAGCCTCTCCTCGGGCAGCCCAGCCTCCACACACGCTGACGTACGCCCCGAGGACCTGGTGAAGTTCGGCCTCATTCCTGAGTTCATCGGCCGGCTGCCCATCATCACCGCGGTGAGCCCGCTGGACGGGGATGCCCTCATCGACATTCTGACCGGTCCCCGGAACGCGCTCGTGAAGCAGTACGCAAAGATGTTCCACCAGGACGGGGTCGAGCTGGTATTCGAAGAGGAGGCCCTTGCCGCCGTTGCTGCAACAGCCCTCGAGCGCGGCACCGGAGCGCGCGGGCTGCGGGCAATTATGGAGGAGATCCTCATGCCCCTCATGTTCGACCTTCCCGGCCGGGAGGACGTGGCCTCCGTCCTGGTCACCGAGGCGCTCGTGAACGGCACCGGCAGTGCTGTCGTGAAGGGCCACTCCGCCGCCGCGGCCGCGGCGGCTTAGTCCCAGTCCAGGTCGTAGGGATCCCGCCAGGAGGATTCGGAGGCCGGGATCCTCACGGCGTCCCGGGCCGGAATCCACAGGACAACCGTCACATTGTCCCGGCTCTCGTCGAGGAAAGTGACGTTCAGATGCGCTGAATCACCCGTCCTGGCTGTGACTTTTACGTCCCGCGTTTCGCTTCCGCCGTCGACCAGGTGCAGCAGCGCCCGGGCATATGGCTCGCGCCGGTACGGGAAACGGACAACACCGGAGCTGAAGTCAGGAATGAGGCTCTCATCCCGGTATTTTCCAGGCTTATGACCGGGTTGTTTTCCTGGGCCGCGGGATTGCATTTGCCCATCCTCGCAGGCTGGTCAGGGTTTGGCTCGTGTCCAGACTTACCTGTTTGCCGTGCAGATGGGAACCCCTGCACGCCGTTGGGGCTCTCGTTTGAGCAAAATGACCCGATCTCGGTTGACGCCGAGTGCAGTGCCGTTACCGTCCAGTACGTCAAGAGGCATCATGAAAAACAACCAGAAACGGGGAACGACCATGATCCGCAAGACCGTGAAATGTTCAGTAGCACTGGCCGCCGCCCTTGGCCTGGCAGCAAGCGCCGCCCCCGCAGTGGCTGCCCCCGCATCGGTACCGGCTGAGGCCACACCGGCCGCAGGCTCCGCCGCCGCCATGGCCCAGGACGCCAGGACGTTCCTTGCCGAATACGGCGTGGACCAGCCGACGATCGACGCCCTGATCGCTTCCTTCGAGGCGGGCCAGACCTGGGACTCCCTCTCAGGGGCAGAGCCGGTGAGCACGGAGGCAATCAGTGAGGCCGGGGCGGATAAGACCGTTGCGCGCTATGCCGACGGCTCCGTGGCTGTCACCTCCATCCAGAAGCCTGCCGCCGTACAGGGCGGGGTCGCACCGCAGGGCGTTTCGGACTGCAAGTACGCACGCATCGGCGCCGAAGAGCACTACGACGACTGCCTGGTCGACTTCTGGGCAGGACTGATCTACATGGGCTTCCGGGCAGATTACATCGCCCGGGATAACACCACCGATTCGATCACCGCCGCCTACTCACCGGACTACATCATGGGCGGGGCCACGAGTGCCGACGAAACCTACTTCGGGGTCAGCCGTCCCGATGAGACAGTAAGCGGCGCACCGGCCACCGCACGGCTCTCCGTGCAGGCCTTCCCTGCCGGAGTTCCTATCCCGTTTCAGTTCTGGGTCCAGCTGAACGTCGGCTACGGTGGTGCCTACATGACTTACTCCAGCTAGACGGAAGGGGGATGAAATGGGCGTCATCACCGGATGGCACGTCACGATCATCCTGGTCGTCCTGGTCGTAGCCGCGCTGATCGCCGGCGTCATCTACATCGCACGCAAGGGAGTCCCCCGGTGGTTCGTCCGCAGGGCCTCCCGCCGCGACGACGAATGAAAAAAGCCCCGGAGTCCGTTCCGGGGCTTTTTCATGACCATGCTTGAGCACCAGCGCTTTCAGCTGACTCTGCACCGGCTTGTCCCACTGCGGGAGGGGCGGTGCTAACCTGAGTTAGTTCGAAGATATGTTCTATGCGAGGTGTGTCGTGACAGCAGTAACGGACGTCGGCCCGCTTCTGGGTATCTGCCCAATTCTCGAGGTGCCGGTCAGTCCAAGCTCGGTCCCGGCGGGTTTCCCCTCCCCTGCCCAGGATTACTACGACGGCGGACTGGACCTGAACAAACACCTGATCTCCGACGAAACCTCCACCTTTATCGTGCGGGTCAGCGGAGATTCCATGACCGGCGCCGGCATCAGCGACGGAGACGAGCTGATCGTTGACCGGTCCCTGAAGCCGCGAGACGGCAGTGTCGTCGTGGCCATCCTTGACGGTGAGCTCACTGTGAAGCGGCTGCAGGTGACGGCCCGCGGTGTCGTCCTGCGCCCGGAGAACGGTGAGTACCCCGACATCGAAGTGCCGGAGCTGAGCGATCTGGTCATTTGGGGAGTCGCCACCCGCTGTCTTCACCGGCTTTAGCGCCAGCAATGGGTGATACGCCAGCGACGTCCCCTTACCCGCAGGGACCGCGCATTGCACTGGTGGACGTGAACAGTGCCTACGTGTCCATGGAGCGCGCTTTCGACCCCAGGCTGGCCGGGGTCCCGGTCGTTGTGCTGTCCAATAATGACGGCTGCGTGGTCGCCCGGTCGGACGAAGCCAAGGCTCTGGGCATTGAAAACGGGACTCCTTGGTTCAAGCTCTCTGAGGCCGCACCGCGCATGGGACTTGTCCAGCGCAGCAGCAACTACGAGCTGTACGGTGACATGTCTGCCAGGGTCATGAAGCTGCTTGCCCGGTACTCGGTGGCCGTCGAGGTGTATTCAGTCGATGAAGCATTTTTGCATCTCAGAGGCCTTCCGGAAGAGCTCCACACACGGGGCCATGAGATCAGGGCAGCGGTCCTGCGCAACATAGGCCTGCCGGTGTGCGTGGGCATCGCCCCGACAAAAACCCTGGCCAAGTTCGCCAACCGGGTCGCCAAGCAGAACCGGCACATGGGCGGCGTCTGCAACCTGGACACCCTGCCTGCCGGCACCGTCGACACCATCATGTCCAAGGTCCCGGTCACCGGACTCTGGGGGGTAGCATCGCGCATCGGCAAGAAGCTGAACTCCATGGGCATCTACACGATTGCCGACCTGCGCGGCGCCGACCCCGTCATGATCCGCAGCCGGTTCTCTGTCGTTCTGCAGCGCACCGTGCTGGAGCTGAACGGAATCCCCTGTGTGCCCATGGAGACTGAACGCGCGGACAAGAAGCAGATGATCTTCTCCCGATCCTTTTCAACGCCGGTGACCAGCCGCGAGGAAATGCACCAGGTCATGAGCGTGTACGCCCAAAAAGCGGCGGTTCGGCTCGCCAGGGATAATCAGCTTGCCCGGATCCTGACCGTCTTCGCCGGGACTTCGCATTTCAACGACCGGGAGTCCTCCTTCCCCTCGGCGACCGTGCATCTGGAGGTGCCTACCGCGGATCCCGTCATCCTCACCCGTGCTGCCGTCGAAGCTATGGATAAGCAGATGGTGGAAGGGATTCGCTACGCCCGGGCCGGAGTCATGCTCACGGACCTCTCCCCCGCCGGCGCTCAGCCGGTTTTCGATGAGTTCGTCAGCGTCCATGAAAAGCGGGCCATCGGGGAACTTCTGGGGAAGGTGACCGACAAGTACGGCGCCAACTCCATTGGTCTTGGCCTGGCCGGGCTGTCTTCTGCGCGGCCGGACTGGACGATGACCAGGAAGTTCTCCTCCCCGCGCTACACCACGGAATGGGACGAGCTGCCCGTCGTTAGGGCCTGACACAGCCTCTGTGGGCGGGATTTTCCGTTGTCTGTGTCACACATTCGGCGTTTTTTGCGCGCTCAGGCACTTCAAGTGGGGTTGGAGGCGGGGAGGACCACAGCCGCCAGGCCGTACGGTCCCACTTCAGTTCGCAGGTAAAACCGTGACGCTGAAGATCGAGAAACTGGGAATCTCCAACTTCGGCGACCTGGCATTCGAATAGGTTACGGAGCGGCGGCGGGGATCATGCTCGTCGCCGCCCCCTAGGCTTGGATCCGGCCGACCCCTCTTCATCGACTAGTCACTCAACTGACCCCGGAGAACGGCGGCAGTCCTCCGTGGGGTGCCGCCGTTCTCAATCTGCGCCGTCTCTAGGCGGCCCGCGTCAACCCGACCGCGGCGGCCTGGGCGGCGCGCAGCGCCTCCGTCATGGCCGCTTTCAGGGCCGGGTACGGCACGTCCAGATCTGCGCCGAGCGTGCGCTGGAAAGCGGACAGGGCTTCAAAAACAGGCGTGCCGGCTTCCTCGTCGGTGTGGCCTTCGGCCGTAAGGCGGGTCTTAACGTCGACCGCGATGTCTTCGGCCTGGATGCCGAGCTGTGCCAGGGCTTTTGAGGCTACTCCTGTGGTTTCGCCGGCGAGCATCGTGCCGAGCAGGAGGTGGTCTTCAGTGACGCTGTGCCCCAGTTCGAGCGCTTCCTTCACGGCCTGGTTCAGGGCCTCGCGGGCGCGCGGAGTGAACGGGATGTGGCCGCTCTGCTCGCTCTGCCCGAGCCCGATGATGTCCTGGACGGCGGTGCGCACGGCTTCAATGTCGGCTCCGCGGCGGTTCAGTGTCTGGGCGGCGGAATTCTTTCCATCATGGAGGATACCGAGCAGCAGGTGTTCGGTGCCGATGTAGTTGTGGTTGAGCATCCGTGCCTCTTCCTGGGCAAGGACGACGATCCGGCGGGACGTCGGGGTGAAGCGTTCGAACATGTCACTCCTCGAAGAAGGGAAGGGGACCCCGGCTTACTGCGCCGGGGTTCCCTTGGGTTTGTTATGACAGGGCGGCGCGGACGATGTCGCTGACGGCCTTGCCGTCGAAGCGTCCGGCAACCTCAGCTGTCACGGGTTTCATGACCATGCCCATGGAGCGCATGGACAGTTCCGTGCCCTGCGCTTTCAGCTCGTCAATAACCTTGGCGACGATGGCCTCGACGTCGGAGCGGGTGAGCGGCTCGGGCAGGTACGCCTCGATGATCACGGCCTCGGCGATCTCAGCCGCGGCACGGTCGTCCTGGCCTGCCTCGGTGTAGATGCGGGCGGTGTCCCGGCGCTTTGCCGCTTCCTTCTGCAGCAGTGCGGTCACCTGGGCGTCATCCAGTTCGACGGGCGTCTTGCCAGCCTTCTCGCGGGTGCCGATCTCTCCCAGTACGTTGCGGACGGTCGTCAGTTCAAGCTTGCGCCCGGCCTTCATATGGGCGGTAACGTCTGCCTGCAGTTTCTCTTTCAGGGTCATGGTTCTAACTTTCGTGTTCAGGCCCCCGGAAGGGCGGTCCAGCTGAATGCCTTTGGCAGCAGCTCTGCCGGCTGCGGGAAGGTGCGCGCTCAGAGAACGCATGCCGCTGGATTGCATCTGGAAAATCATGTCACTCCTCATCGGGGCACCGGAGGTACCGGCAGTCCCCATGTGTGCGGACAGGTCCACCCCTCTCCCCGGCACCGCCGGCCGCCAGACACTGCGGTGGTGCAGTTCAGGTTCGCACCGGCAGTTCAATGACGGCAGTGACCGGCGCGCATCGTTCAGTAGCGCCGGACCGTGTCCGGGCGCGCTTCCTGATTCTGAGGTCCAGCGCCGGCAGGCTGTAACGGACGGCTGCTGCACCAGAATGTGCCAGGGACAGGCAAATGAGCAGATAGGCAGCCATAGCAGCCTTCCCGTGGTTCAGGAGCCCTCCTGCAACCAGGACGGCAAGAGCCTCCGCTGCGTACCCCGTGATCTGCAGGTCCCGTCCGAGGTAGCCGTTGGCGGAAAAGGACATCAGGGCCACCAGAGCCCCCAGCGTCAGCAGTCCCGCTGCTTCGATTGCGGTGTTGGTGCTGGCCGGCGCAGACGCTGCAAGAAATGCAAGGAGCAGGACCACACCTGCGGCCAGCAGTGCAGGACGCAGGCGTGGGAGGTTCCCTGGGACTGGGAAGAGTGATGTCATGGGTTTGCTTTCCGGAGAGCTGACCGGTCAAACCCGGTGATGGAGCCCGCGATGGGATTCGAACCCATGACCTTCCCCTTAGGAGGGGGACGCTCTATCCGCTGAGCTACGCAGGCAGGTGCCCGGCCGGAAATCCGGCCGGGACGCGGCTAACAGCTCCTATGTGTGCGGCGGCAGCCGGGAATGTCACCGCATTAGCTCCAGGTGCCGGTGCGCACCCTCACCAGGAGGCGGCTGAGTCCGTTCCCGGCGTTGCGGGCAGCAACCGCGTCTGCACTGCGGCGGTATCCGTCCCAGCCGGCCAGGGAGCCGTGGCGCCGGGCGTAACGCATCCTCAGCACGGAGGGGATGCTGCGGGTGTAGACGACCATGAAGATCGCGGCGACGGCGAAGATGACGGCGGCCAGTGACCACCACGCAGCAACGATGCTGCCTGCCGGTGCTTCTCCGGTGCCGTGGCTCTCTCCCGCAATGCTCCAGGCCATGAGCAGGGCGCCTGCTGCGAGGGCTGTCAGTCCGCGGCGGTAGTAGACACCTTCCGGTGTGGGGTTCGCTTTACGTTTCATGTTCCATATGAGTGCGGCACCACACCCGCTGCTGCCCGTTGCCGATCACCAGGTGTCCTGCCGCAGCCGGATCAGCCAGGAGGTGACCGGGTTGCCGGTACGCGCCAGCGCATCTCCGTCCGTCCGGGCACGGTATTCCCGGTATTCAGCTTCCGTGCCTGCCCGGTGCTTGAGAGCCCACCGGGCCTTGGCAGCCGCCGGCACCACCATCAGGTAGGTCACCGGGATCATGGCTACCATCGAGACGGGCATCAGGACCTGCGACAGGTTGGCGGCCGCCTCCCGTCCCGGCAGCGGAAGCTGCAGCCAGACTGAGGTCAGCATGAAGGCAACGACTGCGCCCAGGGCCGCCCACAGGACGGCTTTTCCGGGGGCCGGACGCATCAGACCGACACCTCGGCCCGGATCGCAGGGTGGGGGTCATAGCCGGCAATGCTGAAGTCCTCGATGACGTAGTCGAAGATGCTCTCCGGCACACGGTTCAGGATCAGCTGCGGGTAGGGCCTGGCCTCGCGGGAGAGCTGCTCCTTCACCTGGTCAACGTGGTTGAGGTAGATGTGGGCATCACCGAAGGTGTGGATGAATTCTCCCGGCACCAAGCCGGTCTGCGCGGCGAGCATATGGGTGAGGACCGCGTACGAAGCGATGTTGAAGGGCACGCCCAGGAACAGGTCACCGGAGCGCTGGTAGAGCTGGCAGTTGAGCTTCCAGGGGTTTCCGTCGGCATCCGGGGTTACGTGCAGCTGGAACATCGTATGGCAGGGAGGCAGGGCCATCTCGGAAAGCTTGCCGACATTCCAGGCGCTGACGATGTGCCGGCGGCTGAACGGGTCGTTATTCAGCCCGTCAACCAGTGCGCTGATCTGGTCAATGAACCCGCCGCCTTCGGACTCCGGGATGTCCCAGTGGCGCCACTGGTGTGAGTAGCCGGGGCCGATGGTGCCGTCCTCCAGAACCCATTCGTCCCAGATGTGGACGTTCCGGTCCTGCAGTGTCGAGACCCGGGTGTCACCGGCCAGGAACCAGAGGAGCTCTTCGATAATCCCGCGGGTGAAGACCTTCTTCGTGGTCAGCAGCGGGAAACCTGCAGAAAGGTCGAAGCGGATCTGGCGTCCGAACACACCGATTGTCCCGGTGCCGGTCCTGTCGCTGCGCGGGGTCCCATTGGCGAGTACATCGCGCAGGAGGTCTTCGTACGGAGTGGGTACAGGCATGTGCCGGCCTTTCGGGTTGGAGGGGCCGCGGGAAGGGGGCCTGTTGTTTCTATGCGCTCTGTCCCGTGACGGCCCGTCCCCGCCTGATTCGCAGTACGGCCGAGCACGCCCTTCGCAGGTGGGGGCCTCAGCCGGCGGCCGGCAGTGAGGTGTTTCTGTGGTGGAGCCCCCAGCGGGATTCGAACCCGCGGCACCCGGATTAGAAGGCCGGTGCTCTATCCATCTGAGCTATGGAGGCGTTCGGTGCAGCCTTGCGGCCGCACCTTGTCAGGCTGCAGCTTTGGCGGCGGCTGCGTCGGCACGTTCGTCGTTGATGGTCCACACCCAGCAGGGGGTGTCAGGGCCCATGTGGCCGTCACCGCTGAAGTCGTAGGTCTTGGGGTGGATCTTCCCCTGGATCAGAACGAGCTTGCCGGGTTCGATGCTGCGGATCTGTCCCTGCGGCGTGAACTTCAGGTACGGGAAGGTCACGCGCATGAAGGAGCGGTTCTTGGGCTTGAGCTCATCGTGGCGTGCGGCGAGCTCACCGAGTGTCATGGCGACGGCGCCTGTCGGGGCGCATTCCGGGCGCGGCATCGTTGCAGTCATAGGGGGCCTCCTTGCGGGACGGGATGTTCATTGCCCCCTATGTGTGCGGCAGGGCCCCGGTTTCTGCGCGTAGCGTGATGGGCTACCAGATTGCTGCCGACTCCAGGAAGGCATCCGAGCGGCTCCTGGCCATCATGAGGCCGCCGCCGACGTGGCCGAATCCATACTTCTCCCAGTGCTTTCCCAGCGCTTCTCGGCCGGCAGCATATTGGGCGTCTGCCTCCGGCCCGGTGCCTTCCAGTTCCGGGGATGCATTGATGGCGATCAGCGAACTGCCCCGGCCCCAGACTAGCCGGATGGAGTCCATGATCGGGTAGCTGAGCTTCTGGCCACGGAACTCAGGAACGATGTTCATGCTCGAAACAACGACCAGGTTGTTGTTCTCGTTGTCTTCCTGATACTTAACCAGGGTTTCCAACGGTGACCCGTAAAGCATGTAGGCAAAGTCGTTCAGCTCCGGATGGTCAAAGACGCTCACGGGCACCTGGCTGACGTCGGGGATGAAGAATAGTTCCGCGTGCCCAACGCGTTTCCGTGCGGGCAGGAGCATCCCGGTGGACGGGCCTGTGGTGACGTCCAGGCTGCAGCGCATGGCGGCGGGCGTCTCGTCAGGTCCCCGGAACGGGTCTCCCTGAAACTGGGTCCGGTAGTCGTACGCGAGCTGCTGCGGGTCGATGATGCTAATGGCTAATCACCTGATCCAAGAGTGGGGAACTGCTGGCATTGAGGCGTGTCGATTAAGCAGAGTGACCAATATACAGCCAATATAAGGGTGCTGAGTAATATTTCGCGACAGTCGGACGTTTACCCATGCCGTCTGGACCTCCGGGTAGGATGCGGAGCATTCACCTGAGGAGGGGCATGCCACACGGACGAGATGACTCAGACTGGGAGCAGCTGGTGCACGCCGGCCTGATCGTGCTGCAGGGGCACGCAGCCAGGAGGAAGGACCTCACCTATACGGACTTCTCGCGGGCTCTGAGTGCCGATACAGGATTGCCCGCCTTCGTCTTCCCCCAGGACAGACAGGCCATTGGAACGCTGCTGGCCGACATCTCCAAGCGCGGGCTTGAAGATCACCCGAAGCTGCTGCTGTCCGCGCTGGTCATATCCAGCACCACCAAGATGCCAGGCGGCGGATTCTTTGATCTGGCCAGGAGCACAGGGCTCCTTTCCGAGGGCGCCGGGCGGGATGAGCAGATGATCTTCTTCGGGAGGCAGCTCGAGGGCCTGCACTCCGAATACAGCCGACCACGAGCACGGAGATAACCGCCAATGCAGAAGGTCCGGCCCGCCGAAGCGGACCGGACCCTGTACGCGGCCTGCCGAGCATCAGTCCCTATGCCGGGTCCCGGCGCTCAGGTACTCTTCCGTGGCCTTTGGGAGAGTACGGCAATGCTGCTTCGGACTTTCACCGATACGGTGCATGACTCCGGTTTGCAGCCGGTGCACTCTTGAGGACCTCGGTACCGCCCTCCTCACCGAATCGCCTATACGCCCTGGCCCGTAACCCTTGCAGCGCACATCCGGTTTCCAGTTCAGCCTACGTAGCCGCCCATCACTGGCAGGGACCCGATTTTCTCCGGCATCGGGCTACCGCCGGGACCCAGTTCCGCGGTGCAACCCGCTTCTGTCCCGGTGACGCAGTGCCAGCGGCGGGTCTTGCCCCCGCATTGCCCGTAGGCGAACCCCGGATCTACCGGGCACTGACTGGTGGAGCGGCCGGAGTTCTACCGGCAAACGGCACTGTTCCCAGCCCGTATTTACTCCCCGTTGCCAACGGGCAGTCCATGTCCCGGAGAGTTCACCGCGCTGGCGAAACGCGCCACCTCTCCTGGTCACCCCTGAAGCTCCCCGGGCGGTCTGTCCGGTTCGCAGAGGAGCAGGTGGGTTGCGACCCCACTTCTCACGGTT
Source organism: Arthrobacter sp. IK3 (assembly GCF_051337705.1). Taxonomy (NCBI): domain Bacteria; kingdom Bacillati; phylum Actinomycetota; class Actinomycetes; order Micrococcales; family Micrococcaceae; genus Arthrobacter; species Arthrobacter sp. IK3. The sequence goes on along the minus strand of NZ_JBPPSW010000003.1, from coordinate 264,463 downwards.
GATCAGTATCCGCTAGCGATCCACTCGCATCTGCCCCGTGCCCGGCTGAACTCCTCCAGCCGGGACAGTCGTTGTTGTCCTTGCTTCTCCTATGTGTGCGGCACCGTTGCGGTCTCTCACCACCTCACCCAGCAGTACGGAGAACGGACTCTTCAGCCATCCTTTCGCGGAAGTATTCCTCCATTGCCTGGGACGTCGTCAGCTCGGTGCCCTCGGACAGGGCCAGAAGGTATGCCATGACCCGCTGCCTGGGTGTTGCCTGCGGGTAGTCCGGGTTCTTGCCGTCGTTGATGGGGTAGATCTTGTACGTGGTTGCCCATTTGTCCTCGAACCAGTCCCACAGTGCGGATCCGCGGTCATCGCTGCCACCCATGTTGAACAGGTGCCCGAAGAAGCAGTTGGTGGTGCCGTCAGCGGAGCGGACTGTGCCAACGCGCCAGGAGTCTTCGCTCGTAGCGTCCATGTAGGCGATGACGCTGTCCAGGGTTGCAAGCTCTGCCTGGGCCCATTTGCTCGGGGTGAGGCCGGGGCCGGTCACTCCACTCCTTTGCGCCCGATGCGCCCGTTGGCGTCGAGCCACCAGGTGATGCGCAGCTTGGAACTGAACGGGACTTTCAGGACGGCAAGCATGTAGCCTTCCGGCACGATTTTCTGGATGTCAGCGGCGGGTACGACCATGTACCAGCGTGATTTTCTGCGGGGCATGAGGCGCTCTCTTCCTTATTGGGTGCGGGTTCCACCCCCTATGTGTGCGGCATGACTGCTGCTTCTGCCCCGGGCACCCCGCAGCGAAAAACCATGAATAGTTCCACCACTATTCAGGTTTATGCCCTAAGATCTGAATAACTCACCAGCAATTCAGGTTTAGGAGCAGCTCATGGGGGCATGGCCCGCGCACAGATACGTGACCGTCCCGTACAAGCCCGCAGGCCGGGTCCCGCGGGAAGACCGCATGCTGACGGAGATCAGTGCGTCCGTTCCGCCCCTGATCTCCGGCGTTCATTACTACCCAGAGCGCGAAACTATGGTGCTCCTGGAGGAAGCAGCCGTGGCCATGGCCGGGCTGGACGCAGTGGCAGGCCCGCAGATGACGGCGATCAGCGGCTTCCTGCTGCGCAGTGAGGCAGTCTCCTCTTCCAAGATCGAGCATGTAGACGCCGCCCGTGACGACGTCGCCCGGGCCATCGCCGGAGTGAAGGCCAGTGAGAACGCCCGGTCCGTAGTCGCTGCCACCGATGCCATCTCGTCCATGATCACCGACGCAGGCACCACCGGATCCATCCGCAGTGAAGCGCTGCTCAAAGCCCACCACACGCTCATGAAAGACGACCCGGTCGACTTTCAGTACGCCGGGAAGTACCGCGACGTGCAGAACTGGATTGGAGGCAGTGACTACACACCCCGGGACGCCATCCACATTCCGCCGGTCCCCGGAAATGTGCCGGCGCTGATGGAGGACCTGTTCGGGTTCTGCAACCGCACCGACATGCCTGTCCTGGCGCAGGCCGCCATCGCCCACGCCCAGTTTGAGTCAATCCACCCCTTCACTGACGGCAACGGCCGCATCGGGCGCGCCCTCATCGGTTCCATCACCCGCCGGAGGAATCTCACCAAGAGAACTGTCACGCCCATCGCCACCGCCATGGTCGCCGACGTCGAACGCTACTTCGCGCTCGTCAACGCCTACCGCACCGGCGACCTCGAGCCGTTCGTGGCATACCTCGCCTCATCCGCAGTACTGGCCGTGGAGGCATCACGTGAGTCGATCCGCCGGCTGGAAGAGCTCCCCGCCGAATGGACCGAGACGGCGAGGCCGCGGCGCGGCAGCGCCGACGAGAAGCTCATCGCCAAACTGCTGGAAGTCCCCGTTTTCGAGGCAGAGACGGCCGCGGCCATCGCAGGTGTGGCGACCCCGTCGATCTACGCGGCCCTGGACAGGCTGACAGACGCCGGTGTCCTGCACCTGCTGACCCAGAGCAAGCGGCACCGGGCGTGGGCAGCGACGGAAGTCCTTGATGAGGTCGACCGCCTGGGCAAACGGCTGAATACCCCGGCAGGACCCTAGCCTGCCGCCCCGCTGCAGAAACCGGAAACGACCGGCCCGTAGGTAGTTGCCGGCGCGCCGCGCCCGCATTAGGTTTCCTTGCAGCGCCACACCGGTGGCGGACTTCCGAGCAGCCGACGGCCCTGTGCGCCACAGCAGCGAAGAGGACAAGGTTCTTCGAATCCCGGTCTGCAGGACCATCCCTCTGTACTCCACAGGCGATGGGCACAGGACATCTCCGCGTGTTGAAGGACAGATCCCATGGTCAAGAACCGTGCGGCCAAAGAAGCGGCCCGCAACCTCAAAGCAGAAACCGGCATCACCTACCCCCGCGCCCTGGACCTCGTCCGCGCTGCAGGCAGGGAATTCAGCTATCCCGCGCTGACTATCGGCATCACCGCCGGCGCACCACTCACCTGGCAGCCGCGGGCGGCAGCCCGCCTGGAAATTTCAGGCGGGACCGGAACCGGTAAATCCCAGCTGATGGCGTCCATGGCAAGTCAGGCCGCAGCCGCCGGCATCGAGGTCCACATCCTTGATCTCGACAAGCACGGCGCAGGCTACTCGAACCTCGAGAACGCGCATATTGCCGCCGACGTCGATGCGGCTCGGGCTTCGTTCCGCGACCTGGCCGGGAATCCGCGGCCTGCCCTTGTCTTCTTCGAGGGCATTTCCACCCTGGTCTCCGGCATGGACTCAGTCCGCCTCGAAATGGAAGCTGCTGCAGGAAGCCTCGCCGACGCCGGATACCCGGTCATTGCCGTCTGGCAGTCCGGACCGGCGCACTGGACGGATTCCGCGCGGATCCTCCTCGGCCGCACGGCTCTGCAGCAGCGCACAGCGTTCCTGGATTGCCTGGCGTCCGACAGTGCAGGCCCCCTGGAGGGGCACTACCGTGCAGCCGGCTCTGCGCTGACGGTCCTGCTCCAGCTGACCTCCGCACCGGTGCCGGCTGTTCCACCTGCCGCCGCCAGGGCGCCTCGGCTCGATGACCTCAATCTGCCCGCTGCCGTGCGTGACTTCGCATCGGTGGGTCCTGGACTGTACGTCTTTGCCGGCCTCACCGGATCCGGAAAGTCCACCTCCATGGCTGCTGTTCTGAGCCTCATCATGGAGAAGTACGCCCGCCGGGTAACCATCATCGAGGACACGCTGGAGCTGCTCGTCAGCGAAGGCCTGTCCGAGGTGCGTCGCCGGGTCCTCCATGACGGCGAAACGGCAGGCCGGGCCATCCTTGAAGCTGTCCGGGAGGTCCGCGACATCATCGTCGTTGGGGACGCCCGCACCCCTGAGGACTTCCAGGCTGCCATCAAGGCGGCGAAGGCCGGCCACACCGTCTTCCTGGCTATGCACATGGATTCGGCTGCTGCAGTCCCCTTCCGGATCCTTGATGATGTCATGGGCCACGGCTGGCCGATCTCCGGGGCAGACGTGGCCGGGACCCTTAAGGGGGTGCTTTTCCAGAAGCTGCTCCGCGCTGCGGATGCAAAGCATGCACGGATACCTGCCGTTGAGATGCTGGACGTGACCCGCCGTGCCAGCGAGCTGATCCGGGAAGATGCGCGTGATGATCTGGCCTCCCTGGTGAGGAATGGCGGTGAGCCCGGATCGATCCCTCTCGCAACGTCGCTGAGCCAGCTCGTACTGGATGGTCTCATTGCCGAGGACACAGCTGAGAAAGCCATAGACACACCGATGGAGTTCCGGCGTGCGCTTCTTGCGGGCAGGCGCCACAGCGCCCAGTCGCTGACCCTGGGCAAGGACGCGCTGGGCGACCACATCCGGCACAGTCTGGGGATGCAGCGGAACCTGATCGTTGTCTGCCCCGACAGCCGCCGGCGCAGGGAGGCCATGGCTGCAGTTGCAGGGCTCTTCCCGGGAACGGTGAAGCATATTGATGCCCTGAATGCCGGCGCCGAGCTGGCAGATGTACTCTCCGACATGAAGGATGTCCTCCGCGAAGTTTCCAGGCGGGGTGAGCCGTACTTCGCTCTCCCGTCTGAGGTGCGCCCCGCGCGCCGCTGCATTGTCCTGGACGTGCCTGAGGCACCTGGCGACGGGGAAGCCGCCGTTGAATGGCAGGCTGGACTCTCCAAGCTCCACCGAAAAGCCTCCAATGCCGGAGTCACGCTCCTGCTCGGCCTTGAGTCCGAGGCTCAGCGGAACCTTCTAAGTGACGAGCTGATACTCACTGCCGGCTACCTTGACCTGGACAATTCCGGGGCGTCCTACAGGTTCAGCCCCAGCGGCGAGCAGATCCCCTTCGCGCCCGTCTGGGAACCGTCAGCCGCATAGGAGAGCTGGTGCAGGAAAGCCCCGCTGCGGACATACCGCGGCGGGGCTTCTTGGTGGCACTGGCAGGATTTGAACCTGCATCCTCCGGGGGTGCCATACCGGCGCTCGGCCAGACTTGAGCTTCAGTGCCGCCCGGCGTCCCGGGCCCGTGCCTGCTAACCAGATTCCCCGGACGGCTGCGGACCCGGCAGGACTCTCACCTGCACATGGTCGGCTTCCTGCTCTCGTTCTTAAGCTACGGGTTCCCGCAGCCGCACCCCGGGGTATCGGAGTACAGACAAAGTGGTGGGCTGGCCAGCCGTGAGGCTGAAATCCCCTATGCCTATTACACGCGGTTCCTAGGACACGTGCTTTTACTCGTCGGGTTCAACGCCGATGATTTCCCGCCCGGTTTCGAGGGGCCCGCCTAGCGCTATATTCGGGCCTTGCTCGTCCGTCTCGGCATCGCCGTTCCAGTCGGTGGGCTTACCGGTAACGATCCGGCCCCGCTGCAGCGGTTCCATGAGCCCTGCCGGTTCCTATCCGGCGTTCCATACCTCCCATGTGTCCGGCACCCGGGGGATCTCTCACCACCACCGGTGACGCCGGGTGCCCCGCTCTTTTTCGAAGCCGCCGCACACAGGCGTGTGTGAATGAAACTCTCGCATCAACGGTCAGCGGCATCATCCACGCGGGAACTACCGCACGCTTCACGGGTACTGTGCTCCCAGTCCGTGACCCGGGATCCTGGGATGCACTCCGGGAAGGACGGCTTCGGGAGATGTCCGCAGCCGCTGCGTCGAGCGGAGTCATGTTCACGGACGATAACGCCCTCGCAGTCGCTTCTGCTTCCCTGGGCACTGACGGCATCTGGGATCTGGCTCCTGCCCTGACGACCTACCACCGGTGGGCCGCTTCGAGCGGAAGCCTTGACCGCGCGCTGACCGACAGCGAGCAGCAGAGCGTTCCGGGTACGGGGTCGACCCTGCGTGAGCGCTGGAACGCGGTATTCGACAGCCCCGCGGACATCGCCGGACTCCCGGCCCCTGCCAAGGCCGGATGCGGCGTCGTCCCGGTGACGAGAGACGGATTCCTCGTCATGGGTGTACGGCGCCGGGCGTTCGTGGCCGCAGGCCATCCGGGAGAGTACCGGGAGAACGTCCACGTCGTAGCTGAAGGCATGCTGCCCCAGGACACCGGGGCTGACGGGGTCATCGAAGCTTCAGCCGCTGCAGCGCGGGGGCTCGCCGAAGAGCTGGACGTCCACGAGGCGCAGATCATTCCCACCGGCTTCTTCCTCGACGCGCAGCGCTGGCAGCCGGTGTTCTCATTCCTGGCCTACCTTCCGCTGAGCTACAACCAGGTATGGGACTCAGCCGCGGGCGCGGACGACAGCTGGGAGTCGGACCGCCTGATGGCCCTGCCGTTCGCCGATGGCCCCGAGCTGCGTGCCCTGGTGGAGGGCACCCACCCCGAACTGCTGATGGCTTCGAACCATGCCCAGGCCTATCTGGCCTGCGCGATGGACCATGCTTTCGGCGCCGGAAACTAACCGCCGGCAGCAGCCATAGCCCTTGCCATGATGGCCTCGGACTCCTTCAGCGCCCGGGCCACCTTGTCATCGAGCTCATCGAGGATCTCGGTGAGGTCCTGCATACTGCTGCGCTGGAAGTCCGGACGCTCTTCCCGTGCCGGTGAGGAGGTCTGCTCCGCCGGCCAGCGGGACTCGTCCTGGCGGTAGGCCAGCACCGCTGAAATACTGCGTGCCGACAGCGGCTCCCAGTCTGAGAGCCACCCGTGCCGGTCAATGCCCGGAAGCAGCGTGTGCACACCGTCTCCGACCGGCCCGGCCGGCTCCCGGCACTCGTGCTCTCCGGTGGGCCTGTATCCGGCGATGCGGGAGCGTACGGAATGCTTGCCGCGGTCATCCCAGATGCGGAGCACCTCCATCCAGCGGGCAACTGCGCAGGACGGGCAGGGCCCGGGCTCCGGGGTACAGGCAACGCGGTGCCGGCCAATGAGCCACGTCCCGTCAAGGTCCTGGCGGACGCTGCTGGCCGGAACCTCCCTGGCCTGTTCACGGCTGAACCCGCATTCCCCGATGAGTACCGCCAGGAACATATCCCGCCGTGCTGCAAGGCCTCCGGGCCATCCGGCCAGCGGCGCCCGGCGGAGCGTCTCACTCAGGTCCAGCCACCCGGGGCCCAACCGCCACGGCTTATCGGGCTCATAGACAGGAAGCGCCAGCGCAGCACCTGCCTCGGCATGGACCCGGCGGATGGCCTGAAGCCGTCTCCGGCGCGTTGAGCTGGCAGCAGGAACGTCCCTGAAGAACTCGGCTACTGTCTCGGCGGCTGCGGGCAGCGGTGAAACGTCCGCTGCAGTGCACCAGTCCATAAACAGGGACCACTCCGGCGATGAGGTGCACCGGCGCACAGCTGTGGCTGTCACAGCCCAATATTCCTGACAGCGTTGCCCTCCAGCGGTGCGTTCTCCCGGTCATAGACAGCCAGGATGGCATCGCCGGTGTGCCCGGTCTGCCTGCGGACCGAGCGCGAGTCGGCCCCCGATTTGAAGGCCTGGGTGACGAAGCCGGCCCGAAGGGAGTGCCCGGCGTATTGGGTCGGTTCCAGTCCTGCCGCGGCGGCCCGGCGTTTGATGACCTCACTGACGGCATGGCCGGTCATGCCCTTGGGCTTGATGACACCGCCTCCGGCCAGGGAGCGGAACAGTGGACTCTCGTCATCAGGGCGCCGCTGGTGCCGGCCGTCCCTGCAGATGTGGGCGGTTGGCTGCCCGGCCCTGCGAAGCGCGCGCATGAGCCCAGGGCGGCCGTCGGGGCCGTCTGCGGCGTCGAGGATGTCCAGCCACCGGTAGATGGCGCAGGGGGCGCAGGTCAGCGGGTGGACTCCGTACGGCAGGCCCTTGATCTGCCCCTGTCCCTCCTGGTCGGTCTTGGACCGGCGCACCCGCAGGTAGACACCGTCGGCCAGGTCGGGGAGGACGTCGGAGATCTTCAGTGCCGCCAGTTCGGAGCGGCGGAAGGCGCCGGCGAACCCGGCAAGGAGCAGTGCTGCGTCCCTGACTGCGCCGACGCCGTCGGGCCAGGTGCGGTCCCGGGTGCCTTCAAGCAGGAGGCGGAGATCATTGGTCAGCAGCGGCGCCACCCGCCTCTGGGGTTGCGTCCTGGAGCGCCTGATGGCCTTCAGGGCCCTGGTCACGCGGCCGTCTGCGCCGGGAGGTGCCATACCGGCGGCAACGTGCTGGGCGTTGATGGATGAGGCCCGGCGAACGATAGTGGACTGCGCATAGGCATGTTTGCCGTCCGGGCGGACAGCTGACGCCATGAAGGTCAGGTAGGCGATGACTGTTTCGGCTGTGGCCGGCATGGCCCGGTACCCGCTGGTGGAGCACCAGCCGGTGAAGGAACGCCAGTCGGAGGCGTAGGCAGTCTTGGTCGCATCGGAAATGGAGTTGTCCAGGGCTTCCTGAACGCGCACGGCATCGGCGATGCTCAGTGAATGGCCAGCGGTTTCGGCTATGGCGGTCATTGGTCCTCCGTCCTTCCCAGAGACACAGTCCTATCGGGTGCCACGGACATTCCGGGCCGGGGCTGTAGAGTCGCGCCATGCCGATCGACTCTGATGCGCCGCTGCCGTCCTACGTATCCGGATCCCTGCCTGGTGTGGAGACCGTCATGAACCACTCGATAAAGGTGGACGGGGACCGGTGGCAGAAGGCCCTGGCCGACCGGGGCCTTCCCGCACTGGAGGGGGCACTGGCAGATCCAGGCCTGACGTTGGTATCCCGGGGCGACGTCTTCGAGCTCGGCGCCAGAGAGATTACTCCAGAGAACGCCTTCCAGCTCCTCTACTACTCCCTGGCCTGGGGGCTTGGCAGGAAGGCCCGGAACCTGCCCAAACGGCTCGACGGACTGGCCAAGAACCAGCAGAGGGCAGCTGAGCTGCTCGTGGACGCATGGACGGCCGTCCGCAGCTGTGAGCCGCCGGAGGACGTCTACAGTGTCCTGACCACATCCAAGGGCAGGGCCCGGATCACCTGGTTCGGTCCGGCGTTCTCGACCAAGTTCCTCTACTTCGCACAGGGCCCGGACCTACCGCCCCGCTGCGTCATCCTGGACGAAGTCGTTTCGACGAATCTGGCAGACGTCTGGCCCGGTGTCCGAAAGGACAGCTGGTACCCGGACACGTACGAGCGGTACTGCACCTTCATGAGCCGCTGGGCCGATCTGGCTACCGACGAGCTGAACGGTGAGCGCAAGGTCCGCGCCGATGAGATTGAGTACGCCGTCTTCCACCGGGACTAGGGGTCGCGGCCATGGGGACAGCCGTCCAAGCCAGACGGGGTAAGACCTTGCTGGAGCGTGCCCGGACCTGGGCGGCCTCAAGCACTGCTTTGCCAAAGATAGGGATAGGGCTGGCGTTCGCTGGAATCCTTGCCGTCTTTCCCGGGTTCCTGGGTCTCCTGATCGTTGTCGGTGACCGGTTCATCCCGTGGTGGATGGCCGGCGGCATCCTTCTGACTGCTGCCCTCCTGGTAAAGACCGTGCAAGCTGCTGCGCGCAGGTCCTTCCCGGATGAAGAAGAGTTCGGGTGGTCTGAGCTCCAAAGCAGGTGGCTTAGGGGGTCGGCGTCGCTGGCTGCCGTCTTCTGCCTGTTCGGCTCCGGTCTCGATGCTTTCAACGGCACCCGGTACGTGGTGGTCACCGAAAACTCTGCAGGCTGCAAACTCGTCGCGCGTGAGAGCACTTTCCTGCGCGCAGGCAGCGGAACCATGTTCATGGCTGAGCCTTTCGGCTTGGCCTTCAGGTACAGCAGCTGGAAGGTCAATGAGCCGGGCCGGCCTGCCCGTGAAGGGGATGTGGAAGCCCGCTGGCGGGGTACAACCGTCACGTACGCTGTCTGGGGAAGCTACGGCAGCGAAGAGGAGTTCTTTCAGTCGGCCCGATGCTGGACCGAAGCTGTCCTCGACCGTGCCGACGGGAACTAACAGGCAGTCCCTCTCCTGCCCATCTGAGCCGCCGCGCGCCTTCTTTTCCGCTCAAACTCGGCGCGGTAATCCCAAAACAGGCTACCGACGATAATCTTCATTATCGTCGGTGAAAATCCGACCCCTTGAAGTGAGATGTGCCAGACATATAAAGGGGACAGTGGGAGGCCGGAACGGCCGGAACTATGCTGGGGGCACTGTTCAGCGAAGGAGCACATCGTGGGAAATAAGCCCGGCCGCGAAGCCAAGGCACGCAGCAAGCACGGCATACCGGAGGACACGAGGATCTGGACAGCGGAGAACGGCTGGGTCACCTACAAGGACGGGCTCATCACCGTGAAGATGAGCATCACCCCGTCAGCACACATCCCGGTCCAGGACATCGTGGAGCTCAAGTTCAGGGAGCCGACGAGGATGGTCCGCGGAAGCCTGAAGTTCCTCCGCGCTTCGGACACCTTTGGTTCCACCCAGGAAATGATCTTCGCTAAGGACGACCGCGACGCATTCGCTGCCCTGCGGGATGAACTGGGAAAGGACAGGGCGGCCGGGGTTACGGGCACAGTTCCCGAGGTGCCGGCCGGGGTTCCTGAATCAGGTACCAACAGGGAGTCTCGCAACCCGTCGCAGCCCACGGCAGACGAGAAAGCTGAGCTTTCCGACCTCCACTTCCGCGCCAAATACAACATCCCTGCTGAAGCGGTCCTCGCGCGCTCCCCGGGTGCGGGATATGTGTCCTTCGACGGGCATTACGTGACGATCCAGCACCTTGGCCTCGGCCGCTTCACGATCGGCAAGGGGGTCAAGCGGATCCCGGTGACGGCGATCTCCAGCATCCAGGTCAAGCCCTCAGGAGTCGCCGTCGCTGGATTCATTCAGTTCTCATTGCCTGGAGGAGTCGAGAAGCAGAGTTCCTTTGGAAGTCAGACCCGGGATGCAGGGCGAGATGAAAACTCAATGGTCATCTACGGCAACGACGCTGATTACCTCGCGCTCCGTGATGCCGTCGAGAAGGCGCAGCGCGCACTCCATCAGTCCCAGGCAGCACCGCCTGCACCGCCTGCACCGATGGACGATGTGTATGCCCAGCTGGAGAAACTGGGGAAGCTCCGGGATGCCGGGATTCTGACCGAGTCTGAGTTTGAGACGAAGAAGGCTGACCTGCTTGCCCGGATGTAGCTGAGCACGCGCAGGGCCCCGCTCCTTTTTCAGTGCGGGGCCCTCGTTATCCGGCATGCCCGTCCGCAGCCAGGATGCTGACTCTAGTGCCTGGACCGCGATGCGCAAGAGTAACCGGCGTGACATGCGAAGCTTTGGCGCCTCTGCCGCACACATAGGGAGTAAGAGATCCCCATCCCGAGAGCAAGGCAGATCAAACATGTCCGGTACGTCCAACGGAGCCCTTCCGCGCAAGAACCCGTGCGCGTCTTGCCCATACCGGACCAACGTCGCCTCCGGCATCTGGGATGAGAGTGAATACTCCAAACTTCCCGCCTATGACGGTGAAATGCATGAGCAGACTTCGGCTGCCGTCTTCATGTGCCACCAGGGCTCCAGCGAGGCGTGCTCGGGCTGGCTCGGGCACCGCGACCCCACCGATATGCTCGCTGTCCGCCTGGGCCTGATGCGCGGGGATCTGGATCCCTCCTGTGCGGATTACGCCACCACCGTCCCGCTCTTTGAGAGCGGTGCGGATGCCGCAGCGCACGGCATGGAGAAGATCAGCGAGCCCGGTGAAGACGCCAGGGCCGTCATCGGCAAGATCATCCGCAGCAAGGCTGTGAGGGCCGAACATGCCTAAGAAGAAGCCCGTAAAGAAGCACACCTGGGCCAACCCGGAGCTGGCTGCCGCCATGCGCGAGCTCAGGCGTTCCAGCGCCGCCCAGAGACACACCCCCAGGCCCCGGAAAGGGTCGCGGCCCGTCAGGCTTCAGTCAGCTATCCGCGACCAGGAAATACGATAGATCCGGCCGGGCACCCGCACCTGGGGATTCCGGCCACAGAAGGTCGGTCATCGGGGGATGAAAAGGACGGTATCAAGACATTCTCTGCTTTGGGGCGTCTGCTCTCGGAAGCCGAACACGTCCGGGACTCCCAGGAACACGATGCGGCTAGACTCCTGCCCATGGAATATCAGGAAGAGGGCATTTTCTCCGGGCCGCCCCGCCCGGCATCACGCATCGAGGAGCTGCTCGCCCTGCTGGCAGAGGACTGGAAGCGCTCCGGTTCCGACCAGCGGTTCTTCCAGTACGTCGATAATCTGCGTCAGCGGCTCGGCGTTGACTTCGACACTTACTACCTTGAGGACGATGCTCTCGATGCCTTCCTCCGGGGGCCGGCAGGCCGCCGGGAGTAGGCCTACAGCAGACCTGCCCTCAGCCCTGTGTCGATGCCGTACCCGCCGCGGCCAAGAGGCAGATCCCTGGCCGGAATAAGCCCAGCTCCCCTGGCCCACCGCTTGAGCGAGCCCATGGTGTGGTTGCCGGTCCAGAAGAAGTACCAGTCAGGGACGCCGGCATCCCGGTGCGGGTTGCTGTACCCGTTGGCGATGAATGCCCCCTTGCTGTCGAAACGGACGAGCGTCTCCTCCAGGCGCGGAGCCCTCGGGCAGATGACGGCAGCACCGGCCCATTCGGCGTAGTTCTCCAGCGTGAAGTACGCATGCCAGGCCACAGCATCGGGATCCTGACAGTCCTCGTAGACCAGATTCCCGCCGTCAAGGTGCCAGATGTCCGGATACAGGCGTCCGTTGCGGAACACCGAGTTCCCTACGTGCTGCCATGCCTCGTCAGGGATGGTGCGGGTGCTGTCTCTGGTCATTGCGTCTCCTTGGGCTGGTGGTGGGTCTCATGTGCTCCCGGTAGTAGTCGGGGTAGCCGGTGTTCAGGTAAGGCAAAGGGCCCGCACCGGATGGGACGGGCCCTCCTGGCTACTTGTCGACTTCGACGGCGCTGAACCTGCGTGTCGGGATGCTGTTGCCGTTGCTCCGGGCTGTCTTGTCAGCGTTCGACGCTGATCCTGAGAAACCCCATACGGCCCATCCCCCGGCGTTGTAGGTTCCGTTGTCCACGGCGTCGATGGTGTTCTGTGCCTTCTCGACGAAAGACCGGACGATCGACCGGCGGTTCTTCAGGTGTCCCGGCATGGCTGCAAACACCTTCTCGATGCGGTCGCTGTCATACACGCCGTTCTCGTCGTAGCAGCCCTTCACTTCACGCTTCGAGTTGCCCCACACCGTCTTCAGGAGACGCTTGCCGTCAGTGGAGTAAGCCCGGTATTCGAAGCCGTTGTAGACAGGGTTCCCGCGGTAGTCGACGTCAGGGTCGCTGGAGCTCCTGGACCGCGGCTTTGACCGAATCTTCAGCGGCTCGGCCAGTGCGGCGTCGATGTCGTCGATCTCTTTCTGGTGCTCTTCGATCTCCACCTCGGCCAGCCGGCGGACCAGAACGGTGTCCTCCGGGGAGGCAACGATGGCATGGGTGTAGTGCTTGGACTGGGAGGTCCTGTCGACCACAGTGCCGTCGGGCAGCGTTACGAAGACAGTGCGGCCTTTCGAACCGATCTTCGGTGAGGTGGCGGAGAGCGCCTCGGGGTCCCACTTCCTTGCCTCAGCGAGACCGACAGGCGTGTGGATGTATTCGACGCAGGATTCACGCAGGTGCTTCACGATGTACTCGCGGTCATCCTCACCGAGCTGGTAACCGCGGGAGTCCCAGGCGCCGGCGACGACGTATCCGCCCTCAGCTTTGTCCAGGGTGAAACTAGCTGCTTCGGGGAGCCCTTCATGGATGAGGCGGGCGGCGGCGGCCAGCCGTGCCTGGTTGGCGCGGCCCCTGCCTTCAGCGGAGGAGGACTGGGAATTGGCGAACTCGTGGAGCCGCTGAATCTCATCATGCGCCCCTGATGCCGGCAGTGTCAGCGGAGCTTCGCCGTGGGTCTTGAAGCTGTACTGGCCGGCGGGGTCGCGCGGCTGAGGTGCGTTGCTCATGAGTCCTGGTCCTGTTCGTAGTAGCTGGCAGACCGCGTGATCGCATCATCAAAGCTGAAACCGTTCTTGCGGGCGTAGTGGCGCAAGTCAGAGAGCATCCCGGCTACCCGGACTTTCGGGTCGATGGAGTCCAGCTCGGCTGCGTTCATAGCCACGAGTGCGCGCCGCGCGCCCTTCTCGGATTCGTCATCACGGTCCAGATCCGGGTTGAAGTCATCCGGGATCCACTGGCTCATGTGCTGGACGTCGATGCCGCCGTAATAGAAACGGTGGTCGTAGGGGACCTGGGCCTGTCGCAGTGCGTCTTGGGCGGCTATGCGCTTGTGCGGGCCCAGCGGTTTGCCGTCGGCGTCCATGGCTTCGATGACAGTGGCGCCGCCGAGGGCATCCTTCGGGCGGAGGAAGACGGTTGCGATGTCCGGGTCGGTCTTCTGGATGGCACGTGCAGCGATGGCTACCCGGGCATCCGTTGCGGCACGCTTCGCTGCGATAGCCGTGTCGTTCTTCTCTTCTGCGTAGCTGGCCAGGCGGGAGCCGAGCATGTTCATGTCACCGGTCAGCGCCACCGGCGATTCGCTGTGGAGCGTCTCAGTGAACCGGCCGATCATGTCGCGGGGCTGCCGGCCCGTGTTTGGTACTGGAGTTGTCGTCATGCCTGACTGTGTGCGGCTGCCCGCCCCGGGCGCAGGACGGGAAGCGACCGGGCCGGTGCCGGACACATGGGAGATATGACGACTTCTGACGATTCACTTTTCAAAGCGCTGGAGGCTATCCGCGGCGATGCCGGCATTGTGAGGGCGCTGTCCCTGTACAACCTTCAGCACGAGTCGGACTTCCGCGAGATCGGAGGTGAGCTGGTCCTGGAATTTGTGCGGGAAGCCGCTAATCCGGCGTGGGATGCTGGCCGCCTTGCTGAAGCGGACCGTATTGTCCGGGAGGAGGAGCCCGCCGTGTACGGAATGGGTTTCCACAACATGGTGGTCAACCTCAACGGCTACGGCCTGGACCTCGGGGAGGAATTCCCGTCAGCTGCAGCGCGGCAGCTCGTCCTCAATGTCGTATCCCAGCATCCCTGGCTTTCAGCTCAGGTCCTCGCCCTTGAGCCCAGGTTTCCGTTCTAGGACCGGGCACCTGCCCGGCAGGTGCCGCACACATAGAGCCTATGAGACGAGACTTCGCTGCAAATTACCTGGAATCAATTCGGAAGAGCATGGACGAGGAGCCGGTTCTGGCACTGGCGCTGTCCCTGGGCCAGGCTGAGGCGCTGAAGGAACCGAGGATCGACAAGGTTCGGCAGTTCGTGCGCCAGGTGGAAGACCCGAACGGCGATGTTGCTTCCCTCGCGGCGGCAGACCGTATGGTCCGCGGTGAAGAGGCGGCGCTGAACGGCACGGAGTTCTACAACCTGATGGTCAACATCCGCAGCCTCAACGGTGTCGAAATCCTGGGGCTCTCAGGCGGCCATGCCATGGAAGTCATTGACCGCATCTGGGCTGCCATGAGCTAGGTCAGGACCGCTTCCCGTGCCCGGGGAGGCCTCCGGCTACGACCTTCTGGATCTCCACCGGCCGGTAGCCGTACCTGGTGTTCGTGCCGTACTGGCTCCGGTCTTTGAAGACCCATGCCGGTGCCACCCAGTGGATCGTTGATTTGAACCGCAGCAGATGGATTGCGTCCGCTTTGTCGGCCAGCTTCAGTTCGGCTTCGATGTCGGCCATGAGTGTTCTGGCGAAGTCCCAGAACTCCCTGTTGTCCGGGCGTGCCAGGAGCAGCAGTTCGGTCCGCCGGCGGCAGCTGGCCAGCAGTTCGTCCTTCGTGCGCGCCTTCTCGCGCTCCTGCTTGATGTCCCGGACCGTTTCCGGGGTGGGCCGGGTGAAGCTGCGTGACCATTCACGCAGGAATTCCAGGGCCCGCTGATTGCCGGTCAGCCTGCCTGCCAGCTCGTCCCTGTCTATCTTCCTGAGCCTTGGCGCGGCCTTCAGTTCAGCCTTGAGGGCGGTGACGGAACGCAGTTCCCGCATGACGTCCGCCATTGGTATCGCCAGGCTCCGGCGTACCCCGGCAAGAATTTGCCGAAGTGCCATGGCACGCTCCTGGATCTGTTCGTCCAAAGGCACCCAGGTGCTGTCGTACGCGTCCCAGTCGGTTATCATCCGGACATCCTAGCGGGCGCGGGGATCGACCTCGCCGAAGGGCTTGGGCTGCCATTCAAGGTCACGGTCGATGACTACCCCGCCGGGCGTGCTGACGCCTTCGAGGGACATGATGTCGATGTAGCCCATTTCGGCCATCTCAGTGTCACCGTTCAGTACGACGAATCCGAAGCCTTCTCCGGTCTGCTTGTCCGTTTCGAAGATCATCCAGACAGACTCTCCCAGGAAATAGCGGGCATAGACCAGCTTCTCCTCTGTCGGCACTTCTTCGGTGGCGTACAGATCCGGTGCCGCGGAGAGCTCGGGGCCGTAGAACGGGTACCCGCGGCGGTCGCGGTGCAGTTCAGGGAATGTCGGGTATGCCATGTGCTCTCTCCTTGTTCAGCCCGGCCTGGTCGGCCGCGGCAGGGATTCAAACCGCGGGGTGTGCAGGTTTCGAACCTGCGTCTCCGGCGCAATGGGCCGGCGTATTCGGCCATCGCGGTATTGCTCCCGTGCACCAAGCTGCCCCTCGATGGGCGGCGGGGCGGCCGCTGCCTCCCTGGCTCCTGGCCGTCATGCACGGGGTTCCGCTCATACGAACACCCCCGGAACCCCGACTGGGGATCCGCTGTTCCCTATGTGTGCGGCAGCGGGCCAGTCTCTCGTCGCTCCGGAATCTGCGCATGGAAGAAGGGGACGGCAGGGAATGCCTGCGTCAGAAAGGCTTCCCCTTGTCACCCGGACACTCAACACGCACTCTTGTGCAGCGCGCACGGTCCCAAGCCGGCGCCTTCGACCTGCCCTCCATCATCACGGGAGTGGTCGTGGTCGGGATCCTGACCGCCGGCGTCCTGGCAGCCATCTTCGGCATCATCCCGTTCGCCCAGGACAAGGCAGCCAAGCAGGACCTGGCAGCCATCAACACCGCCCAGGGCGTCGGCTACGCCAAGGACGGCCAGAAGTATAGGGACCTCGATGCACTCAATGAGTCCGGGCTCATCAAGCTGGACTCCACGAAGACCGAAGTCTTCACAGGCAGCGCCGGCAAGGCCTTCACCGCCATCGTGGATTCAGGTTCCGGCAAGCGCTGGTACATCACCCATGACAACACCGAACCGCGCCTCTGGGTCCCCGGCGGCAATCCCGGCGAGCCCCTGAGTGCCGTCGGCTTCTGCACCTCCCCGATCGTTGAGGTCTTTGAGAAGTCGCTTAGCCAGTACCCGTCCTCCGTCTTCCTTGGATGGAAGCGCACCATCGAAGGGATTCCGGGCTATCAGGCCGAGTTCGATGCCTACTACGCGAATGCCAGCCCGCTGCCCGAGCTGACGGCAGAAGAGACTGGGACGTTCCAGCAGATCAGCATTGACGGGGCAGTCTGGCCGTCCGATCACCTCAAGTGGGAAGCTTTCGCAGCAGAAGCCGCAGCAGAAGAACGGGAACAGTACCGGGAAGCCTGCCGTGAATTCGCCGGCCCCATCCCCTACGTAGCCCAGCACCCTTCCATTTCCTCATTCGGCAGCTACCAGGGTGTCCTTGGCTCCAACGACCCGATCCTCGTCCAGTTCACCCTCGCCTACGGCGGCGCTGATTCCTTCGAGTTCAAGGCATCGGATGCCCTCCCCGGTTACGCCCGCACCGAGACACGCTTTGAAATGCGCGACGGCAAACCGCTCTGGACAGCAGCTCTGCACCCCGTGGCGGAAGGCTGGGGCTACCAGGGCGCTGATGCGTACAGCCGGTCCCGGGGCGGAAACAGCAACTTCTGGGTCATGAGGAAGGGCGAAGAACCCGGAAACAGCGTGTGGGGGCTGAACATCACCCTCACGTCGCCCGCCATGGCCGAGCACCCCTCCGGTGAAGCCTGGGAAAAGGATGCATTCGGTACAGTCGTTCTCCGCGGCAAGTCAGGTTCCACGGACCCGATCGTTTTCAGCTACGCGGTGCCTTCTATCAGCAAGGCTGAGCACCTCACTCTCAGCCGCACCAACCCGCCGTCCCCGCTCACGTGCCCGTACCCCGACATCTGGAGTGCGAACACATTCGTGGACGCCTGCAGCATTCCCGGTTTCAGCCACGGTGAACTCAAAGCCCACGGAACGGTCGACGGCAAGCTGTACTGGACCTACACGATGTGGCCCGGCAGCGCAGGATGGGGTCCGGCCGGCGAAACTTACACCAGCGCTGTCCGCGGATCAGGACCAATGATGGACGGAACCAACGTCCAGCTGAAGATCATCCTGGAGTAGCCGGTCAGCTCCGGTCCGTCACTACGCGGGCCGGAGCTGACGCATTCAGTTCAGCGTCCACCGCACATGCTAGATTTTTCCTCGGCCACAGGGCCGAATATCCGGCAAATGGTGCCGGCGAGTAATGGGGGAAACTGAATTGAAGAAAATGATGGCGATGCCTGTATCGCTGGCCATTGCAGCACTGATTCTGTCCGGCTGCGGTTCATCGGCAGCCGAGAGCGTTGACACGAGCCCTTCCGCGGCGACGTCCCAGACCGTCGAGGCAGCTCCGGCGCCCACCACACCGGCGGTTTCACCGGAAGAATCCACCTTTGTCGACGGAGTCCTCAGCACTCCTGACGTGAAGATCGCTATCACAGAGCACCGGGTCATCCCGGTCGGCCAGCCCGGAAACGAATACGGCTCAAAGCCCGTGATCGCTTTCTGGTACGACATCACGAATGTCTCCGGCAAGAGCACGACACCCCTTAACTGGATGTTCATGATCAAGGCGATCCAGGACAACGACCCGAACGCGGTCAACACACTGAACATAGGCAGCCTGCCCGATGACCAGTTCCTGGAATCGCAGACGCAGGAAATCAAGCAGGGCGGAACCGTTCAGAACGCCGTCGCGTATGAGCTGGACGACGAAACCACTCCTGTTGAGCTTGTCGCCTCGGATGACGTGGGCATGACCGAACTTGGCCGCATCACCTACAACCTGCAGTAGCAGCCGCCTCCTCCCCGGCCCGTAGCCATCACCGCGGGCCGGGGAGAGCGCGCACCATTGCCATACACATAGATGGCATGGAGAACCCGACGCTCGACTACGAGTTTGACCTCACCCGCAGCCTTTCAGCCCATTCCTACGGGGACGAAGGAGAAGGCTATAGCGGTGAGCAGCAGCGCAGCCAGCTCGAACGCAAATACCTGATTGTCCGCCGCCCGGCAGAGGAGGTGGTCCACCCGGAGAACC
This sequence comes from Arthrobacter sp. IK3, assembly GCF_051337705.1. NCBI lineage: Bacteria > Bacillati > Actinomycetota > Actinomycetes > Micrococcales > Micrococcaceae > Arthrobacter > Arthrobacter sp. IK3. The sequence goes on along the minus strand of NZ_JBPPSW010000003.1, from coordinate 245,808 downwards.
GCGCTGAGTTCGTCGCTGCCGTGCAGCTGTACCGCCCTGGGATGGGTGAGGACGAGTCCCTGGCCCATCTTCTCGATACGACCGAATACCCCTTTGCAAGCGTGGACTGGATCCGGGCTGCCCTGCGCAGCGCGTGGTTCGAATCACTGGACATGGTGCCCTTCCTCGAAGCTGCAGCCAGGCATTTCCCGGGGCGCTCGGTGGCGGCACTGTCTGATGTCCTCATGCGCAGCACCCTCATGCCGGACACTGTGGACGTCGACGGGGTGCTGGCTGCCATGGCGGAGAAGGAAGCTGCCATCGCTGAACGCCGTGCAGCCAACGAGGCCCGCCTCGATGAGATAGACCGGCAGCGTGAGCGGCAGTGGGAGGCCGAGCGCGAAGACAGGGAGACCCGCCGTGCTGCCTACCGCATCAGGGCAGCGTACGACCGTAAGGCGAGGGCGGAAGACGATCTGGCCCGGGCTACCGCGCGCATTGCTGAACTCGAAGCATCGCAGGGCTGACTGTTAGGAGGATGCTTTCGCTGCCGCAGCGGGCTTCGTCTTCTTCTTCCGCCGTCGGCGCTTCCCCTGGCCGGTGAAGGGAGGCCTCGGCGCCCCGGCCTTCGGCCCAACCCAGTACCGGCCGCCGATAAGGGTGCCGGCCATGAACCCAAGAATCCCGATGCCGGGGGCTGCACCGGCCCCGAAGCTGCCTGCAATAATCATTGCCGGGATCAACGCCAGGAAGACGCACAGCAGAGTGATAAAGCGTGCCTGCAGGGACTTCACGTACCGGAACAGAAACCAGCCGCCGAGAAATCCCGCGGCCAGCGAAACGATGATCGTTTCCACAGTCACGTCGTCAAGAAGGTAGATGGCCGGAAAGCTGAGCAGGAACGCCGCACAGGAGGCATTGATCAGCGCGGGCTTCAGACCGCCTGGATAGCTGCCGTCCGAGTTTCTAGTGCGTTTGAGCTTCATTCCGCTGCCGGCACGCGGCCCGGTCCAGCGGTACGCCCCGATGATGGATCCTGAGGCAAACCCCATGAATACCGGTCCAGCCATGGGAGCGTCCAGGATGCCTTCGACGCGCAGGAGCGTTGCGAAGATCAGGGTGAAGGCCCACATCATGACGAAGGACGCCCGGGCTGAGGCTGAGACGACACGGAACAGCAGCAGCCCATAGGCTGCACCGGCGGCGAAGAACACGGCTGCCGGAAGCGGAGCACCTCCGAACAGGAACAGTGTCACCAGTGCCGGGAATACAGCGGTTAGTCCGCGCAGGAACCACGCCTCCCGCATCCACTTGAACACGTCAGATACCTCCAGGGTCGCCATTGAGCATATGCAGTGCCTGGGTGCCTGCCTAACCGGTGGCGTGGGCCGTGCAGAAGTCCGCCCATTCGAGGATGACGGCGTCGGCTTCTTCCTGGCTTGGCGGCTCTTCGCCGTACGAGGCGATGATCATGTCGGCGGCTTTGGCGCTCTGCGGGTAACCATGCTCCGAGAGGTTCGTCAGGATCACGAGAAGCTCTTCCACGTTGCCGGTGTCCAGCTCGTAGTCACCTGTGAGGAGCCCTGCAATCACTTCGCATTCGCCCGTGGCGCGTGCCGTGTCGATGGCCGGGCCTGCATCTGCACGCTCTGCCGCGCATCCGGTGCCGGACAGAAGGGCGATCATGGCCAGTGCAGCAGCTGTCGTCCTGAGCTTCTTCATTGCTCTCTTTCATTGAATGGAGAAATGACCAGGCGGCCGGGAAGTTCTTATCCCGGCCGCCGGCCATCAAGCACTATGTCGGCAATACACGCAGTCGGGGAGTTGAACCCCACCTGCCCGGTTTCCCGTCAGGTACCGCCCTGCGCCCAGCCTCACCGGTCAGCTATCCTCCGGGGACCTCTCCGGCCCTTCGACCATCTGCCGGGGAATCGAACGCCCGGGCCCCGGTTAAGGGGGTGACAATCATGGTCCAGGCGAACGGATGCCATCCGTCTGCCTGTCCGTCCTCCGGGGCGCGCTTTCCCTGTTCTTCGGATTCCCGGTCGCCCGGGCTTGATTCCTATGTGTGCGGATCCAGCGGAGTCTCTCCCCAGGCGCTGCTGCCCTGGCTTAGCTGCCCTGGCTTAGCTGCGCTTCCGGCGTCCGCGGAGCGCCAGGAACGCCCCGGCCAGCAAGGTAAGGACTCCAGCTCCGGGGAGGATCAGGGTTGCCGGGTTGAATTCGTCGGTGGCAATGCGCGCTTCAAGAGGGTTCTCCCGGTCGAAGGCGATTTTCATTTCCTGGCCAAGAGGCCACTCGCAGTTCTCGGTGAGCTCTCCGGGAACCATGTTGTACTGCTGTCCGTCCACTTCGTAGCCGATGACCGGCGCGCACCGCGGGGAGGCGGCGTCATCTCCTTCCGCCGGAGATTCCTGTCCTTCCGGCATCTCGAGGCGGACGTCAATAACGGTCCCGGTGACGCTCGGACTGTCCCTCACTGCTGCAGAAACCTCACCGGCCAGAGGTAAAGCACCTGCGCCCGTCAGAATGAGCCCGGCCCCCAGGACGATGAGTGTCTTCTTGGATCGTGCAGCGGACCTGGACGCCCTGCGGCCCGCCGATGTCCCTGCGTGCCGCTCTAGGCTTGACTGGTGGTCCTGGTCATGGAGGGTCATGAGAATGCCTTTCAGGCTGGTGGGTGTTCCGTGCAGCAGATCGCTGCCTTCCAGGGACATGCGTAGGCAGTCGAACCCCGGCAGCCGGCGCTGCCTGTGCATTGCCGCACACAGGAGGGCATGACTACCTTCGATAACGCGGCCCAGCCGCGCGTACCGGCCGGCCTCGACGGCGCCGGACAGTTCTCGTCCACCCACCACGCTGAATCACCGGTCTCGGTTAGCCCATCCCCTGTATCACCTGAAGACGCCTACCGTGCGTCGCAGGAGAACGCCTCAGCGGTTCTGGGCCAGATCCGCGCGGTTGACCTGCATCGGGACGCCATGGAACTCGACCTGGAACGCGCCTCTCTCAAGAGCATCAGCCTCGGCATCAAGGACGCGTACCCTGACGCCCGGTATCTGCGCCTGGAAGAGGACGACAACCGCTACTGGGCCTCAGGGCTGACTGACGCTGACGGGAATGCCGTCCAGGGCAGCGACGACCTCGATGAATTCGAACTGTTCGGTGAAGACGAACTCTCCAACGAAGTCCACGCCCTCAGCTGCACCAACACGCAGTGGACCGATGAGGTGAGCCCCGACGATGAAGCAGCTGCCGGCCACGACATACGGATGGGCACGGTTGTCATCGACCTGGATAAGGCCGCCGAGCTCGAGCTTGCTCCGGCGCGCACAGGGCTGGAAGCCGCGGTCGTCACGGAGGAGGCACGTGATGTCCTCCTGGGCGCGGCAGACGATGCGCTCAGCCACCTTGATGACATCATTTCTGAGCGGTCTGCGGACTACACGGAGGACGATCTGGCCGATATTCGGCAGCGCATCGCAGACCTGCAGCGCCTGGTCGGCGGCTAACGGCTGAATCACAGAAGGGGCTGGCATCCGCCGGCCCCTTTCTTGTTGTGCTGCCACCCCATGACCAGGGATCCCCGGTTCCCTATATGCCGGTGACGTTCGGGACGCTAGAATGGACCGTATGAAACGTCATCTGCTGCGACCTCAAACAGCCGCACCTAAGATCAAACGGCTGTCCGTCGGTGACCGGCTTCAGCACCGCGAGATCGTTCTGACCAAGTCCATCAACGCTCTCTCAGCACTGGCCGAGAAACTCCCCGAAGACGTTGAAGCAAGCCCCCAGGTAGCCCGTTCCGTAGTGGCACAGGAGAACCGCTGGCGCAGCATGGAGAACGAGTTCGGGATGCTGGACAGCACCGGGGTGGCGGAGGAACTCGGCAACAGTGCCACGAACCGCAACAAGGCGTCCCAGCTGGTCAAGGAAGGCAAGCTGCTGGGCGTCAAGCGGGGCAACAAGACCCTCTTCCCGAAGTTCGAATTCGATCTGGCTGCCGGAAAGGTCCGTCCGGTCATCAGTGACGTCGTGCAGATTGCCGGGGACCGGTGGAGCGGTGAGAGCCTGCTGCAGTGGTTCTGCGCCCCCAACGGGTACCTTGACGGCCGCCGCCCGGTGGATGTCATCGACGACCAGGAAACGCTGATCAGCACCGCCCGGAAGTCCCTGGCGGAAGAGTGGTGACACCCGGTTCGCCTGTCGCGCCCGTCCCGGCGCCCTTCAACCCCCAGAGCGTGACGCTTCCGGCCGGATCAGTCCTTCACCGTGTCTTCGGAAACGCCAGGGAAGTCACTGACTTCAACCCGGGCATAGGAAAGCCAACAAGGTTTGCATTCTTTGGCCACCCTCCGGTTTCTGTCCTCTATGCGGCCGGAGACCTCAAAACGGCGGTCTGCGAAAGCATGCTGCACGAGATCCCGTATGCGGGAGGGGTGCTTTTCAAAGCAGATTACGAAGACAGGCTTTCGGCCGGCCTCAGAACCGACCGGGACCTGCGCCTAGCGTCTTTCAAGGGCGAGGGGCTGCGCGCCCTCGGCGTCGAACCCCACGAGATCACGACCTGCGAAGCAGCCTGGTACGAAGACACCGTGAAGTGGGCCCAGGCCGCTTACGATGCGGGTCTGGACGGCTGTGTGTGGATGTCCAGGCGTCTGAACGACGGGCTCGCCTACGTCTTCTTCGACCGGGCCGAAGACGCTTTCTCCACTGACACCTCTGTGCCGGCGGGTGCGTACCTGAACGGGCCCGACCTGGACTGGCTCATTGATTTCTGTGCGGGCATCAACATCGACGTCGAGGTGTAGCACGCCCCTGACCTGGCCCCTTCCGTGTGCTGCAGAGCGGTCATACCCGTGCCGCACACATACGGCAGACACTTCCCAGCCGGTCGAAATCAAGGACTTCAACCCCGGGGTAACCGCGATTCAGGAAGTGGTTGGCGGGTACTTCCAGGTCCTCACCCTGGCTGACCTCGGCGTCTCGATGTACATGGACGAAGAGGGCAAGTTCAAGCACGGTGCCGTGCTCAACTCCCGGGCCACGGCGCTGGCTGCAGCGATCCTGCGTGAAGAGGACTTCATTGTGGGCGGCGTCCTGCTGCTGGGTGCCCCCGACGAGCACGGCAATGACACCGATCTGCCGGAGGCCGTCACGAAACTCCTGGCGGTCATGGCCGTGTAGCCACTGGTAGGACCAAAAAAGAGGGGGCCGGCATCAGCCGGCCCCCTCTTCGTGTGGATTGCGCTACTGGGGAGTGATGGTCCAGTTGCCGGAGGACGTCACCTGCACGAAGGCAGGTGCTTCCAGGCGAACCGTTCCTTCGTAGGATCCGATGGTATTGACGGCCAGATCGTTGCGGTCGCCGTAGACCTGGATGACGAAGTTCCGCTCGCCCTGGTAGGAGATTGCGGCCTTCGTCGTGTTGCCGGTCAGGAGGACTACTGAATCGCCGGTTCCGGTCGCAGGGCCGGAGGTGGGCTCGATGGTCGTGACGTCTTCAACGGTCAGGGTCCAGTCACCTACGGCTGTGATCTCAAATTCGCTGGTCACGGAGCCGGTGCGCGTATCGACCAGGTGCTTGCCGGAGTACGCGCCGATGGTGTTCACGAGCAGGGAGTCACGGCCGTTGGTCTTCAGGACGACATTGCGGGTGCACAGGTCGCAGTTGAAGGTGACGATGGCCGGGCGTCCGCCGAGGTCCGCGGTGATGATGTCGTCTCCGGTGCCGGTGAAGGTCTGCGTAGGGGTAACCGGGTCAGGTTCCGGGGTCGGCTCAGGAGTGGGCTCGGGCTCAGGTGCCTCGACAGGTGCCGCGGCAGCAGAGGACGCTGTGGCCTTCGGTGTGTGGTCGGCGCTGGAGACACGGGTCTTGGCAGGCTCGCCGGATCCGCTGAAGGGGCCGGTGGTGATGTTGAAGATCATCGAGAGCAGCAGGACTGCGATCGTGACGATCAGTGCCATCTTCTTGTGGCGGTCATAGCCTTCGAGCGGCCGGCGGGCCTTATCGGTCTGCTTACCGGCCAGCAGGAGGATGAGGTCAACGAGGTACCAGATTCCGGCGCCGCCGAAGGTGATCAGCTTCAGGACACCGGTGCCGATCTTACCCAGATAGAACCGGTCAACGCCGAGAACACCGAGGAGCAGTGCGAGGAGCCAGGCTGTCAGGAAGGACTTCTGGGGCTGCTGCTGCCCGGGGTAAGCGCCCTGGTACGGCTGCTGCTGATATGGCTGCTGCTGTCCCGGATACGCGCCCTGGTAAGGCTGCTGGGGCTGCTGAGGGTAAGGGTCGGGTCCGCCCTGCGGTGCAGGCTGTCCCGTCGAGTTCTGAGGTTCGTTGTTGTAGCTGGACATAGCTGTTCCTTCAGTGAGAAGGCGGTGGGGACGCCGTGCGTGATGATCCGGGCAGCAGATGGTGACCACGGCGGGTGTCGGCGGCGACGCTCAACTTCTCCCCCCAGGAGCTCCGTGCGGTCTAGCCGTCCGAGAATCTGGATACTACATACGGTGCGGGTCCGAGTCCATTTGTGGTGATCCCGGACTTACGCGGCGATGAGAGCCTCGTCTTCGCTTTCGGGCTCGTCGGTCACAAGGATGGCCTCAAGGACGTCGATTACGGCGTCCCGGTCGGTGTTCCGCCCGGGCCACCCCGTGGCCGTGAGGACGTCTGCGACGTCAGAAGTTGCGTCCCACAGGACCTCGTCGTGCTCGTCGAGGAGCTTGACGGTGATGGTCCGGGCAGGGTGTCCCTTCATCATCCTGCGGGTCAGCAGGTCCACGAGGGCGGTACCTGCCTTCCGGGCAGTGGAATGGAACGCTGCACACTGGCCTTCGTAGGAAATCTCCCACAGGCGCCGGTGTACTTTGGCAGGTCCGGTAGCGATGTGCGTCACTCTCATGATCCCTATGTGTGCGGCATGGATGCTTCCCGGCTCCGCTGGGGTCAGCCGGCCTCGATGAGCGTCACTTCGATTCCCTTGGAGCGGGCGTACCGGGCGCACTGGCTTGCTCCGCCGGACTTCGCCCGGATGAAGGCGATGCAGTGGTCAGGGCTGGTGTCGACCATGGCCTTGTTCCGGTCGTAGCCCGCGGCGCGGTTGAAGACCCCGCCGGGACGCCAGTTGGCCGGGTGTCGCTCGACGGTCAGGCCGTTGTGTTCCCAGATTTCCTCGCAGATCAGGTCGGCACCCTTCGGACAGTTGCCGGATACCAGGACGGCGTTCGGGTCCCGGCCCGTGGTCTCCCACCAGGTGCGCAGGGCGTCCCTGATCGCCTTGCGGTCATTCCAGGTCCGGGAACCGGTGATCAGCAGACGCGGCGGGGTGCGCCCAACAGTATCCTCCTGGCCCTCAGGGTTCCCTGCCTGCGACGTCATTTTCCGCGCTCCGCGTCGTAGGCCGCATTCTCGGCTTCGATTCGGCGGAGTCTTTCATCTTCGGCGGCGTCGGCCGCGGCAGTCTCCGCGACCCAGGCGGCAAGACGCGCTTCGGTGGACCAGCCCGGACCGAATCCGTTCTCGTTGCCTCGGCGGTACCGGTACAGGGTGGGGAGGGCTTTCTCCCCGTCGCCGGTGTCCCGGACCAGGGTGTGAAGATACAGGGTTGTGGTGCAGGTCTTGCCTGAGCAGCACCGCCGCTGCAGTGTCCTGGGCGGGTCGGGTTCTTCGCTCACGTTTCCTCCGTAGCAGGTTTCGAGTGGTTGGGGCCGCGCCGCAGGATTATGAGTCCCCGGCGCTGAGGGCACAATCCGCATCCCCTACCGCTATGGCGATCTCGTCGGCCAGCTTGGCGGGCACGGGCTTGCCCTGGGACAGGAGGATGTTCACGTAGGTGAGCTGGTTGGAGATGCGGGCGATCCTGTTGGCGTTGTGCTGCATCTGGGCTGCTTTGTTGATTGCCTCAGTGAGCCGGAAATCGAGGGGCATGGCGCTCCAATCCTGGAAGTGGTTGATCTACAGTTCGGTGCCTTCCATGTGTGCGGAGGATGGCGCCGCGGTCACCGCCACCGGGGGCTCGTTGGCGTAGGGTCTGGCGGGCAGCTGAAGCCTGCCGCGTTTTTCTCGGCTGTGCCGCACACATTTGGGCACAGGAGCGGCCGCTGCCGCTGAACCGACGGCACTGGTGGGGAGATCCCAGGATTGCCTTCACCGCCCTGCACGGAAGGACCGTATGAAACCCCTCACGAAGTACCTGCTCTTTATCGCCACGGTCGGGGCTGTGATTGCTGCAGCCGTTTTTTACTCCGGCCAGGCCCGTGCTGTCGATGAACGGCTCCCTGCTCCCGCACAGTTCGCGAACTCCGAGCACAGGGTCAGGGAAGTCGCGCCGGACCACGGAACGAAGAAGGACTGGGAGTATGAGGATTCTTCCGGCAACAGCATGAAGATGTCGAAATGCGAGGATTCCGGGATTCTCTCGACTAAGACCTGCTTCGAAACAGAAGACCGACTGGTTCGGTTCGAATATAAACACCGCAGAAAGGGCGGCTACACCCAGGAAGTGATCACCTACGACGGCGTTGAGCACAAAGTTGAATGTGTCCGGAACGGCAGTTTCTGGGACTGGCACGTCAAGCTTTACTGCGGATCAGAGCCTCGCTGAGAATCCCATCGCGGCAGCTTGATGTTTGGCCTGCACCAATTTCGCCTCTCCAGGAAGGCCATGCCGTTCACCCCATTCCGGGCGGGGTGACCGCACCGCGGCGCAGCGGCTTCCTTCTGTCCTGCTGCGCCGCGGTCCTGTTTTCAGGGTGTAACATGAGGCGATAGCCTTATAGGCCGTGCGGAGGAAAACTGCTGTTTCTGCTTCTGCCGCATGTGCGGCCTTTCTAGAAGTCCCAGTCCGCATCTTCGGTGTTGACCGCCTTGCCGATAACGTAGCTGGAGCCCGACCCTGAGAAGAAGTCGTGGTTCTCGTCCGCGTTCGGGGACAGGGCCGAGAGGATCGCCGGGTTCACGTCCGTGACGCTGCTCGGGAACATTGCTTCGTAGCCCAGGTTCATCAGAGCCTTGTTGGCGTTGTAGTGCAGGAACTTTTTGACGTCCTCTGCCAGTCCGACGCTGTCGTAGAGGTCGTGGGTGTACTGGACTTCGTTTTCGTACAGTTCGTAGAGCAGCTCGTAGGTGTAGTCCTTGAGCTCTGCCTGGCGCTCGGCGCTCTCCTTGGCAAGGCCGATCTGGTACTTGTAGCCGATGTAGTAGCCGTGCACGGCCTCATCGCGGATGATCAGGCGGACCAGGTCGGCGGTGTTGGTCAGCTTGGCATGCGATGACCAGTACATCGGCAGGTAGAAGCCGGAGTAGAAGAGGAATGACTCCAGGAGGGTGGAGGCGATCTTCTTCTTCAGGGGGTCATCACCGTGGTAGTACTCGGTGACGATGGCGGCCTTCTTCTGAAGGTTTTCGTTTTCGACCGACCAGCGGAAGGCGTCGTCGATTTCCTTCGTGGAGGCCAGCGTCGAGAAGATCGAGGAGTAGCTCTTGGCGTGCACGGACTCCATGAACGCGATGTTCGTGTAGACGGCTTCTTCGTGCGGGGTCACAGCGTCCGGGATCAGCGAGACGGCGCCGACGGTTCCCTGGATGGTGTCCAGGAGGGTCAGGCCGGTGAAAACGCGCATGGTGAGCAGCTTCTCTGCCTCGGAGAGGGAGGCCCAGGACTGCACGTCATTGGACAGCGGGATCTTCTCCGGCAGCCAGAAGTTGTTCACGAGACGGTTCCAGACCTCGACGTCCTTGTCGTCCTGGATGCGATTCCAGTTGATGGCCTGGACGTGGTCGATGAGTTTCATTGCTTCCGGCACGGCGGGATTCCTTATTTCTGGGTGGTGGGGTGAAGAAAGGGCGGAGCCGGCCTGGGTCGACTCCGCCCTGAGGTGCTTATGGCCTGTCTATCTCTATGCGTTCCAGACGCTGACGGCAGTTCGCCGGCCCGGCTAGCGGGTCGAGCTCTTGTGGTATTCGTCGGTGATGCGGCGGATTCCCTTGACGATCAGGGCCGGGGCAAGCCTGGGATGCTTGGCCCGGGAGACGGCCAGGACTGCGACCATACGGCCCATCTTGAGCATCAGGGCGCCGTCAGGATCCGTCAGGAACTCCTCGGATGCCTGGCCCTCGCGCTCGTTCAGGGCCACGGACACGGCGTCGATGACGGTGCGGATGTCGCGGGACTGATCCGGCGTCGCGGACAGCGGAACGAGAATCGAGCTGAGCTCTTCCGGGGTGCGGGTGAGCCAGGTGCCGGGGCGGACACCGAAGCTGTCTGCGGTGGCCACGACGGCGAAGTTCAGATAGTCCCAGAACAGCGGGGCGTGCTCTTCCATGTGCTGCTTCAGGGCGGCGAATGCTTCGTCGTTCTCACCTGAACCGGCACTCAGGACCGAGGCCTGCAGCAGGGCAGTCTCGAGCATCTTCTCGTCGACGGTCAGCGCGCGGCGCTTGTCCTGCGATGCGAGGAGCTTCTGGGCGTACTTGGAATTTGTGATCATGGTTCTTCTGCGCCCGGGATCGGCGCGCTCCTTCGTGAAGTCTTCCCGCATGGGTCCTGCAGTGGGGTCCGCCCTGGGACATGCGTAGACGCAGTATCCAGGGCGGACATGAAAGGGGCCTGCCGTTTCATGCGGCAGACCCCCCGGCGCTTTGGCTGCTAGACGTCCGCGGCCAGCGCCGCACTGACTTCTTCGCGGGCGGTCTCCAGGAACCGGTCCCAGTGCTCCGCGTAGCGGCGGGAGCGCTCAAAGGTGGTGTCCATCGAGGCTTCGATCCCTGCGGTTCCCAGCACGGCCACCAGTGCCTCAGCAGCCGCCTGGGTGTTCATGCAGCAGTCGGGGCCGCAGTAGTCCAGCTGGACGAGGACGGTGTCCTGCCAGCCGGTCACTGAGTCGACCGTTACCGGCATGACGCCGGCGGCCAGCGCGGTGGCCAGCGTCGATGCAACGCCAGCAGCTTCGGTGACGGTGCCGTCCGGACCGTCGAGGGTGATGAGGACTGACCCCTGGATCAGGGAGAGGCGTGCGGTTGTTCCGGTCATGGCTTCCTTTGTTCGGAGGGGGCACAGGGGCCCGGGATGATGCCCGGACCCCTGTGTGGGTGTTACAGCATGCAGGAGACGCAGTTCTCCACTTCGGTGCCTTCCAGGGCGACCTGGCGCAGGCGGATGTAGTAGAGGGTCTTGATGCCCTTACGCCATGCGTAGATCTGCGCCCGGTTGATGTCCCGCGTGGTGGCGGTGTCCTTGAAGAACAGAGTCAGGGACAGACCCTGGTCCACGTGCTGGGTCGCAGCGGCGTAGGTGTCAATGATCTTCTCGTAGCCGATTTCGTACGCGTCCTGGTAGTACTCCAGGTTGTCGTTCGTCAGGTACGGGGCCGGGAAGTAAACGCGCCCGAGCTTGCCTTCCTTGCGGATTTCAATCTTGGCGGCAATCGGGTGGATCGAGGCCGTGGAGTTGTTGATGTAGGAAATCGAGCCGGTCGGCGGGACAGCCTGCAGGTTCTGGTTGTAGATGCCGTACGCCATGATGGAGGCCTTGAGCTCTTCCCAGTCGCCCTGGGTCGGGATGTGGATCCCGGCCTCGCGGAAGATCGCTGCCACGTGCTCGGTCTCGGGGACCCAGGCCTTCTTGGTGTACTTCTCGAAGAACTCGCCGGAAGCGTACTTGGAGCGCTCGAACCCGTCGAAGACCTCGCTGCGTTCGATGGCCAGCTTGTTTGAAGCCCGCAGGGCGTGGAACAGCACCGTGTAGAAGTAGATGTTGGTGAAGTCGATGCCCTCTTCGGAGCCGTAGAAGATCCGCTCACGGGCAAGGTAGCCGTGGAGGTTCATCTGGCCCAGGCCGATGGCGTGGGTGCGGGCGTTGCCGGCGGCAATGGAGCGGACCGCGGTGATGTTGGACTGGTCGGACACGGCAGTCAGTCCGCGGATCGCCGTTTCAACGGTGAGCCCGAAGTCGGGCGAGTCCATGGCGTTGGCGATGTTCAGTGAACCCAGGTTGCAGGAGATGTCCTTGCCGATTTCGTCGTAGGACAGGTCATCGTTGTACGTGGTCGGGGAGGAAACCTGCAGGATCTCCGAGCACAGGTTGCTCATGATGATCTTGCCCTCGATCGGGTTGGCCTTGTTCACCGTGTCCTCGAACATGATGTACGGGTAGCCGGACTCGAACTGGATCTCGGCCAGGGTCTGGAAAAAGTCCCGTGCCTTGATCTTGGTCTTCTTGATGCGCGCATCGTCGACCATCTCGTAGTACTTCTCGGTGACGTTGATGTCGGAGAACGGGATGCCGTAGACCTTCTCGACGTCGTACGGGGAGAAGAGGTACATGTCCTCGTTGCGCTTGGCCAGCTCGAAGGTGATGTCCGGTACCACGACGCCGAGGGAGAGGGTCTTGATGCGGATCTTCTCGTCTGCGTTCTCGCGCTTGGTGTCCAGGAACCGGTTGATGTCCGGGTGGTGGGCGTGCAGGTAGACGGCGCCGGCGCCCTGGCGGGCACCGAGCTGGTTGGCGTAGGAGAAGGAGTCTTCAAGCAGCTTCATGATGGGGATGATGCCGGAGGACTGGTTCTCGATCTGCTTGATCGGAGCACCGACTTCGCGGATGTTGGTCAGTGCGAAAGCGACGCCGCCGCCGCGCTTGGAGAGCTGCAGGGCGGAGTTGATGGAGCGCGCGATGGACTCCATGTTGTCTTCGATGCGCAGCAGGAAGCAGGAGACCAGCTCGCCGCGCTGCTTCTTGCCCATGTTCAGGAACGTGGGGGTGGCCGGCTGGAAGCGGCCGCTGATGATTTCGTCCAGGGTCTGGGTGGCAACTGCTTCGTTACCGTCGCCGAGGCCAAGGGAGACCATGGTGACGCGGTCTTCGAAGCGCTCCAGGTAGCGCTTGCCGTCGAACGTCTTCAGCGGGTAGGTCGTGTAGAACTTGAACGCACCGAGGAAGGTTTCGAAGCGGAACTTGTGGGCGTAGGCGCGCTTGAAGAGGCCCTTGATGAACTCGGGGCTGTACTTGGCGAGCAGCTCGGGCTCGTAGTAGTTCTCCTCCACGAGGAATTCGAGCTTTTCCTCCAGAGAGTGGAAGAACCAGGTGTTGCCGTTGATCTCGTACTTGCAGTACTGCTTCGCAGCGGCACGGTCAGCTTCGAACTGGATCCGGCCGTCTGCGCCGTAGAGGTTCAGCATGGCGTTCAGCTCGTGGTAGCCCAGTCCCTTCCAGGACTCGGGGACGGCGTCTGCCTTCTCTACGGTGTTAGTGGGGATGGTGCTTGATTCCAAAATGTCTCCAGTCCAGTTCGGACAGCCTCGACGTCGTCGGGGGTGCCCATGATTTCAAAGCGGTAAAGAACCTGTGTGCGGCTCGGGGCCGCGGCGTCATCATTGGCCAGCTTGGCTGCGATGACGTCTCCTGCCAGGCAGTAGGAGTCATGGAAGTTGGTGTTGCCGGCCGCGATAATGCCCCTGATGAGGGCCCGGTTGGACTCAACATTGAGGAACTTGATCACCTGTTTCGGTACCGCACCCTTTGCTCCCCCGCCCCCGTAGGTGGGGACGACGAGGACGTAGGGCTCAGTGGCAATGACGGTGTCGTCCTTGGTTTTGAGCGGCAGCCGGATGGCCGGTATTCCGAGTTTCCGGACGAACCGGTGGGTGTTCTCGGAGGTTGATGAGAAGTAGATGAGGTTGGGCACGGCTGCACTTTTCCTTCGGGGTACTGCCGCGATTCGTGGCTTATTGTCTTCTATGCGTGCTCCGGCGTGACGGCGTTTCCGGAGGTGCCGGTTCGGGTCATCCGGCGGATCAGAATGCCTGCCAGAAGCGGATTGAAGTGGATGTTCATCCCGATCCCCCAGGCTTCCGAATAGAGGGCGACAGAGGCCGCCCCGGGCCCCTGAAGGTGTGGCAGGTCCTCGGCAAAACGGGCGATGAAGGCTGTGGCCTCGCTGGCCAGGTCGAAATGCAGGACCGCGCTGTACCGGGCGTTGTCGAGTTTGCCGCTGTAGTCGTAGAGGTCCGTGTTTCCACGGGAGACAGTGATGACAGAGTTCCCTTCGTCCCTCAGCAGCTGCACGAGCAGGGCAACATCCGCGGATCCGTCAGGGGTCCTTGGCCGGCCCTGCCACGAGAGGCCGGCAGCGTGTGCGGCGCGGCGCAGGACGAGCTTTCTGATCATGATGTCCTTCAACTAAAAGTGGGGGCTGCCCTGTCCGTTTCCGGTTTGCGGCAGCCCCCACTATGTGTGCGGCAGGTTCAGGATCTCTCTTCAGGCGATGCCAAGGCCCCGGTAAAGGCCGCGGATGCTGGCGGCACCTTCGCGGGCTGCGATGGCCAGGACGATCCGTGCACTGGTCAGGGCATCCGCTTCGGCGCTGTGTTCCTCGAACTCATCCAGTCCCAGGGCTTCTGCCACCAGGGACAGGCGGGTTTTGGGCAGACGCAGTGCGGTGCGGGACAGCACTTCGCTGCAGCGCATCTCGTTCACTGGCACGGGCAGCTGGAGTGCCTGGCACGCGCGGTTGATGACGGCACGCTCGTACTTCATGTTGTGGGCAATGACCGGGTCCCCGCCGAAAATCCGGAACAGGCGCTCCATCGAATCTTTGAGAGGGTCGCCGGCGGCGGCCATGGCCGGGGTTATTTTGTGGATGCGCATGGCATAAGCATCAAAGGAGTCCAAGCCCGTCTCCGGGAAAATCAGCCAGGACCCGGTGGACGTGACCACGCCGTCGCGCACTGAGGCGAAACCTGCCTCAATGACCGAGAGCCTGTCGGAGTTGGCAGCCTCAAAGTCGACGGCGGTGAAGTTCAGTCCAGGGGTCTTTTCCATATTCCCTATGTGTGCGGATGCGCATCGCTTGCTCCCCATCGGCAGAAACCTACTGATGACCGTCTGTACCGGTTCCGCACACATAGCTCCTGAGACACACACACTCATCAGTGAAAGCAGGAGCTCCATGGACCTCACCGTTCCCACCATCACCCATGTCAAAGCCGAAGTGGTCGATGAAGCAGTCAGTATTTCGGCTGCCGCCAGGCTGACCGGCATGTCCCGGCACTCCGTGGAGAAGATCGTCGGCGGCGGATACATCAGGCTGGTGCGCTCGGACATCACTGCCCTTGCCCGCGAACCGTTCATCTCTGCCGGCGGCGCCCTGCCCGTAGTCCAGACCGATGTCGCAGAGACAGACGGAACGTGGAGGCCCTACACCGGGGACGCCAGCTGGCTTACGGACGCAGACTGGCTGCTGGCCCAGGCCGGAGACTGGACAGGTGTCAGCTCCCGGGCAATCGTGGACGCCGGATACCTCGCTGTGGGCCTGGGCGGCATGGTCACCGGCATTGTGCGCGTTGAAGGCCGGGCGCCGGGCGCCCCCGCAGGCCGGATCCGCTGGAGAATAAGCCTCGTGGGACGCCTGACCAGCAGCCTCAGGGCCGGGGGGCTCAGCTTTGGGGACGACGTCAGCGCTCAGGAGCGCGAGCTCGTACTGCAGACCCTGGGGATGCGCTATCCGGTCAGGCGCGGCGGCGCGTTCACCTGGGTCTGACACTCCGAGAGCCCCTGGAATCCACCACATCTATGCGGCGGAAACAGGGGCTCTCTTGCTGCCCGGAAATGTTACGCAACAGGCAGTATTTGTTACGCGGCGGCGCTGGTTTCCATCATTTATGCGGCCAGTAAATTGTCTGCCACGCAGGCCGAACGGTAGGCGTCGGCCCAGGCCTCCAGAGGAGCTATCAGCGCGGGGTACCCGGGACCGCCGAGGCGCCCGATGCGCTCCCTGCGCCGCCAGGCACGGTATCCGGCCGGTCCTTCGTCGTCGCGGACCCAGGTGAGGGCCCTGGAGACCAAGGCGAAGTCGACGACCGGCTCAATTCCCCCGGGCCATGCGTCCACTGCCGTGCATGCCAGCCACCGCACCTGATGCGCCCGGGTTCCAAGGATAGGAACCATGCCCAGCGCATAGGGCATCTGGCCGTTTCCGGCCTGCTTGACCGAGTCCTCTGCAGAGGTGCGGATCGCCTGCCCCATATCCTTCTTGGCGCGCACCTGAATGGCCACGTCAGGGAAGACCGAGAGGTCCCCGACATCGTCCTTGCGCCCGGCGCCCAGCATGCGCATCGGGTTGTTCACCGTGAATTCAGGCAGCAGCTCCACCAGGGCAGTGACGGCCTCCCGCTCGAAGCGGTCGCCTTTGTTTTTTGCAGAGTTTCCCATGCTCTTCTCTATGCCTGTCGAAGCTCGACGGCGCTTGTGGCATTGTCTACGCATGTTGGTTGGCAGAGGCCATCACGACTACAAATCAGGGGTAAATCCACCAATGGACATCAAACGCCGGCAGCTGCTCACCGAACCCGGTGAAGGACTGCTGCTTTCGAAATCAGCCCTCGACGCTGTCGAGCGCTTCTCGGACTGGCAGCTTGCCACCGGCCTGCATCCGACCCGTTTCGTCTTCGGCGAGCTGTGCTCCGTGCCCCTGCCTATCTACACCGCGGTAGCTCCCGGGAAACGGCAGTTCGCCGAGGTCAAGCCCGAAGCCATGTGGCACCCGCTCTTCTGGCTGCCGCCGACCATCGCCGGCCGCTACAACCTGCCCACCGGCCCCAACGGTGAGCTGGAACCTGAGTCCAATGCCGTCTGGTCCCTGCGCGTGGCCCTGGAGCTGACAGCCTCCGGCCTCTACAGCCAGGAAGAGGGATGGGTCGACATCCTCGACACCGTCAACATCGACGTCGACAACGAAGCTGACCTGGCACGCATCCGCGAATGGCAGGCCGGCGGGATCGACGATCTGCTGGACTCCATCGACCTGGGCCCGTACCTGCACCTGGACCAGAACCCGAACTGGGCGCTGCAGTCCGCGATGGCGCTGGAAGAGCCCGCAACCCAGGCGCAGTGGGCCATCGTCGCCGACTCGCTCATGGAAATGATCTGGGATGCCCGCAGCTCCGATACCAGCATCCTCCCCGAGTACCGCAGCGCCCTGCAGCTGATCGCCGAGCTGGCTGAAGTGCAGCTCGTGGATGTCCCGACCGAAGGCCACACCGCCGAAGAATTCTGGGCAACCATCAGCGCTGAAATCCGCAGTGAAGAATACGCGACCAAGCAGGCTCTGACTGAAGGGCCCGTCATTGCCGCCGAAGAATGGCTGCGCATGACCCGCGACACCTTCTGGGAGGCAGTCACCGACCTGCAGAACCTTCCGGCCGCCGCATGACAGCCGCCGCGTACATCCCCTTCGACGCCCGGCTGAACATCGACGGCACGGTCAATATCTTTGCCGACGGGATTCCGCTGCCCGGCGGTCAGGGCCTGGGAACAGCTGACGCCGTCCGGGTGCTCTCACGCTACGCCCGTGAAAACGGCACAGTGCTGATGTCGACCGTCCAGCTCAACGGGACAGTCACACGGGACATCATCGACGGCACAGGCACCGCAGTCCCCTACTACGACCCGACCCTGGACGCGGCTGAGGCTGCAGACGAAGAAGCCGGGCAGCTGGAAGGCGAAGAGGTGCTCATGGCTGCGCTCAAGACGCGCGGTGCAGTACCCGGTGCACCTCCTGCCGCCGAGTACACGCCCCGGGCACGCAGCACCCGCAGGGTCCAGCCGCTGGAAGCCGCCGAAGCCATTCCTGACTTCGACGTCGAAGGAGACCTCCGGAAAGCCCTGGCTGCACGGAAGAACCCCGTCAACGTGCGCGCAGTCATCCTCCTCGTCATCGGTGTGATCATCGCTGCCGCGGCGGCCGCCGCCTTCTACGCGGTCTCCGGATCACTGTTCGCAGCGGATCTTCACCTGCCGGAGGTATCCCCTCCCGGCCTGCAGGTCTGAGCTCCCAGCTCCTGATTTCCCGGACCCGTCCGGCCGCTCACCCGGCCGGGCGGGTCCTTTCTTGTTCCTGTCCGCACACATGACACATGCCGGAGTACCGGCAACAGGGACCGGCCCACTCCGCCGGTCCGCCTTTCGGGCACGTGGGCAGCAGGCCCGCCCCACAACAAAAGGAACGTCATGAGCAGATTCATCAACCTCCGCGGATACGGTGAACACACCAAGGGAAGCCTCACAGTAACCGGCGACGTCATTGCACGCGCCGCAGATTACGGGCAGGATGCCCTTGCGATCACCGATGCCAGGACACTGGCCGGCGTGCCCGACTTCGTGGGGAAGGCAAAAGCAGCAGGTATCAAACCGATCATCGGCATGGAAGTCTCCCTGGCAACCTCCGGGGACCGCCTTTATGTCCACCGCCCCACCCCGGATTCACCCCTCTTCCACGACGTAACCCTTCTGGCCCGCACCGCGCGCGGATGGGCGAACCTCGTGGCCATCAACAATGCCACCCAGGACCCGGCCCATGCCCGGCCCGTCGTCGACCTGCCCCTGCTGGCCCGCCACGCAGAAGGACTCATCCTCCTCACCGGAGGCATGGGAGGTCCCATCGCTGAACCGCTGGTCCGCGGCGAGCAGGCCCTGGCCGAGCAGAATATGGCTGCCCTCACCGGGGTCTTCGGGCCCGGCAGCATCTACGCCGAGGTCACGAGGCAGGGACTGCCCGGTGAAGATCTCTTCGCTTCCGAGATGCACCGCATCGCAGGACTGTTCGCGGTGCCCGTGGTGGCCACCAGTGCCTACTCCTACGCGGACAAGTCCTCTGCCCGGGCCCATGCTGCACTCAAGGCCGCAGGAGCCTCCCTGAACGGGCCCTGGTCCGAACCCGACTCCCTGCCCGACCGGAGCCTTCGCTCGGAAGAGCAGATGCGTGCACTCAGCCCCGAGGACCGCCTCTGGCAGGATGCGGTCGATATGACCTCTGTCGTTGCTGACACGATCGACGACACTGTCTTCCCCGAGCCCGTGCTCCCCCGGATGCCGCGCCACCGCCTTCCCAACGGGTATCGGGATCCCATCACGCTGCTCCGTGACCTTGCCGTCGAAGGCCTCAACCACCGGGACGGATGCACGACTCCGGAAGGCATGTGGCGCCTGAACGCAGAGCTGAACCTGATCGCCGAGGCCGAAGCAGCCAAATACTTCCTGCTGCTGCACGGACTTGTCAGCCACCTGCGCTCACGCGGCATCACTATGGGTCCGGGGCGCGGCAACGCCTCCTCCAGCCTCGTCCTGTACGGGCTGGGCGTCACCGACGTCGACCCCATCGAATCCGGACTTCACTTCGAAACCTTCCTGGTACCGGGGCGCGGGCTGCCCGTCTTCGACCTGGATCTTGAGCGCAGCGGCGTCGAGGCTGCCATCAGCTACCTGGCCGGAAGGTACGGGAAGGACCATGTCGGCATCGTCTCCGCCTACCTCCGGCGCAGCGGGCAGAAGGCCGAACGCCTCGCGCAGCAGATCATGGACCGCCGGGACAGCCTCGTACCCGGCAGCGGGGAATTTGAGCTGGCCGGACTGCTCACCGGCCGCATCAGTTCCGTGACCAACCACCCGGCGGCCGTCATTCTCTCCGCTGAGCCGCTCTCCCGGGCGTTCCCGCTGCGGGCACCGCGCAGCTATGAGAACCCGGCAGTGCCGGTGATCGCCTGGACCCGCAGGGAGATCGAGTTCAGCGGGGCCCTGGTCATCAACCTCCTCGGGCTTCACTCCCTGACACCCATGGGGGCCGCCCTGAAAGCAGCTGCAGACGCACCGCGGGCCGCAGGACAGGCCTGGAGCATTCCGCGGGCATCCCGCCTGGACCTCCCCTCGGTCAGGGCCGCATGGCGCCTGCTGTATGAGCGCGATCTTCCCGGTCTGAAACTCAGCACCCGGGAGGTGAAGGAAATGCTCGACTCCGGCCGGACAAAGAACCTCTCCGAGCTCACCAGCCTCATGGCAGTCTCCCTGAACGGAACCGGCACCACCCGGGCTTACCTGGCCTCTTCTGCGGACCCCATCCGCGGCACCGGCACTGCGCTGGCCGTCCTGTCCCGGGTCACCGCCGATACCCGCGGGATCCTGCTCTTCCGTGAACAGATTGCCGAAGCAGCCGTCCGGACAGCCGGGTACACAACAGCTGAAGGCCTTGAGCTTCTGGAAACACTGAGGGAAGCGTCCCCTGAACGCCTCGCAGCAGAGCGGGCCCGTTTCACTTCGGCCGTCCACGGGCACCTGCCGCCCGAAGCCCGCCGCCCGGGAGAAGCAGAGGCCCTGTTCTCCGTCCTGGCCGCATCAGCCCCGGCGGTGCGTTCCAAGGCACACTCTGCAGGAATGGCCCTGAGGGCCTTCAACCAGGCATGGCTGATGTCCTCCTTCCCCGGCGAGTACGGCTCCGACGCCTGACCTCCAGGGCGTGCTTCTGATGGCCGGCGGGTCGGGGCACAACCGCATAGCACCCGCAGCAGGGGGCAACACGTCTGAATTCTAGAGGCCGCCGCCATGCTCCGGTCGGGAGACCTGTGGGAGGGTGGCCACGAGCACGTCCGCGGGGCTCGTCTCCTTAAGGGCGGCGAGCCGTGTCTCACCTAGGTACCCTGCGTGCTTTTCGAAGGCCGCCTGCGCCGCCTGCGGGTCTCCGGCCTCAATGGCATGGAAGATCGACTCATGCTGGTCGGTGACCGTTCTGCGGTCCAGATGCTCCACGAAAACCGAGTTGGTTGCCGGCCGCGCGAGGTGGACGGCGGTCATCGCCAGCTCCAAGATCCGGTTCTTCGCCGCTTTGGTGATTGCCGTGTGGAAGAGCAGGTCCAGATCGAGCCAGGACGCCATGTCCAGACCCATGTCCCGCGATGCCTCCACGGGCCGCCGGATTGCTTCGAGATCCTCTGCGGTGCGGCGCCGGGCAGCGAGCTCAACGCACTGCAGCTCGAGCATCCGGCGGGCTTCGTCAACGTCATGGACTGAGACGTTTCCTGCCCGGTACCAGAGCTGGATAGCATCGCTGAGCTGCGCAGCCACGTCTTCAGCGTCCGGAACAGCAACGAACGTCCCGCCGTTGCTTCCCCTGGAGGAGACGACGAGTCCGGTGGCCGAGAGCAGCTTCAGTCCTTCTCTGGCCGTGGCACGGGCCACGTCGAATGCGTCCGCGAGTTCCTGCTCGGTCGGAAGCCGCTCCCCCGGCTGCCAAATGCCCTCGGATATTGCATTGCGCAGCTGCCTGGCAATCTGTCCGGATGCATCTTTGCGCCCCAGCGTCTCCGGCACGAATTTCGGCACGTGTCACTCCTTCATTTCCGTCCTTCGAAGCACACCACACACGCCGTCACAGAGCAAGGTCATTGATTCAACGTTGAATGTTAGACATCTGGATGGTTACCATCGTCACACCCGCCTCCCTGGCTGGCGATCCAAGCAAGTCCCTGACAAGACACGACTTAGGAACAGTGACCGTATGGCCCTCAACCGCCCCCTCGAAGAGCTAACAATCAACGAAGTGCATCAGGCATACCTCAGCGGTGAATTCACCGCCGAGGATCTGGTGGAGGCCTATCTCGAACGAATCGAGCAGATCGACCGCTCAGGCCCGGAACTGAATTCGCTCATCTCTGTCTCTCCCCATGCTCTGGAAAGGGCCCGTGAGCTCGATACCCAGCTCGCTGAGAAGGGCGAGCTCTCCGGTCCGCTCCACGGAGTGCCCATCGTGGTGAAGGACCAGATAGAGACAGCAGACCTTCCGACGACGTTTGGGAGCATCGCTACCGGGGAGTTCCAGCCCCAAGAGGATGCCACCGCCATCGCAAAGCTTCGTGATGCCGGCGCCATCATCCTGGCCAAGTCGACTCTTCCGGACTTCGCCACCTCCTGGTTCTCCACCTCTTCGCGCAGCGGCACGACAAAGAACCCCTATGACCTGAGCAGGGATCCCGGTGGATCTTCCTCGGGCACCGCTGCCGCCGTCGCCGCCAACCTGTCCCTCGTCGGAATCGGCGAGGACACAGGCGGGTCGATCCGCCTGCCCGCGTCATTTTGTGGCCTCGTGGGTTTGCGCGTAACCCCGGGATTGATCAGCCGCGCCGGCATGTCCCCCCTCGTAAAACCCCAGGACACCGCCGGACCGATGACCCGTACCGTTGAAGACGCAGTCCGTATCCTCGACGTAATGGTCGGCTATGACGAGCGGGACGACTACACCTCCGCAGCGGTAATTGCAGAACAAGGCCGCCCGTACGCGGACGCACTGAAGGACGCGGATCTCCGCGGCAGGCGCATCGGCGTTCTCCGCCAGGCCTTCGGCGACGATTCGGACCCGGACGGCGCGGAAGTGAACAAAGCCATTGAAGCTGCACTGATTCGGCTGCGGGACGGCGGCGCCGAACTGGTGGACATCGAGATCGAGAACCTCGACGATCAGGTTGGCTTTACCTCGCTCTACACCACCCGGTCCCAGTCGGACATGAACGATTTCGTCCAGGCGCGGCCTGACGCCGGGGTGCCCTCTATGCGCCACCTGATCGAAACCAGCCAGTACCACGAGAAGCTGGACCTGCTCGAGGCAATTGTCGCCGGGCCGGAGGATCCGACTGAGGACTCCCAGTACGCCGCACGTGTGCTTGCCCAGACTGCCTTCCAGCGGCAGGTCATCAGCATCATGGCGTCGAACGGGCTGGAGGCCATCGCCTTCCCTGACGCCAAGCTGCCCGCCCCGTCCAGGGACGACATATTCGCCGACCGGTGGACCTGCCTGACCTACCCGACCAACACCGTCATTGCCTCCCAACTGCTGTTCCCGGCCATCACCATTCCCGCAGGGCAAACATCTCAGGGACTGCCCGTGGGTCTGGAACTGATGGGCATCCCCTACGGCGACCGCAGGCTGATCTCCCTGGCGGCAGCCTCGGAGGGCGTGCTGCAGGCCCGCACCGCGCCGGAGCTCTAGATATGTCCGTCACCATCAACTCGGACCTTGGCGAGGACATCGGGATCCACTCCTTCGGCAACGACCCCGCAATCCTCCAGCTTGTGGACACCGCGAACGTTGCCTGCGGAATGCATGCCGGTGACCCAGGAGCGATGGAACGTACAGTCCGGGCAGCGGCGCAGGCCGGGGTAACCGTAGGAGCACACCCTGGCCTGCCGGACATCGCTGGCTTTGGCAGGCGGGCTATGGCCATCACCGCCGAGGAGGCCAGGGATCTGGTGCGCTACCAGGTCGGGGCACTCGTTGGCTTTCTGGATGCCCACAGCCTGCCCCTTGACCACATCAAGCCGCACGGCTCCCTGTTCGGCATGACTGCGTCAGATGAAGCCCTCATGGCTGCTGTATGTGAGGTTGCCCGGCAGTACGGCGTCCCGGTTTTCGGTCTAGCCGGGACGGCCCACGAGTCAGCTGCCGCGGCGGCAGGGGTCGGATTCGTCCCGGAGTTCTATGTAGACCTGGAGTACGGCGAGGACGGCAACCTGATCGTGGAGCGCCGCCCCAGGGAGCGTCCGCTGGCCTCGGTACGTGAGAGGACCCTGCAGGCCCTCCGTGAGGGGACCGTCACCAGTTCATCCGGCACGTTACTGCCTGTGACAGTCGAGTCGATATGCGTTCACTCTGATCTGCCCAACGCGCCGGAGGTGGCACGCACAGTCCGGGAGGCGATCATGGAGGCCCGAACCGGCTGAGCTGAAACATCCGGGCCATCAGTGCCACGCGGCGGGGTCTGGCCTACGTCTGATCCCCGCCCATTCGCCGGCGAAACTGCCCGAACAGGCGTGCGCTGCCTGTCCCGGTCCAGGCCGCCCGACAAAGAACCCACCCTGCCCCTCGCGGAGCAGGGTGGGTTCTTTTCTGTCTTCTGCCGCACACATAGAAGTCATGAAGCCTCCTTCGCCGGCCGCACCGCGACGCCCGTCAGGGGCCGGCACGCATAGGAACTACTAGGGCATTTGCCCGCCCACACGCACTTTGATCGCGGGTCACCGGACCCAATTTCAGGCTAGAAACGCAGGAGAAACGTGACTGATGAACCACAGCCGGACGGCAGCGGCTTCGTACACCTTCACAACCACACCGAGAACTCATCGCTTGACGGCCTGACCCGCGTCAAGTCAGCTCCGCGTACCGCTGCAGCCCTGGGCCAGAAAGCCCTGGCCATTACCGACCACGGCTCCCTCGCTGCTGCCTGGAAGTTCCAGAAGTACTGCCTCGAAGCCGGTATCAAGCCGATCATCGGCAACGAAATGTACATGGCCATCGGCAACCGCCACGAGCGCAACTTCGAGACCGTCATCAATGATGATGACAACGCCTCCGATGCCGATGAAGGCAAGGAGAAGGTCAAGCGCTACATGCACCTGACCGTCCTGGCCCGCAACGAAGCCGGATGGAAGTCCCTCCTCGCCCTGCACAACAAGGCCGAAGCCTCCTACTGGTACAAGCCCCGGATCGACTTCGACCTGCTGGACGAGCACGGCGACGGCCTGATCATCCTCACCGGCTGCCTCGGCGGGCCCGTAGCAGGACCCCTGGCCCGTGCCGGCGCCATCGACAAGGGCTTCACCGCCGCACGCACCGAGATCGCAGGACTGCTCGACGCCGAAAACACCGAAGAGCTCACTGCCGCCCTCGCCGCCGATGTCTCCGCCTACGCCGCGAAGAAAAGGAAGCTCGCAGATGCCGTCACTGAAGGCGTAACAGGCCCCCTGCGCACCAACCTCGAAGAGTCCGTGAAGAATTTTGTCCCGGAGATGGCCTCCGGCCAGGCAGAGGAACTGACTGCCGAACTCACCAGGATCATCACCCGCCTTCCCGGCATTCCGGAGGACGCCGCACGCGCCCGCGCCGATGCCCGCTCCAACCTGGACCGCCTCGTTGGTGCCGTCGGCCGGGAGCACGTCTTCCTCGAGGTCATGCACCACGGCATCAAGGCTGAAACCCATGCCTTCCGTGAGCTGCGGGCCCTCTCCGAAGAGACCGGTATTCCGCTGGTGGCTACGAACGACTGCCACTACGAGCACGCCGAAGATGCCCGCGCCCATGACGGCTTCCTGGCCGTTGGCGTCAAGCGCTCCCTCGATGACCCCAAGCGGTTCAAGTTCAACGGCACCCCGGACTACTACCTGAAGTCCGAAGCCGAAATGATCGACGTCCTTGGCAACCTGAAGAACAAGGCTGCTGCTGCCGCATGGCGCGAGGCCGTGGCCAACTCCGTCATGGTCGCAGACCTGTGCGACGACAAGGTCATCCCCGACCCGCGCATCCGCCTGCCCAAGTTCCCCGTGCCCGCCGGATTCGACTCCGAGCGCGCCTACCTGCACCACCTTGTGAAAGAAGGCGCCGTCGAGCGCTACGGCACCGACCCCGAAACCGGTAAGCGCCGCCCGCTGTCCGCCGAGGTCAAGGAACGGCTGCGGATGGAAGAGAACATCATCTGCGATATGGGCTTCCCGGCCTACTTCCTCATTGTCTGGGACATGATCGCCTGGGCGCGGTCCGACTACACCCCGCAGGACTGGGTGGACCTGCACGCCGGCAAGCCCGTTGATGACGCGACCCGGACCCGGAAGAAGCCCATCGTGGTCGGTGTCGGCCGCGGTTCTGCTGCCGGTGCCGCCACCTCCTACTGCCTGAAGATCGTCGGCGTGGATCCGCTGGAGAACCACCTGCTCTTCGAGCGGTTCCTGGAGCCTGGCCGCGCCGGCCTGCCCGACGTTGACGTCGACTTCGAGGCTGCCCGCCGCAACGAGGTCTTCGGCTTCGTCGGCGTGCGCTGGGGCGATGACATGGTTGCCCACATCGGCACGTTCGGCATGGCACTGTCCAAGGCCGCCGTGAAGGACGCTGCACGCATCCTGAAGCCCTCCGAGCCGTCCCCTGAGGTATTCGCAGCAGCGAAGGCCGCCCGCGCCGCAGGGGACTCCAAGAAGGCTGCCTCCATTACCGCGGAAGCGTACGCGAAGATCAACCGCCGGGCTGCAGACATCCAGCGCCTGGGCAACAAGCTCTCGGACCTGATCCCCTCCAACGGCGGCAAGGCCTACTCCTTCGCCCAGCTCGATGACACCTCGGACAACTCAGCGGAAGCATTCCGGAGCCTCGTCCAGGAGTCCGGTCAGGACGCACAGGACATCCTGGAACTCGCCCGCGCCTTTGAAGGCGTCACCAAGACCGAATCCATCCACGCCTGCGGGTTCATCATCTCGCCGGAACCGCTGGACGAGATTGTGCCCATGCGCTGGAAGTCCCACGCCGCCAATGCAGATCCCAACGCCCCTCGCGTTATCTGCTGGGACGGCCCGGACTGCGAGGAAATCGGACTGCTCAAGATGGACATCCTGGGCCTGACCAACCTGGACATCGCTTCCACGGCGCTGGACTTCACGGCCCGCTCAACCGGCAACCGCTTCACCATGGAAGAGATCCCGCACCCCAACACCAAGGACCACCCGATCGTCCAGGGTGCCTACAACCTGCTCGCGCAGGGGCGCACCGGCGGTGTCTTCCAGATGGAATCCGGCGGCATGATCCGCACCGCCCAGGAAGTGGAGCCGGAAACCCTCGATGACATCTCCGCCATCGTGGCCCTGTTCCGGCCCGGCCCCCTGAAAGCCGGCATGCACACCTCCTACGCCCGCCGCAAAGCCGGGCTGGAGCCGGTAACCTACACCGACTTCACCCACGACCCGGTGGAAACCGAATGGATCGACGGGGTGCTCGGCGCCACCTACGGCATGGCCATCTATCAGGAGACGATCATGCGTCTCTCCACGATTGTCGCCGGCTTCGACGCCTCCCAGCGTTCCCGCCTGCGCAAGGCCATGGGCAAGAAGAAGCAGTCCGAAATGGACGCCTGCCTCACCATGTGGACTGAGGGTGCGCCGAAGGAATTCCGGGACGAGGACGGCAACGTCATCTCCCCGGTGTTCTCCCCGGCAACCGCCCAGAAGCTCTGGGACTTCATCTCCGGTGCCGCCTCCTACCTGTTCAACGCCTCCCACTCGGCCGCCTACGGAATGCTGGCGTACTACACCGCCTACCTGAAGGCCGGCTGGCCGGTGGAATACTCCGCGGCGATCCTGGCCGTAGCCGACAAGGATGACAAGCGCCAGACCGCCCTGACGTCCCTGCGCGCGGACGGCATCGAAGTCATGGCCCCGGACGTGAACCTTGCCATGGCACGCACAGCTCCCGTCAACGGGGCTGTGGCCATCGGCCTCAGCGAGGTCAAGGGAGTCGGCGACGCGGGTCAGTACATTGTGGCCGAGCGTGAAGCGAACGGACCGTTCAAGGACATGGCAGACCTGCTTCGCCGTGTGCGCGTCCCGGCCGACAACGGCACCGGGCTCAGCCGCATCCCGGTCAGTGCCGTACAGGCCCTCATCGAAGCCGGAGCCCTGGACAGCTTTGGCCCCCGCCTTGGCCAGATCATGGTCCTGCGCACTGCGCGTACAGGCGGCCAGAAGGCCCTGGACGCCGAATGGTCCGATGTTGAACGCTCTGCACGGCAGCGCGCACGCATCGGAACCAGCCTGGGCATCCACCCGCTGAACTCGATGAAGGACGTGCTGTCTTCCTGGCGTGCCCCCGGCGGCGGCCGTGTCACACCGCTGCACCGTATCGCTGACGGCAATGGCGAGTCCGTGCAGACAGTCGGCGTTATCTCCTCCTGGGAGGAGAAGGGATACTCCGGCGGACGCCGGGCCAACTTCTCCCTCGAGTCATCCAAGACAACCCTGAACGGGGTCATCTGGGACTTCTCGCTCTCCCGGCTCCGGCGTCAGGGAATCGTGCCCAAGGTAGGCGACGTCGTTGCCGTCTCAGGCAGGGTCAACGTCCGGGTCACCATCATCGGCGACGAGGAAAGCGAAAACCAGGAAACCATCACCACCAAGGAGCTCTCCATCAACGAGGTATGGCCCATCGACTCGGGCACCGAACCGGAAATCAACCTGCCCGCACCGGTCATCGACTTCGCTGCCAAGTACCGCGAGCTGCGCTCCGGCCCTGCCCCGGAGCCTGAACCCCGCCGCAAGACAGAGCCGAAGGAGAAGGTACCGGCCAAGGCCGCCGATTCCGCTTCCTCGTCCACAGCCGAGGCCCCTGCCGAATCCCGGGTCCTGGCACCGGTGGTCTCCATCCGGGAGCACCGCGAACGCAAGGGCGGCGACGTCGTGGCCATCCTGTGCGAAGAGTTCGAATCCTCCATGATCGGCGAGATCATCTTCGGCAGCCCCGCGGTACTCAAGGCCCATGCAGCAGAGGGTCTCCCCGGGGACAGTGCCACCGAAGCCGGCGTGGTCTACCGCTGCCAGCCCGCGTCCGGGGAAACGATCTTCCTGGTCACCAGCGGAGGCACCGTCGAGCCCGGCGAGGCCGCTGAGTACGCCCGCAGCGCCGAGGAGTCGGAGTGGGTGCCGATCCGCAACGACAAGACCAAGCACAAGTACGCATGGTCCCGCCTCAGGGAAGTGGCAGCCGGTTCCGGCCGGGCCGAAGGGGAGCACCGCCTGGCCGGCTAGAAGGCCACGGGGAGAGACCTCGAAACTGCCGCACACATGGGGGCTGAGCGGTCCGGATGACACCGGACCGGAACCCACCAGATGTGAAGGACGCGGGCCGGGAGATCCGGTCCGCAGTCCGGCACCGGCACACGAAGGAACACCTCCCGATGAGCACCACCGACGGATCCCAGCAGGCACCCGAAGCCATCCAGCCGCAGGCAGACACCCTCCTTGCAGCACTGGCCGCTATGGAGTCATTCCAGCAGCGCGACTTCGCAGCCATGGACGTCATTGTCGACTACACCGATCCGCGCGAACTCGTCATGGGTCTGCTGGATGTCTCCCTGATCCTCACCAGGCTCCTCGCCGAGGCCTCGCAGGTGGACAAGGAAGACATCGTGGCCAAGGTCCGCGAAGACGTGCTCAGCCTCGTGAACTCGGGAAGCCTCGGCGCCGGCGTCACCCGCATCTGACCCAAGGATTTCCTAGCAGGTGTGGAGAGATCGACCCTCTGCCGCACACATAGGAAGTAACGGATGGAAGCCCCCGTTCGGGCCCCGTCCAGAGCAGTAGCCACCGTGCTGCAAAACCTGACAGCCGTCAGCGCAATGCACGCATAGAAACAAACAGGACCGGAATTTCACCGGGCCTGACACAGCCCCTATGGGCCGACGAAAGGCACCACCTTGTACAACCTCCCCTTCACCGGCAACCTGGTCACCGATCTCGAACTGATCACCAACACCAAGTCCGGCACCCCTCGCCTGAACTTCAAGGTCGCCATCAACGAAAACCCGGGCGGCAACCGCGACAAGGACAACGAGGTCACCCACTTCGTTCCGTTCACCGCTTTCGGCACCACCGCCGAGAACATGGCTGCTTCGCTGAAGAAGGGCCAGCGCGTGACCGTCCTTGCCCGCCTCAAGACCTACGAGAAGGAAGTCCAGATCAACGGTGAGGACAAGTCCATCACCATGATCGGCTTCACCGCTCAGGAAGTCGGCCCGGCCCTGCGCTGGCAGACTGCCGAGGTCTCCAAGGCCGGCGGAGCACGCAAGACCGTCGATACCTACGCGGACGACGAAGAGGAAGCTCCGGCAGCCAAGCCCGCCGCCAAGAAGGCTCCGGCCAAGAAGGCACCCGCAAAGGCTCCTGTCGAAGACGAAGACGACGACTTCTAGGCCGTCCTTCGGAAAGCCCCGCCGGTCCCCCGTGGACTGTGCGGGGCTTTCCTTTGTCTACGCATGTCCCCGGGCAAGCCGCCCCCTGCCTGAAAGAACACGATGCTCCACGCCCAGACCCCGCTGCCCGACCCGGGTGCCCCAGCTCCCGATCTTTCCGGAGCCGTCGGCGGACTTCTGGACCTGGTCCCGGCACCGGTCTTCTTCCTCGCTGCGATCGTCGCTGCCGTGGCCGTCCTCGGGACACTGTCCCGCCGCCGTCCCGGCCCGAAAGACCCCACTCGCATCTTCTCCGCCAACCAGCGCCGGGAGGGCTTTGACCGTGCCGGGGGCCGGTGTGAGCTCGGCGGCATGTTCAGGCGCTGCAGCCGCCCGGCCCATCACGGTGACCACTGGTACCCCTGGTCCCGCGGAGGATCCTCCTCCATGGCTAACTTCGTGGCGGCCTGTGTGAAATGCAACCTCGCCAAGGGTGCCCGGGTACCGGGTGCGTGGGAAACGATGAGGCTCGAGGCCCGGCGCCGCAAATACTTCCCTGCTGGCCTGAGTACCAAAGCCGGAGAGCGGTTCACCCAGCGGTGACCATAGAGCCGGCACCCGGGCAGCTGTGGCAGGTCACCGGCCCGTCCGGCTACGGCATCTACCTCGGGAGCGGCTACTGGAGCATCCTGGTCCGCAGCGGTGAGGAGTACACGCTCACCGACACCCTCTCCCCGGCTCCGGTCCATCTGGAGGCGTTCCAGCCTGAAGGTATGTCGTGGGCTGAGCAGTTCGATGCCCTGGCCAGGGCCGCGGGTCTTGGCATCACCTGGGCTGAAGAGGTCAGCCGCTACCGCGAGGACGGCCTCGCAGCTGCTTCACGCGCACTGAACTTCTCCGGAGACCCGGAGGGCCGGGACCGGTAAATCTGCGCATGTCCCCCGGTATGAGCACACCAGAGACACCGCCGCCGAATCAGCCCGGTGAACTATCCGGCCTGGACCAGGCCAAAGCTGACGGCAAGCAGGCCGCACTCATGGTCGCCAAGGGCGCTGCCACCGGAGGTGCTGTCGGCGCCGTCCGCGGCGCAGCAACAGCCGTCCTGAAGACCAAGACGGGACGCCGCGGCGTCATACTGGCGGTCGCAGTTCCTGCCCTGGCGCTGGTCATGGTCGTGCTGATGGTCACCTCGATGCTCAACACCGGATCCAACGGCAACGGCACCGTCGCCGCCGGGCACACCGCCATGTCACTGGCCGCGGCCACCTCCGACATCGAAGACGAAGACAGGCTTCGTGTCATCCGCGACGCCGCCGAGAAGGAAGCAGTGCGCTGGGAGGTCATGGCTGCCATCGCTACCACCCAGGACTCCCGCACCGCCGACAAGGGCGTGGGCATCTACGGCATCGACATGGACAAGGCAGGCGGTGAAATCAGCCGCGAAGACGCCGAAGACCCGGCACGGTCCGGTGAGTACATTGCCCGGAAGCTCTCACGGGCGAACGTAGAGACGGTCAACCAGCTCAACAACCCGTCCCTGGACGCCGGCGTCATGGATGTCCGGGGCAGCGACGCGGACGGGCCCGCCCGCAAACTCTCCGACGAAGACGAAATGCGCGACGCGCAGGCTGCCGTCAAAGAGCAGTACCTCATCTCCCTCAAGACCCTCCCGATCAAGGGCAACCCCGACATCGCCGAGAAGATCTACACGCTGGCCTTCACCTGGGCTACCGGACAGACCCGGCAGTGCACCACCGACCCGGTGAAGCTCGGCGGCCAGACCAGCGTGGACCTGAACGAGAAGCAGAAGCTGATCGCCCAGCAGATCATCAACCAGGTCGCCAAGAAGGGCATGTCCGAGCATGCCGCCGTCGTCGCCCTGGCCACCGCCATGCAGGAAAGCACCCTGCGCAACTGGTGGAACGTGAACGTCCCGGGCTCCGAAGCCCTCACCGATGACAAGGATGCCCGCGGCCGGGACGGCTACTCTGTCGGCCCCTTCCAGCAGCAGGTCAACGGCAACATGTTCTCCTGGGGCACCAAGGAAGACGCCATGAACATCAGCAAGTCCGCCGACATGTTCCTGGAGCGCCTGAAGACGATCCCCAACTGGGAGTCCCTGCCGGTCACAGAAGCAGCGCAGGCCGTACAGGTCTCAGCATTCCCCGACGAGTACGCAAAGTGGGAATCCATGGCGCGCCAGCTCGTCGCGGACCTGAAGCCCACCGAAGGAGCCTACCCGGATCCGCACGACGAAGAGGGTGGCCATGACACCTCCAGCAACCTGGTGGTCAACCCCAACATCCACCCGAACACCCAGGCCGTCGAAGCTGCCGTCAAGGACAAGTACGCCTCCGGTGTCCTGACCTTCCATGACCTCGGCGGCACCCTGGACCACCTCGTCGGCCGCGCGGTGGACATCATGATCAAGGACTACGCCTCCGACGCCGGCATCAAGCACGGTGACGCGATCTCCGCGTTCCTGATCAAAAACGAAGCCGTCTTCGGCCTGGACTACATCATCTGGCGGGACCAGATCTGGCTCGGCCCCATCGAGGGGTGGAAGCCGTACTCCACCGGCGGCTACGGCGGCATGTACGCGGGCAACTGGAACGACACCACCCTCCACAACGACCACGTCCACGTCTCGGTCAGCCCCATGCCCGGAACGGGCGGCGACTACGTCTACGACCCGGTCGACGGCGCCGGCCCGGCATGCTCAACCGGCGGCGTCCACGGCATCGGCATTGGTGACGGCGGCGAAGGCGATGACTACCCCTTCCGTGAGCCGGTCGGAGACTGCGCCTGGTGCGGCGGCTCGCTCGACCCCGGGGCGGACCCATGGTCGCTGTACAAGCGCGAGTGCGTCTCCTTTGTCGCCTGGCGCATGAACCAGCAGATGGGCTGGCAGGAAGGCCAGGAGTACCCCTTCACGCCGTCCAAGATAGGACTTGCCCTGTTCGGTAATGCGGCCGAGTGGAGCGCGAACCTCGCCCGTGCCGGGTACGTGACTGACAACGTCCCGAAGGTCGGTGCCATCGCATGGTGGGGTCCGGGCTGGACTGACACGATCTTCACCGGGTACGCCGGCCACGTTGCCGTGGTGAAGGAAGTCCACGATGACGGCACGGTCACCATCGAGCAGTACAACGCCGCCCCCAAGGAGCACGCGTACTCGGTCCAGCGCCTGAACGCCACTGCGGTCCAGGGCTACATCCACGTAGCAGATCGAGAGTAGCCCCGCCCTCCGGCTGCAGTGCGGGATCATCACCTGCGCTGCAGCCGGTTCCCAGCCCACCGGCACCCAGAAGAAGGAAACACCATGGCCGAACGCCGGCAGAACCCCGTCCTCGCATTCCTCACGGGCAGAGGCGCCCTCATCATCATCACCATCCTGATCGCTGCCGCTGTGGTCTACACGGTCGCCACCGGCAGCACTGAACCTGAAGATGCACCGGCACCGGCGCCCAGCGCAGCGCCCACGGCAGTCCTGGAGGGCGGCGCTGACGACTCCGTGGCCCCTTCCGCGGGTTCGGGCAGCCCCTCCCCCTCGGCGACAGCGCAGGAGGGCACTGAAGCGCCTTCCGGAAGCGGAGCTACGCCGTCCCCGGAGCCCACACTGGAGATCCACATCGGGAACAACCAGCAGGCAGTAGAAGCTGCGGACTGGAAGGAGACCGCAGATGCATTCTCTGCCGCCTGGGCCAACCCCGAGGGAGGCAAGGATGCCTGGCTCAAGCGCCTGCGCCCGTACGTCACTGACTCCCTGTACAAGAGCTTCGGCTACACGGACATCAGCCGCGTCCCCTCGGACACCTTCCGGAGCACCTCACCCCTCGAAGAGGGTGGAGGCAATATGAGCTTCCAGGCGTACTTCGAAGAGGGCGGCAACCGCTTCAACGGCCTCCTGCAGATCCAGCACGACGGCACCTGGCTGGTCAAGACGATCGGCAGCGGCGGCGCCTAGCCTGCACACACACAGCATAGGGAGGGCCCACAGGCTTGATGGTGGGGCCCTCCCTATGCTGTGTTCCGGACCGCAGCCGGTGTCTCATATGCCACCGAAGGCTGCCGCCCCCTACCCCGGGACGTGAAAGCTCCCCGCAGTCCGTCCCGGTGATCGGTCAGGTCTGCGGGGAGCTTTTCCCGGGGACTGCGTTTCAGGCAGGCCTAGTACGTGGCGTCGTGCCGGTTCTGGACGAGGTTTTCATTGATCCGCGCCAGCTGTTCCAGTGCCTCCTGCACCTCAGGGTTCGGCTTGGGCGGGAAGATGGAGTCCATGGCACGGGCTACGTTGGTCAGCCGGTACTTCTCGTCGATCTCCCCAACGGTCAGCACCTCATCGAAGAGCTCAATCTCGTGGTCCATGACCTTCGCCGTTTCTTCCGGGAACTTGGCCGGATGCGGGCGGTGGCGCCGCATCTGGGTGGCCCGGACAAGCTGGCGGACGTCGTAGCTGCCCAGCTGGTTGGGATGTTCCGCGAAGATGCCGGGCTTGATGGACTCCTGGTAAGCGTTGAACTCCTCGGTGTACCGTGCCTGGAACCGATCCAGCTCACGGCCTTCCCGCTTCGGAGGGATATTCTCTGCCTTCCATGCACGGACCCAGGAGCTCATCTCGGATTCGATCCTGGCGTTGATCTCTTCGGTGCGGAACACCGCGTACTCGGCGATGACCTGGTCGATCACCTCGTCCGGGACTTCAATCGAGGACCAGAAACCGATGCAGTGCTCGGCTGTCGCGGACGGCGAGGGCTTCATGAAGCTTCCGTCACCGCGGTCAAAGAGGCGTACCGGGGATTCGGCATGATGGGTGCCTGCGAACTGTCCGCCCGCAGGAATGCCAGCCGGCTGGCGGTGTAGGAAATCGGTGGTCATGGGGATGCGGCTCCTTAGCTGCGTCTGGTGCTGGTGTTGCAGAAAATCTGAAGGAGCGGGCGGGGAGGTGTTTTCCCCGCCCGCTCCCCTGAGGGACTAGCCCGTCTGGCCGGTGGCTGCTGCCGGTGCCGGCTGCTCGGGTACGGCTACCGGTCCCGGCCTGGGTCCGGCGCTGGGTGCGACCTTTGACGCAGGCTTGCCGTTCTGTTCGGGCTGGGCCTGGCCGGGGGCCACCTTGGATTCCCGGGACTTCTGGTGCTGCATGGCGCGGCGGTACTCAGCGGTCAGCTGATCGTTTGCTGCCCTGCGGCCCGCTGTCCGGCGGTGCACTTCCTGGACACCCTTCGTGGCCATCCACGCGCCGGCGGCAACTGCCGGGATAGCCAGTGCCGGGGTCGTCGCTGCAAGTACAAGTCCTGCGCCGGCTGCCTTCGCGGTGGTGCGCAGCGGCTTCTGCTTGAACTGCTCGGCCGCGTTGGAGTACCGGACAGCGGTTACTGCCTTGCTGCCCGCCAGGCGCCCTGCTGCCCCGCCTGCGCGCTTGGCCAGTTCCGCGGTGGTGCGGACCGGCTGGGACTGCAGGTTGCCCAGGGTGACCGTCGCCCGCGCCCCGGCATTCTTCACCGCTGCCACGGCGCTGTCCTTGGCCGCAGCGGCTGCACGGATGCCGTCACGTCCGGACTGGACCGGGTGGGAGACGATGCGCTTTCCGGTCTGGCCTGCCTTGTTGATGGCGGATCCTGCGACCATGGCGCCGGCAACCGTCTTGGACAGCGCACCGACCACCTGGCCGCCGGGTGTGACCTCGGGGCTAAGGCCCAGTTCCGAGCGCTGGTCCTTCTGGAACTGCCTGGCTGCAGCCAGTTCTGCCCTGCGCGCTTCGTCCATGGCCTTGCGGTCGGCGCTGGACATCCTGCCCTTGGCGACCTGCGAGTTCGGGACGTCGCTGTTGATCAGGCGGTTCTGGATCGCATCGGCATCGGGAGCCATGTGGTTCTTCTCGGTTCCCTTGCCGCGGCGGCCGTTCAGTGCTGCAGGCAGTCCACCCTCGAAGGATGCCGCCGAAGCATTCTTTACGCCCGGGGCTCCGGCCGGTGCAGCTGCGCCGCGTCGGGTAGAGCCCGTGGCTGCGCCCATGCGTCCGCCGGTTGCCTTGCCGAGCACGGAGTTCATGCCCCGCTTGCCAACGGAAGATGCCTTGCTCATGGCGCGGCGGCCGGCGTTTCCTGCCTTGCGGTCCAGCAGTGCGCCTACGCCGCCGAGCGCAGCGCCGCCGGCAGCACCGACCGTGCCGCCCCAGGCCATGGCAGCCGAGAGCTTGAACGGGGAGGGAACCTTCAGCACCTTGGTGAACATCATGTGCAGCAGGAACACCGACAGCAGCGGGGAGAGCCCTGACCAGAAGATGGAGACCAGGCTGGAGCCTCCCAGGAATGCGGAACCCAGGTTCTGCAGCATCACCGTCAGGATGGAGATCATGGCGAAGAGCAGCTGGATGGCGAAGACGAAGATGTTGATGCCCAACAGCGTCTTGAGGAAGTTGCCCATCTTGTCGAACCCTGCGCTTGGCATGAGCGCGAGAATGACCATGAAGATGCCGGTGATGATCATGACGACCATGGCGATCTTTGCGATCAGGATCGAGATGGCCAGCAGGCCGAAGACGACCAGCATGGACAGTGCCGAGATGTTGTAGGCGAACACTGCCGTCATGCCCTGGGAGTTGTTGTTCCCGTGCAGGGTCAGGATGAAGTCGCGTACGTCCAGTGCGTAGTCTTCGGTTCCGCCTCCGGTGTTCGTGGTGCGCTTGACGACCTTGTCCTGGTCTGAGTCCCAGTTGAAGGCTCCGGCGCCGTCGTCATCGCTGGTGAACCAGGATGCGCAGTTATCCGCAGTGGCCTTCTGGTCCTTGTCGCCCTTGGTGAAGTGCGGAACGACCCTCCAGGAGCTGCCGTCGGCGAGGTTGCCGCCTGCGTCATTGTTCTGGAACCGGCAGGCAGCCCAGGCGACCAGTGACTTGTCGGTGTCCGCTTTGGAGGACGGAACGAAGGCGATCTGGCTGTAGTTGAAGTTATCCAGTGCCCGGCCCGCGGGGATGATGCGGTTCATGGTTGCGCGGACGGTCGGCCGGGAGTTGTTCGCTCCCGAGTCGATGGCCTTGTTGGCGCTCATGACACGGGATCCGGCGTTGTACTCCAGGAGCCGGCACCAGGAGTTTTCATCCAGGCCGCTGGTACCGAACTGGGCGGTCCGCCAGGTCTTCAGGCCCGTGGTCTCCCACAAGGAAGACATGATCAGCGGTACACCCGAAGCCAGGGACTCTGCGGTGTCTCCGTACGCGTTCTTGTACCCCATCTTCAGGGAGATCAGGTAGTTGTCGCAGGAGAGCAGGTTTCCGGTGTTGATGGCGCCGTCGTTGGTGGTGGAGAGCACCAGCGCACCGGCCGGAGCCGAGGCCAGCGAGGAGATGGTGTTGTTCATCGTGGTCACGATCCAGCCCGGGGACATGAAGCCCGGCTTGTAGGGCTGGGACTGGGCTGCCTGGCTGTACGGCTGGGAGCTGTCTGAGCTCTTGCCGCCGCCCGTGGATGCCATGGCACCGGCAGTCATAGCCGCGAAGAGGCCCAGCACGACGCCCTTCTGGGCGATCTTCTTCCAGGGCATCTGGCCGTTCCTGCGCCCCTGGAACAGGAGGATGACGACCGCGATGACCACGAGGCCGGTGAGCAGCGGAGATTTGATGATCGAGTTGCCGATAGTGGCGACGATGCCGTCGGCGGCGCCGCCCATCTTGTCGAGCATGCAGAAGTTGATGGCGAAGGCCGACATGCCGGTGCCCAGGGACCACATGAAGTTGCCCGAGGACATACCGGTGGAGATGATCGAGTGCCGCTGCATGAGTTCGGCGGTGTCGGAAAGGAAGGTGTTGTCCAGGCGGGAGTGCATGGCCGATGTGGCATCAGCCCACCGGTTGACCGGCAGCAGCTCGTTGTTGGCTGCCTGGGAGCTTCCGCCGGCGGTGGCTCCGCAGACGGACTTGGCATTTGCAGCGGCGATGTCTACGCGGGCAGGCGCCTGGATCGAGGCGGCGGAGGAAGGGGATGCTGCACTGGCGGCGGGGGCGATCCCGAGGATCAGCAGGGCGGCCAGCAGGATGGCAGCGAAAACCCTGGCGGGGAAGGTTTTGGTCATTTGAGGGAATCCTCGAAGTCTTCGAATGGCGTGGATGCGGGTTCTCGGGCGGTGTCTTCCCTGACGACCGGTGCGGTGATCTGGCGGAGGGTCCCGAACTCTTCCCCGTTGACGTCGATGCGCTGCCCGCACAGGTAGAACTCGTTGATGTTCGACTTCTTCTTGTCGAAGAACGTCTGGTAGGTCCGGAGCCTGAGGCCTTCCTTGGACCGGCGCTCAATGACGTAGAAGGCCAGGGCTTCGGTGATTGCGATCCACAGGAAGGACCACGCATCGAGCATCGGGTAGAACAGGGCTGTGAGGATGCCTCCGGGAACCATGGCGAAGACGGCGATCCAGAAGGTCCGCCATTTCATTTCCACCGTTCCGATGACCGTGGTCCGGTCGGCGCCGGAAGTGCGCCCTGTCATGGGGGTCAGGGAGTACAGGGAATTGACGGCTGACATGGTGCTGGATCCCTTTCGTGCCTGAGCCGGGGCACTGGGCCCCGGCTCAGCGGTTTTATTCGGCCCGGAGAGCCGGGCCTACGCGGCTGGTGCTGCTATCCCGGTGTCGCTGCGTTGATCAGGGAGATGACCACGTTGATGACGAGGTCGAGGATTCCCAGCAGGATCGGGAAGAGCATGTCCGGAGCGGCGAGGATGGCACCGGGGATCAGTGCGCCCCAGAGCGGCTGCGCGCCCTGGCCCATTCCGCCACCGCGGCGGCGGTCCCACGCCCACTTCAGAAGCGCGAAGACCACGAGGATGACGCCGATGATCGTCATCATGTTGGTGATGGTGGGGAAGCCGGCGGTGATGGCGTTCCAGAAGTTCTGCCACCCGCCCTTTAGGTTGACCGTGGACGCCATCGGGACGGCCGTGGTGATGCTGATCATGTCCTGCCTTTCTTAGAGGAGATTCCTCCGGTTCTCCGGCCGCGGGCCCGTGGTCGGTAGTTCTGATAAGTCACATGCGTAGACACGGCGGCGGCGGCCGGTTACGCAGCGATCAGGGTCATGAACCGCTGGACTTCGCTGTCCCTGGCCAGCCGCCGGCGGCCGGTTTCAGAGAGGTCCCAGCTGACAAGTGCAGAGGCACGGACGATAGGGCTGGGGTCGTGGGCTGCCCGGTCAGCGGTACCTGCGTATCCGGTGTGCACGGCGGCGAGGCGGACTGCCGGAGGCTGGTGGTGTGCTGCGAGCTCTTCCAGGACGTCGTCGGTGATGACGGGGCTGGAGGCTGCTTCGGCTCTGACCAGAGGGTCGTCACTGCGTGACAGGACGCGCACCTCGGCTGGGCCGGCCTCCTCGATCCTGGGGAAGCCGGCCGCTGCCGGTGCAATGCTGACGCGGGGTTCGCTGCGGGTTGATGCGGCGAACTGGCCGCCGGCAGGCACCCCTTCGGGAACTCGTACGGGGTTCACCGCCTGATCCCTTACTTCTCGGCGTGCTTGTTGTTGGCGAAGGAGAGTGCCGACTCCCACAGGGGCTGCGCCTTCTCGGCGCCCAGGCGCTCGAGCATGTCGACGACCTTCTCCTGCTGCTCGACGTTCAGCTTCTCGCCGAACGGTGCGAACAGTGCCTCGGTGGCTTCGTTGTCGTTGCCCTGGGCCCAGTCGTTGCAGGCCGCCATGATGCCGCCTTCGTGCTTGCTCATCACGGCGCGGTGGCGGGTGACGTGGCGCTGGGACAGGGATCCTTCACGCGAGAGCGGGACACCGGTACCTTCGGCCAGCGCGTTCCAGGCCAGACGGCGCGCCTTGGCCTTGCTGGCTACACCCTTCTCGTCCAGCGCATCGAAGGCGCGGTCAAGGTAGGAACCAACGGGAACGTTCACGTTCTGCTCCACTGCAGCGATGGTGTCTGCGAAGGTTCCGGACATGTCGTCATTGGCAGAGGCGTCCAGGGAGCGCTCGACCGTGGTGGCGATACGGAATTCCCTCGAAGGCTTGTGGCGGGGGTCGTGCCAGGTGTCGAAGATTTCCTTCTCGATGGCCTTCTCTTCGGCAACGGTGGGCAGGCGCTGCTCACGGTTGATGATTTCCTGGCACTTTTCCTCGAACAGCCGGTAGGCAACGCGGTCTTCGGCGCGGAAGACGGTCTGGGTGCTCTGGGAGGTGATGTTGCGGGCGCCGCGGTGGATGTAGCCCTTGAGGTTGTCGATGTCCTTGCCGGCGCGCAAGGCCTTGAGGGTCATCAGTGCCGCTTCCTGGGCGATGTCGTCAGCGTCGACGGTGTTGGACTTGCTCTTCTGCCCGAGGCGGTCCTGCCAGTAGCGGGCGGACTCCTTTGCCTGGGCCATGATGGTTTCGCCGGTGGAGGAGTCGAATGCCTGCGCAAGGGAGACGGGTGCCTCTGCGTGGGCTGTGGCGGCGAACTGGCCGCCTGCCGGGACGCCCTCAGGGACGCGTGCGAAATTGGTCTTACCGGCTGCCGTGGCTGTTTCAGTGGTCATGCCCGTTCTGTGTGCGGCTGTCTTTCAAAACGCGCAGCAAAAACGACATATGTGACCCAATTCACATTCTGATGATTTTGGGTGCCTGTCCCGGGATGCAGAAAGCCCCCGCTGCGACGGGCGCAACGAGGGCTTTCAGTTGTCGGCTGCTAGGCTGCCTGGGCCTCGTCCGGGGAGGAGGCTGCGGCATGTCCTGCGAGGACTCCTCCGGCAAGGCTGCCCAGGATCTGGGTAAGGTCCACCCCGGTCATGGCCTTCAGTGAGGCAAGGCCTTCGGCGCCCATGCGGGTGATCTGCTTGGTGGCATCGGATGCGCCGTCGGTGGAAATGACGGTGTAGTTGTCGATGCCTGCGACAGCTTCGGCGTTTGCCTTCATGATTTCCGGCATGGCTTCGGCCAGGATGTAGGCGATAGCCGTCTCGGAGTAACCGGTCAGTGCGTCTGCCTTGGCCTTCTCCGCCTCAGCGGTCGCCGTGCCGATGGCCTTGATGGACTTACCCTCGGCTTCGCCCTTGAGTTCCATGGCTTTGGCTTCGGCCTGTGCCTGCAGCGCCAGGGACTCTGCGTTGCCGGCGGCTTCGAGGACCGCTGCGGACTTTTCAGCCTCGGCCATGGTCGTCTTTTCGAACGCGCGGCCTTCGGCATCGGCCTTGGCAGCGTCACGCTTACCCTCAGCGTCGACGCGGGCTGCATAGGCACGGGCGTCGGCCGGCTTCTTCTCGCTGATGTCCAGCTTCTGCTCCTGCACGAGGGCTTCCTCGACGAGGGCGGCACGCTGCAGTCGCGCGATTTCCACGTCCTGCTGAGCCTTGGCCAGGTCACTGGCAGCGTCGGCGACAGCCTGCTGGGTGTCCTTCTCCGTCTGAAACGCGGACTTCTTCACGGCCAGGTCCTTGTCCAGGCGGGCTGTCTGCTCTTCCTGTGCGACGCGCGCGGCTTCCTTGACCTGCTTGGCCGCGGATGCGGCAACGGCGGCGACCTGGGCAGCGCGCTCCGTTTCAGGCTTGGAGAGGTTGTCCCAGTAGTCCTTGTCGTTGGTCTTGATGTCCTTGATGTTCAGGATGTCGACCTGGATGCCCTGCTCGGCCAGTTCGGCCTTGGCGGTGTTCAGCACGGCATCCATGAACTTGGCGCGGTCCGAGTTGATCTCCTGGACGGTCATCGAGCCGATGATCGAGCGGAGGGAGCCTTCCAGGGAGTTCTGGATGGAGGTCTCCAGCTGGTTGTCCGTGTGGGTCAGGAAACGCTGGGCGGACTTGCGGATGTCAGCTTCGGAGTCCGCCAGCTTGAAGTTCAGTGACGCCAGAACTGAGACGTTGATGAAGTTCTTGTCCGGGCCGGTAACAGTCAGTTCCACCTGGCGCTGCTTCAGGGACAGGCGGAAATCCTGCTGGACAACCGGAAGGACCAGGACCTTGCCGGCGAACGCGATGGTGTCATTGGAGGAGTCACGGACACCGTCGGATCCAGTCTTGGAGGAGCCCATCTTCACGATGACCAGCACCTCGTCCGGTGCCACGGTGCGCAGGCGCGATGCGGCGTAGCCAAGGATGGCGATGAACACGATGACGATGGCGACGATCGCAATGACCGCGCCTGAATTTTCGAAGCCCATGTGGGCCTTTCTGTTGGGGTTGGGGTTGGTGTTGGGGTTGTGGTTGGGGTTGGTGTGGGGTACTGCCTGAACGGCCGGGTAAGGCGGAGGTCTTGGCGACCTACACACGGGATCAGTGAACCTCGACGACGGTGACAGGTGCACCGGCGGCGATGACGCCCTCGCAGAAGGCCATCCGCTTGTTGATTTCGCGCGGGTGGCTGAGCTGGACTTCACCCATCGCTCCCGTGATGGGTGAGGCTGCCACTCCAGTCAGGCCGATGACTTCGTGCTGGATCTGAACGGATGCTTTCTGAAGCCTGGAGGTCATGGCACCAACGGCAGCAAGGGACGCAGCTCCGAGAGCGCCTGCCAGTGTGTAGGCGAGCCAGACGGGTCCGCTGCTGCCCAGCACGAGGACGCCTGAGGCTCCGAAGAGGGTCAGGCCGGCGCCGACGGCTGTGCCGGAGAGCGCTCCGTCGAAGACGTCGAAGAGGTCAAACAGGGGGCCAAGCAGCATGGAGGACAGCAGGATTGCCATGCCGAGGCCCCCGACGATAAGGAAGGGGATCAAGGTGGATGTCTTTCTGGGATGGGTGTGGCCCGGCTACCCGAACGGGTCGTCCTCGAAGTCGAAGTCGTCAGCGTCCGCGGTGCCCTTCCTTGGTGCCTGTGCTGCAGGTGCGGCGGGGGTTTCCGCTTCCGGCGGTTCTCCCTTGCCGGCCGTCGCGGCGGCAACCTTGGCAGGTTTGCCTTCGCAGCCCGACCCGACCATGCATTTGGACGGGACGGTGTCCGATACGAGGATGAAGTGACCGCATTTGGGGCAGATCGCAGGGACAGCTGCGGGGGTGATGACGAGCAGGTTCAGGACTTCCTGATGCCTGGTGATCGCCTGCAGCTGGGAGTCACTGAGGTCGAGGCTGCGGAATG
Source organism: Arthrobacter sp. IK3 (assembly GCF_051337705.1). NCBI lineage: Bacteria > Bacillati > Actinomycetota > Actinomycetes > Micrococcales > Micrococcaceae > Arthrobacter > Arthrobacter sp. IK3. The sequence goes on along the minus strand of NZ_JBPPSW010000003.1, from coordinate 203,284 downwards.
TCTTGACGACATGGGCCTCGGAAGCCTCCATGGCCTCCAGGAGTTCCCGCCAGGTGTTCTGTCTGGTCTTCTTCAGGATGGCGATGCCGAGGCTTGCGGCCTGGGCCAGCTCACCGTAGCCGTCGCGGGTCTTGAGCCAGACCATTCAGTTCCTTTCCCCGGCAGGTTCCGGACGGGCCAAGGCGGCCTGTACCGGCACGTGGGTTGCTCGTGTATCCTCCATGTGTGCGGCAGGTACAGGCGCTCTCACCGCCGCTTCCTGACGCCGGCGTTCTGCTCGACCACAATGTCCTCCACGATGCGCTTCAGGATGTCCCCGAGTGACTTGAACTGCTTCTCCAGTTCCGGGTCATCCCCGGAGGTTTCCTCGTAGACGCCCTCGTCCTCGTTGAGGTTTGCGGTCATCTCGGTGACGTTGTTGTCTGCCCCGGGCATGAGCACGTTCAGGTCTTTCGCCTTGTTGCGCAGGATGGCCCGCATGTGCGGATCCAGAGTGTTCACGGCCATGAGGGTGGTGATGATGCAGGTCTCCGTCTGGCCGATCCGGTGGATCCGGTCCTCGGCCTGGCTGATGTTCGCCGGGGTCCAGTCCGTTTCCACGAAGATCGCGTCGGAGGACTTGGTGAGCGTGATCCCGAAGCCTGCAGCACCGATCGAGCAGAACAGAACGCCGATTTCACCGTTCTGCAGCTTGTCTGCCATGGGCTGGCGCTTGTGTTCGGGGGTGCCTCCGTCGATGAAGCCAACTCCGGCAAGGTCTGCGGGAACGGCGTTGACGAGCGCTTCCATGACGGGCTGGTGGTGGACCCAGACGACCAGGGGCCGGGTGTAGGTCTTCGTTCCGTCCTGGGCGGTCTCGGTGGTCTGCTCCATCCAGTCGGTGACGATCTCGATGGCTGCCGGTACCTTGGCGACGCCGGCGGCGGCGCGCAGCGGCGTGATGAGGTCGATGCGGTCCGCGGCGAACTTCTTGATGTCTTCGTCTCCGATGACGTCACCGTCCCTGGTGAATTCCTTCACCCATTCGCGGATCTTCTCGTAGAGGACCTCGTGGGCTTCGTGGAACCCACGGGGGTCGATGTCCACGATCCGCGTGGTGCGCAGTTTCTGCGGCAGCTGCTTCAGGACGTCGCCCTTGTTCCGGCGCACCCAGCAGTCCCGGGTCATGCGGTACTCAAGGTCAGCGAGCATGTTCTGCCTGGGCCGGTGCCGGCCAAAGCGGTCCTGCTTGGTGTAGCGGTCCAGGAACTTGGAGGCACCACCAAAGAACTGGTCCAGCAGACCCCCGATGGCCAGGAGGTTGGTTACTTCTGCCGGGTTGGACAGGAAGGGCGTGCCGGTGACGGGGACGCGCATGTCATCCATGGAGCAGGCCAGGTTGCGGTCAGCTGTTGCCCGGCCGCTGGAGAAGTTCCGCGCACGGTGTACTTCGTCAAAAAGGGCTGTGTCGGGACTCCAGCGGATGAGCTCCTTCAGCAGCTCGGGGCGTGAGGCCAGCAGTGAGTCCGCGACGACGATGACGCCGCGGTCTGGGAAGTCCGGAACCTTCTTGCCTGCGCGGATCGGGACAATATACGGCGGGAATTCCGGCGCCTTCTTCCGGGATTTTTTCTTGCCTGCCGTCAGGTCCAGGGACGTGACGCTGGCATTGCGGTGATCCGGTGCGTAGAACTTCCCGAGGGCGGTCAGTGCCTCCCGGCACCAGTTGGTGACAACCAGCGGCGGGACGACGATGACAACCCGTTCGGCGCGCCGGATCGCTGCCGCGGCCAGGGCCTGGCGGGTGTTGTGGCACCACAGCCCTTCGGCGATGTAGTTGTGGCCATCCGGCACGGTCAGGTCGTACACCCAGCCGTCGTAGTCGCTGAACTCCACGGAGGTGACCTTCGTCCAGCGGACAGAGGGGGACATCATTGCCTCAATGCGGGCGATAGCCTCATCTGCCTGGGCAACGGAGAACTGGTCCAGTCCAGCAAGAGCCCGACGTGTCCAGCGATGAGGGGTTTCATCCTCGTACCGGCGACGCATGGACCCGTCCGATATTTCCCGAAGGGCTGAGACGACGTCCTCTGCTGCTTTCCTAGCCACGCCAGCACGAGCCTGACTGCCAGTGAAGGAACCAGACCTTGAGAATGCCATTGACGGAATACCTGTGGCGACGATTTCTTTAACAACGTCGATGCATGGAACCCGACGTGTGATGTTGGAAGTTGCTGCTTCCCTGTAGGAATTCAGGCGGGCACTCTTCACATCATCTGCAAAGCCAACGCGGGAACGGAAGGTGACGATGTCTTCGCCGGTAATGACTCCGATCGTGTAGGTGCGCATAACCCTGGTGCCGTTGGTGGCGCACTTCTGTCGGTCAGCGATATTCATTGCCACCCCAAAGCGGGAGAGCATCGCCTGGAGCTGGAGCATCAGAACGCGTGACGCGCTAACGATCTCCAGAACGCCGCTCTTGGAGCTAAAGCTACCTTCAGCACTGAAGTAGTTAGCGAGGAACTCCCTCTGCACATCCAGTCGTGCACCCATGATGAAAGGTGGGATTGTCTTACCCGCGGCAAGGTTGCCGTAGGAGTATCCGTTGTCTTCCAACCAGCGGCGCCAAGCGGTTGCTGCGAAGATCAGCTGAGGGCACTTCGTCCCACGCTTAGTTATCGCAGGGGTTCCAGGAATCGTTATGCCGATCTGGCGGGCAACTGCCTGAAGATCCTCAGCCAGCATCAGCAGACGCTCGGTGTCGTTGTTGGTGATCTCTACTCGCGGTGCCTTGTGCTCGTATCCTTCACCGATCTGCCATGCCATGAGTCTGGCGAGTTCGAGTGACGTATCGGGGTGTGAAGCGCTAAACGGAGTGTTATCCGGCACGGCGATCATGTCGCCAACGTGGATCTCGCTGGCCCAGCCATTGGACGTGAGGAATTTGTGCGGGAGCGTGGCGGTGATTTCGGCTCCGGATGCGGTGCGGATGGTTTTCACCGGGGCGCTGATGCGTTCACGGTAGAGGTGGGATGCGCTGACGGTGCTGGCAGCCGTGACGTCGTCATTCAGTGCCTGGACGGTCAGCTGGCCGGGCTGCAGCTCGATGATTTCCCCGACGCCGTCGTAGTCCGGTCGTGGTTCGGTGACTGCGGTGTGCTCGTCCCAGAGCTGACCGATGGGCGTGTAGGCGCCGTTGGCCAGGATGCGGGTTTCAGGCACAACACATTTTCCAAGCCCAGGCGCATCGCAGAGCGCGCGGTGTCCGCCGACGATGGCGTAGGCGCCGGCGACCTGGAACGGGAAGAGGTCAAGGCCGAACCATTTGGGCAGGTATCCGGTGTGGGAAGCGACGATGTCTATCAGTTCCCGGGTGCGTTCGGAGAGGACATTCTGCTCATCGCCGTCAACGCCGGTGGAGGCGGCCAGTTCCCGGGCGGCGAGGCGCACGTGCTCCGGGATGCTTCCGGTCTGGAGTGCAGCGACGGCGTCGTTGAAGGTGGCGTCATCGAAGTGCAGGCCGCGTTTGGGCCCGGTTTCGTCGATGAGGTCGGTGAGCTGGACGGTGAACCGCTTCAGCTTTTTGTCCCAGACAGCTCCGGGGCCAAGGATGCCGCTGACGCGGTCGTAGCCGGCGAGGCGGTGCCGGACGAAGGCAGAGTGCGGGAAGTTCCGGGACCGCTGGACCAGCGGGCGCCAGAGGGGCTCAAGGCTGTCCAGTCCTTCAAGGTCGCCTGAGGCTTCCGAGTAGTCGACCTCAATGCCGTGCTTGGAGAAGAATTTGTCGGGGTTGATGCCGGTGCCGTTGATGTACCAGGCTTTTTCGTCCGGATCCCAGCGGCGGCCGGGAACAGTGTTCTTGATCCACTTCGCCGCATCTCCGCCCTTGGGCATTCTGGCTCCCCACGGGAACTCGAAGCGCAGCTCCGGCTGGCGGAAGGTTCCGGTGAGGACGGCGGTGAGGGTCATATTGTTTCTATGCGTCCCGGGCGCTCACGGGTGCTCAAAGCCAGCCCGCGGGGTCGATGTGGGTGCCGTCGCGCAGCACTTCGAAGTGAAGGTGGCATCCGGTGGAGGATCCTGTGGTTCCCACGAAGGCCAGGGCCTGTCCGCGCGAGACGTGCTGGCCGACGCTCACCGAGGACGATGAGAGGTGGTTGTAGGTGGTGGTGAGTCCGCTTCCGTGCTCGATCTCCACACGGTTGCCTCCCCCGTACGGGTGCCATCCGGCGAAGACCACTGTCCCTCCGGCAGCTGCGCTGACTTCTGCCCCGCAAGGAGCCCCGAAGTCCTGGCCGTAATGGAACTCGGCCGGGTCCCCGGTGATAGGGCTGGTCCGGCCTCCGAAGGATGAGGTGCGGCGGTCACTGGCGAGGGGCGCGGACAGGGTTCCAGAGGTGCTGGAGTGTGCATGGTCCCGGATGAGGGTCCGCAGTTTCAGGTCCTGGTCGTGGAAGCTGGTGACCATCTCGTACTCGACGTCGAACGGGGCGTCGGCCGGTACGGTAACGGGATGTGGGGTCTCCTTGGAGATCATTGCGCCCAGGCTTGGCCTGGAGGGATCGAGATCCGGCGGGAGGATGGGCGGGGCGGCAGCCCCGAGGAGGGCGCTTCCAAGTGCGAGGGCTGCAGCAGCCTGCAGGGGTCTTCGGGCGGGCATGCTGATGTACTTCCGTGCGTGTATCACCACCCCCATGTGTGCGGCGGGTGAAGGGCTTCTCACCGCCAGGGCATGGAAAAGGCCGCCCGCGGGTGCGGACGGCCCGGAGTATTTCTGCCTTAGGCCTCGAGGTTTTCGGTCAGGACCGACTGGGTCGGGGCGTCGTACCGGACAGCGCTTGTTCCCGTGGCCGACGCTGCCGTGGAGAGTGCTACGGCCAGCGCGTTGCGGGTTCTGCGGGCCTCGTCCCTGTCTGTAAGCCCCGAGGCGAAGACACTGGGGTGGGCTGATGCCGCGACGCAGACTTCCCAGCCGTTTCCGCCTTCCCCGGGGCGGACAATGATCGCGGTGACCGGGGTTCCGATGAGGTTTCCGGCCGGTGTTTCGATCCAAACATCCACTGATTTTTCTCCCTGATTTATGCGCCGCTTTTCTAACTCCTATGTGTGCGGAAAGCCCCTGTTCTCTGCGCATATTCGGACGTTTCAGGGAGGTATTTTCAGCGGATTTCAGGCGGCGTTTTCCAGCTGGCCCATGACGCCTGCCCTGCGCCTGGAGATCACTGCCGCGGCGACGGCGGCCGGCACCGGCAGAAGAGGAAGAAGGGTGATCATGTTGACCCGTCCAGGCTGGCCGGGGTCACGTGGAACGAACTGAGCGGGGTTCTCCCGGTCAACGTAGAGCATAACGTCCTCGCCCTTGGACCAGCGGGTGCCTTCCGCCAGCGGGGGCAGGCTGTCCGTGCTGGACGCCGTGTGGGTGCCGGAGTGCGCGGAACCGTCTGCGCTCCAGGTGAAGGTGGTCTCTTCCACGGTCCGGTACATGGCGATCCTGTCCGGGTCCGGGTCTGTCGTACGCACGACACCGGTGACGGTCGCTGGAGTGAGGTTCTCTTCGACAGCCAGCGCCAGGTATTCGGCATTGGATCCGGCGCCGGATGCTGCCATGGCTGCCGATACGGCGACGAGCACGGCCGCCGCGGCAGTCCCGGCGATCCGGACGCGGGTGTAGTGGATCCTGGCGTGGGCGGGGAGCCATCCGGGGGCGAAGTGGGGGACGCCCCGCCGGTCTGTCCGGTAGACGTTGCGCCGGCCGATGCTCAGGGAGGACCCGGGCCGCATTCTGATGCTGTGCGTGACCGGGATGTCTTCGGGTTCGATGTAGCGTTCCCCGAAGTCCGGGCCCTGGTCTTCTCCGTCAGCTGGGTCGGGGGTGTCCTCTTCGAGTCCGGCAGTCGAGTAGACGGCGAACCCGCCCAGTGGGCCCGGTGTCTCGGGACCGCTTTCGTCGCGGTTTTCCATGGTTCTGCCTTCCGTGCGCGGTATCTGGTGCTTCTCCCGTCATCACATGCGCAGACACAAGGCGGCAGGCTAGTCGGTGACGACCCGCTTGGCTGAGTGCGGCAGGCAGACGGGGCATCCGTTGGAGTGGAAGCGGTCGACAACGCGCATGCGGTAGGGCGGGTGTCCCTCGGGGCAGAGCCAGCTGTAGACGCGCTTGGAGGTCGCGGCGACGTCGGCGGGTGTGCGCGGGGTGTTCGCTGCGGCATCCCATTCTGCTGCCACCTTCGGCAGTTTCTCCGCCACGGAGCGGCCCGGCGCGGGGAGCGTCCTGCTGTTCAGCCTGCGTTCACGGCCGCAGACGGGGCATCCGATGCCGGAGCTCCGGCTGATAGGTCTTGCCGTGTACCCGGGGTGGCCTTCAGGGCAAATCCAGGCGGCTGGACGGTTGCTGCCTGCACACACCATGTCGGGCGTGATCTCTCCGTTGGCCTCGTGGTCCCATTCGGCGGCGAGCTGCGGGTTCGCTTCGGCGAGGCTCCTGCCGGGCCGGGGTGTGGTGCTGCCTGCGATGGTGCGTTCCCTTCCGCAGCCGGGGCATCCGCTGCCGTCGTTGCGGTTGGAAATCCGTGCGAAGTACGGCGGGTGTGTTCCCGCTTCACAGATCCACCATGCCTTCTGGTTCGAGGAGGGCGTGAAGTCTTCCGGGGTGAGGTCACCGTTCAGTTCCGGGTGCCACTGGGCGATGAGGCCGGGATTTACAGCGGCCAGGGACTGCCTGGCCGCGTAGGCGGCCCGGATCGGCCTGCGCGGAACCGGATGCGGCCCTGAGACATCGTCAAGAGTGAAAGTTCCTGCCGGGACGGACGTGGGGAGAGAGGTAGCTGTAGCCATATCAGCCATGTGTGCGGCATCAGGATTCCCGCTCACCATGCCCCGGCAGATACGGTCTATAGGTCAATGTTTCCAATGTGAAGGGTGTGAACATGGCAGACGCACGAAGTGTTCTGATTACCGGCGGCAACCGCGGCATCGGGCTGGCCACTGCAAAGGCGTTCCTGGAGAACGGGGACAAAGTGGCCGTAACCTGCAGGTCCGACGCCGACCTGCCCGAAGGCGTCCTGGCCGTCCGCGCTGACGTCACGGACTCAGACAGCATCGACGCAGCCTTCAAGGAAGTCGAAGCAGCACATGGGCCGGTGGACGTTCTCGTGGCCAACGCCGGCATCGCCAACGACAAGCTGCTCCTGCGCATGAGCGAAGAGGACTTCACCTCCGTCATCGACACCAACCTCACCGGTGCCTTCCGCGCCGTGAAGCGCGCGTCCAAGGGCATGATGAAAAAGCGCAGCGGTCGCATCGTCCTGGTCTCCTCCGTCTCAGCCATCTACGGCGCCGCCGGCCAGATCAACTACTCCGCGTCCAAGGCCGGACTCATCGGCATCGCACGGTCCCTGACACGGGAACTGGGATCCAGGGGCATCACCGCGAACGTCATCATGCCCGGCGTCGTGAAGACCGACATGTTCAACGAAGTCTCGGACGAAATGCAGTCCCACTACCTCGAAGGCATTCCTGCAGGGCGGTTCGCGGAGCCGGAAGAGATTGCCCGGGTAATCCGCTGGCTCTCCTCGGATGAAGCCTCCTACATCTCCGGAGCTGTCATCCCCGTCGACGGCGGCGGCAGCATGGGCCACTAGGAACGACCGCTCCCCCTGTCCGCGCCGGACCCCACCGGCGCGGGCGCTGTCTAACCGGGTGATTCCTCCTCCGTGCCTGTTACGCTCTGGTGCGGAGGAGGAATCATGGACTTGGCGGCCGCATTCGCAGGAGCTTTTGGGGGATTCATTCTGGGGCTGGGTGTCCTGGCACTGAACCTCATTGAGATCCTCCGCAGCAGCACCCCTGTCCCTCGTATCAGGCAAGCCATCGGTGCGCATCTCGCGGTCGCCATGCTGCTTGCCCTCATTGGAGGGGTGTGCGCGCATTTCCTGACCGGTCAGGCAGGCGACTTCCTTCAGGGCATCACTGGATTTGGCTTTCTGCTGCTGCTCGGCGGCAGTGCTATGTCGGCCAGGCAGGCCGCACATGCGTGAGCCCATCGTTCCCCACGACAACACGCTGGCCGACATGCTTAACGCCCTCTTCCTGCGCAGGGCCTGGCGGCAGCCCGCCACCGCTGCCCCAGAACAGTCCCCGTGGTCTGGAAACCGGGATGTATACGCCGAGCTGAGACAGGAAACTGCGACAGATCCAGCGGAGACAGGACTGGAGGGCGCCACCCCCAAACAGGCACCGGATGCAGGCGGGCGGCCCGCGGACGCAGGGCCGTCCGGTACCTGCGAAGAGTGTGGCAACGACGCATCCGGACGGTACTGCGACATCTGCAACGACCGGAGCAGAGACCTGCAGACCATCATGGTTGTCCGGACCCCGGAGAATATTCGTGACACGGAAAGAACCGGACAGTTCCGCGGCATATACCAGGTCCTGCCGCCTCTGGGAGATGCAGGGCAGAGGCAGGCCTTCAGCGAAGGCATCAGCAGGCTACGCGGGCGTGCAGAACGCTACGGCGCCGAGAAGGTCTTCCTCGCGCTCAGCGGTGAGGATCCTCAGGAAGAGGTGGCGCTGCGTGAATCTCTGCAGCTGGACGAACTGGTGGTGGTTCAGCCGCCGTTCGCGGACTGGAGACTGAACATGGAAAGCATCTTCCGCGCCGTTGCTGAGCACACTTTGGACCTGTCACGCCACGGCTGGGTCAATTTGCCAGGAGTTCCCAAAGAAGCTGCGCAGGAGCAGCGGACAGGCCCCGATGACGACCCCCCGGGCGGGGGATGGAAGACCGCCAAATAACCCTCGGGTCCATGGTTCGTCAGGCTGCCTTCAAGGCGTAGTCCTCGTCGGTTTCCGCCGGGTTCAGCTGTTCGGGCTGGCCGGCGGGGTTGATCAGGATGATGTTCCGGACCGGTGCCGGCTGCGCTTTGACCGATTCGGGGCTGTTCAGGAATGTGGTGAGTTCAGCCAGGGCGGCATCCACGACGCAGCGGTCGATCGCGGGATTCCCCTGCAGGTAGAGCGCTACAGCAAGCCCGGGAACGGCCGGGAAGTCCCAGTCGCCGTCCAGGACATAGGCAATGGGCTCCGTCATCGCGTTGAGGTTCAGCCGGTCGATGTCCTCAGAGGTGTGCGAACCGTCAGCGAGGCGCTGCAGGGCTCCGCTGGTGTCGATACCGGGGCGCCGGAGGCTGAGATGTTCTACGGTCAGACGCAGCAGTTCCTGCAGATGGGGCAGGGATTCATCCACGGTGTTGCCTGAGGCTGCTGCAGCTTCCTTGAAGGCATTCATGGCCTCCGGGGAGGCATGGGGTTCCAGGGCTTCGGCGATGACGACGGCAGCTTCCGAGGCGGATGTGCTGATCGGTGTGTGTTCCGGGGTGTTCATAGGTGGCCTTCTCAGGGTTTAGGCGGGCGCGCCGGCGGATCCGGCTGTCTTCTTGGTCAGGGTCTTGGGCGGGGTCCTGGTCCAGCCCGGGCAGTGGCCGTCCAGCCACGCCAGACGGTCTGCGCGGAGTTTTCCGGCGGTGCGCAGTGCGCGCTGTCCCGTCAGCCAGAGGGCGACCATCCGCTCGTTGTAATCCAGCGCGTGCACCGAAGGGAAGTGGCGGTGGGAGAGCAGGAAGTCGGAGGCTTCCCGGGCCCGGTCCAGCCAGATGCCGTCAGGATCTGCTTCCCATCCGGGTATCGCATGGTCCAGCGCGGCACGGCGGAAGTCGTCCATGCTGCCGGCGGCGAAGCTGACGCGCTGCCGGTTCAGCCACAGGCCCAGGGACCGTTCGTAATCCGAGCTGGTGACGGCTGAGGGCCAGCGGCCGGTGGATTCATAGAAGGCGGCCACTGCCGGCGGAATCCGGCGTTCGTCGAGCATCACAGCTTCCATTCCCCGGTCACGGCATCGGGCCAGCCGGGAATCCCGGCCAGGAGCACAGTCCGTGCTTCGGCCAGCTTGCCGTTGCGGTGTGCGGTTCTCTGGGCTCTGGCCCATTTGGCCAGGTCGGCCTCAGCGGGGACGGAGGGCTTGGGCCAGCGGCCGGCGGTGTCTACGAAGGCGGTGAGTGCCTTGGCCCGTGCCTGCCAGGGGAAGTCGCGGCCTTCGCCGGCGGGGAGCCAGCCGGGGGCGTCCCGGTCCAGCCGTGACATCTGCCGTGGGAGCAGGTGTCCGGCGCGGGCGCGTGCACGCTGGTGGGTGAGCCAGCGGGCCAGGGATGCCTCATCGTCCCGGCCGGAGGCGGAGGGAAGCCGTCCGTGCAGGTCCACGAAGTCGGTGATGTCATCGGCCCGTTCCTGCCAGGACGGGGGCTGCGGAGCTGCAGGCTTATCCCATTTGCCGAGGGCTGCGTCCAGTGCACTGCGGCGGCGGGCGGTGAGCGTCCCGGTCCGTGATGCGCGGCGCTGTGAGGCGAGCCAGGCCCGCTGCTTGGAAGTGGGATTCTCTGCTTCAGCCAGGTCCTTCAGGGACGCGTTCCAGAGGTCCTCGCGGCTCAGGCGCCACCCCGGCATGTTCTCACCCAGAAAGGCGTCCAGACGGGGGCGCAGGCGTCCTTTGCGGGCGGCCCGGCGCTTGCGTTCAAGCCAGGCATACAGCTCGGGCTCACCGGGGCCGGGAAACCTGCCGTGGCTGAGGGTAAAGGCTGCAGCAGTTTCGGCGATCAGGAGGTCAGCCAGCCGGCTCCGGGTCTTCGGCAGGGAAATTGTGCTCACGCTATTTCTATGCGTTTCAGGCGCCCACGGCGGACAGGAAACTGCCCTGGCACGGGAAAGGCCCGGCCTCCGACGTGGAAACCGGGCCCTCCGCGGCTGGCTAGGCTGCGACTGCTTCGCGGCGGCGCACCGCCGGGTCTGCTGCGAGCTCGGCCACCTTATCCGGCCGGAACCCGAAGAAGTCGTCGACGCGGTTGCCTTCGGCGTCGTGGACGACGGTGACCGGTGCCTGCATGTAGCCAAGCGTGTCGAGGAACGCCTTGTGCTCATCAGCTGTGGCGTCAAGGACGACGTAGTAGACGTCGGTCTTTTCCAGGGCGCGCTTCATGGCGATGCACTGCTGGCAGCCGGACGGCTTGGAGTAAACGGTGACGGTCTTCTGGGACATGGGTGCCTTTCATCGGTGCAGCGGGCGTGCTGCGGAGGTTTTTGCAGGTAAAGGGACTGTGTACGGCCGGGGCCGGGAATGCTCAGGCGGCCAGTTCCATGTCCCCGGAGGAGAGCTCTTCGAGGAATTCGATGGCTGCTTTGTGGCTGGTGGTCACGCGCAGGAAGCGTTCGACGGCCTTCTTGTAGACCCGCCGGGTCATCTCCGGGTAGCTGACCGGCCCTGTCTTCAGGAACCGCGGATCGAGGACAGCGAACATTCCGACGTCGCCCATGGAACGGATGAGCCGTCCGGCTGCCTGTTCCAGGAGAAGTGCGGCTTCCGAGACGTACACGAGGCGGTCAGCGGACCATTTGTCGGTCTGCAGCGCTTCCATCAGTGCTTCCACGCGGGCATCGCCCACGGGGTTGCCTGCCTGCCGGGGGATCCGGTCCACAGTGACCAGCGAGCAGGTGCGCCCGGGGGCGTCCACGCCGGTCATGAGTGACTTGGTGCCGACCAGCACGGCGTGCTCGTCATCGCGCCATGCGCTCATCAGGTACCGGGTGGACTGCCCGTCCCACTGGGAGTAGACCTTCCAGCGGCCCTTGGCGGCGGCGCGCAGCTCCTTGGCGTATCGCTCCCCGGAGGAAGACTTGGCCGACAGGATCAGGGCGCGTCCGTGGACGGCGTCGACGAGTTCGACGTTCTTGCGCGCGGCCCATCCTTCGTGGAGGCGGGCGTCGAAGCGTGCCCGGCGGCCCGGTGCCCAGCCGGGGTAGAGCTCCTGGATTTCCGGTCCGACCAGCTTGGGAATGTAGAGCAGGGATGATCCGTAGGCCTTGTCGAAGGGGCTGGGGTAGCTCACGTTCTCGGCGCTCATGCCCGCCTGGTAGCCGAACCTGCCGGGCAGGGTGGCGGAGACGGCGATCACGGTCATCGGGTACGTGCCCAGCTCTTCCTCGGCAGGTTCTCCGGCTTCCTTCATGGCCTGCGCGACGGGGTCCTCTTCATCTGGCAGTACCGGTGCGGTCCACAGGTTGGCCAGGAGCATCCCGCCGACGTTGACCGGCGAGGAACTGGCTGCCCAGTAGGGGATCTGGCTCCTGGCATCCTTGGGCGGAGTCTTCATCTCGATCCACCGGGCGACGCCGGTCTTGTGAAGCTTCACTGCGGAGATGTTGGCGATGAACGTATCCATCCGGCCGTTCAGGCGCTTGGCTGCAAGGCGGATCTTGGTGTTGGAGGAGTTTGCAGGGGTCTCCAGGGCGCTTTTCACCGACCGCGCCCAGCCGATCATGATGTCACCCGTCGTCTCTACAGGGTCTTCGTTTTCGGTGATCTTGCGGACTTCGCCTGACTTGGTGCCGCGGCCAAGGGCTGCCAGTTCGTCGTTGAGCTCCAGTGCCAGCGCCTTGCCCTCCCGGACGAGGTGCGCCACGCGGGTTTCGGATTCATCGAGGACACGGGTGATGGCCCTCGCCAGCGCGGTGACCGTGGCGACGGAGACTTCGCTGGCGCCGGCGTTGCGGACATTCTCGGGCAGCGCGTGTGCCTCATCGACCATGATGATGTGAAACTCGCCCAGGGTCCTGTTGCCGACCAGAACCGGAACACCTTTGGCTGCCTGGACTGCGAGCATGGAATGGTTGGTCACTACGATGTCCGCCTCGGCGGCCTTGGCGCGTGCCTTCTTGGGTTTGCACAGGTCGAAGACAGGGCAGCTGTCGCCGATGCATTCGCTGGGGCCTACGGAGACGGTGTTCCAGAGCTCGCTGGTCAGGTCGCCTTCGTAGGACTGCTTGTCTCCGGCGGCGTCCTCGGGCAGGGACAGCGCCCAGGTCAGAAGCGGGATGCCGGCGGCCAGGTCGAAGGGGCGTCCGTCCAGCTGTGCGGTGCCGGACTTACGGATCTTGGCCAGGGCGGCTTTCAGGGCGTGCTTGGGCAGGCGGCCGCCTGCGGTGCCCGTGAGAGCTTCGGCTGTGTCGCGGACCGCGGCCAGGCAGAGGTAGTTGGAGAACCCCTTGAGCAGCGCGACGTCAGGGCGGGTGCCGGTGACTTTTTCGCATGCGGCGGCCGCGTTGGGGGCATCCTTGTCGATGATCTGGGCCTGCAGGGAAAGCGATTCGGTGCTGATGATGGTCCGCTGTCCCAGTTCAGCTGCTGCCACCATGGCCGGGGCCAGCAGGGAGAGCGATTTGCCGAGGCCGGTGGGGGCGACGCCGACGACGTGGCCGGTGTTCTGGATGGCCTCTTCGATGTGTTCGGTCAGGGTCGCCTGCCCGGGACGGGGCATGGCGTCGGGGATGCCGGTAGCGATCCGCACTGCTTCAGTGAGGGTTTTCATCATGGTGGTCATGGCGGTGCCTTCGTGGTCGGTGGGCCTGGCCCCGCGGGGCCGTGCTGTGGGGGTGATTCAGCCGGGCGCAGCCCGGGGAGCCCTAGGCGCCGGCTTTGGCTTTCCCTGCTGCCTTGGAGGCCCCGGCAGGCTCCTGCTTCCGGGTCTTCGCCTCGGCGGTGGGGCGGCGGTTGAACGTGATGACGTCCTTCAGGCTCAGGGTCCGTTCGGTGACCCAGGCCTGCTGCAGCGCGTAGGTGCCTCCGATGGCCAGGACGAGCGGCAGTGCCTCGGCGTAGACGCTGAAGGAGAGTCCGACGATGGCAGTCCAGCGGTACCAGTGCCGGATCTCCCCCGGCAGCAGGATCATGCTGATGATGCCCGGCGCGGCAATGAGCAGCGGGTACAGCCACATGAAGTTCGCTTCGGTCATCTGGACGGAGAAGATAATGCGGATATGGGCGATGGAGACCGCCGCGGCGATGATCCATCCAAGGGCCATCTTCCAGAAAGGTGAGAGGCGTTCGGTCAGCTTGTTCATGCGGCGGGGGCCTTTACGTCGAATTCGGTCATGGTGGTAATCAGCCGGTCCAGCTGCTCATAGATGTCGTTCTCGGTCAGGCCAAGGCGCTGTCCGGGGTGGGCCAGGACGCGGGCGAAGACTTCCGGGGACTTCATGACGCTGATGCGCCGTCCGGCCAGGCGTTCGTCGCGGTATTCGGCTCCGGTTGTGTCGAAGGAGGAGTACGCCTCGAATTCCAGCGCGATGAACGTTTCGCAGGTCTCGGCTGCCAGCCGCGCCCATCCCACACCGGTGCCCAGTGCACGGACGCTGGCCTGAAAGAGGCGCAGGACGTTCCGGGACGGGCGGGCGCGGTCAGAGACAGCTGAGTCGACGAGCACGTGGGCGACCCTCGGCGGCGCACTGGCGATGGCGTCCATCTGGTCGAAGGAGTAGTTGTCCCACAGGGCCAGCAGGCCTTCGTCCACCGTGTAGGGGTACGGTTCGGATTCGATGAGGGCACGCATCGCAGTTACGGAGCGGTGGGCCAGTTCGGGCTGTTCGGTGATCATGGCTTTCAGCCGCTTGCGCTCAGCCAGGGGCGGGCGGGCAACGGCGGGAACGCCGTAGCCGTGCATGATGGATGCTGCCGAGGCGGAGAGCTTGGAGCTGTCGCGCAGATGGCGCTGCTTGGAGCGCAGCCATTCGGCAGCGTCGGTGAAGGTCTCGCCGTCCTCATTGGGGTCATCCGCCTCATCCACGGACGCCGAGTGGAAGACCGTGTGGGACAGCGGCGGCGGGGAGTCGGTGTACTTGTCCTTGTTGGGGACGGGGTCCACGAGGTCCAGCCGTGCGTTGGTGCGGATGTGGATGTTGCGCAGCAGGGATGCCCTGGCGGTGCGAAGCAGCTGCCTCGCCCACGCTGTGGCGGAGGTGTTCATGGCCAGCGTCAGGTCGAACCCGCCGGCCTCGGTCTGCATGATTTTGGTGTAGAGCAGGACCTCCATCTCGGCCTGAAGGTCGGCACGGACCTGGGGGCTCTGCACGGCTTTTTCGGAGGCGACCGATCCAGTGATGCCGGAGGCATGCAGGGCTGCAGCGATGAGCTGCCTGGCAGTGTGTTCTTCGAGGGATCCGGCAGCGTACTGCTGAAGTACGTCCCGGCAAGTGGAGTCTGTGGTGATTGTCTGCTGCTGCACATCGGATATGTGTGCGGCTGACCCCCAAGGTGTCCCCACTTGGGGCATGTGTGATCCATCACACCGGACAGGGCCCTGCCGGACGGTGCCGGAACTGTCACCGGGTCCCTATGTGTGCGGCACTGCCGCGGGCTTTCACCGCCGGGCACAGAGAGGGGCCCGGGCAAGTGTCCCGGGCCCCTGCAGCGACTGTCAGATGACGGCCAGTGCTGCTTCCTGCCTGCGTTCAAGCTCCCGTGCCGTGGCCTCGGCCTCGCGGCGCTTGATGTCCTCCGGGCTGGTGGAGGACAGCGCCAGGAAGTTCTTCGGCAGTACGATCTCCACGGGAACTGCCCGGCCGGCAAGGTCGGCGTAGATCCCGACGGCACCGCGCATGACGCGCCGCTCCGGGTCGTTGGGGTCACGCAGGGCCTTCATGGAGTTCCAGTTCATGGCCACCGATTCGCCGTCGCCGATCTCAGCCTTGGCGGTGATGCGTGCCATGCGCTCCGGTGTCGGGTCGAGCTTGAAGAGCTGGCACGCTGCGCGGGCCTCAGTAGCGTCTTCGATCGGCAGGATGAGTCCGCGGGAGATGTAGCCTGTCAGTTCTGCCTTCAGGGCATCGGAGACACGCTGGGTGTACAGCTCCGGAAGCACGTTCTGGGAACGGGCCAGACGGCCCAGGCGCTCCACCTCGGATTTGCCGGCGCCGAGGAACACCCAGGCCTCATCGAGGTGGATCGCTCCGCCGCGGCCGGTGAGGGCCATGGCGGAACCGAACACCATCATGCGAACCAGTGCCAGGCAGACGCGCTGCATCAGGGTGGCCTGGCTGATGGCGCCGGGCTCGGGCAGATCAAGGTGCGAGTCGCCGACCTTGATGTAGGTGATGCCGTCGTGGATGCGAAGGCCTTTGGTCTTGGGGTTCATGCCGACGCAGGCACGGAACATCGGGGAGGAATCGGCCAGCTCGAAGACCGGGTTGACGAGGTCTGCGGTCGCCTTCCCTGCGTTGTGGGCAAGGTGGAGGGCCTGGCCGACGCACTGGGCGCCGTTGGCGACACCGTAGGACAGGGCGTTGTACACGGCGACTTCGTACCTTGCCGCGTTACCGCCCCAGGGGTCGATGGCCGAGAGCATGGATGCAGCCATTTCCACGCCCACCTCCGGGCGCAGCGAGAAGCGGATGGGGTCGAACACGCCGTCTGAGTTGGCCAGGTCGTCAAGGGAGCTGACCTGCCCGCCGGCTGCCAGGACCGTGGGACTGTGATCTGATCCCGTTTTGGGGTCGATGATCACCTGGGGTCCGCCCATCTCGGCGTACTGAACGGCCTTCCAGAGCAGGACCTGGGATTTACCCGAGCCGGTGCCGCCCACGTTCAGGAAGATGGGCAGGCCGTCGGCCGTGGACGCCGCTGTCGGGGAGACGTAGGCCGGCTGGCGGTCGCGCTCAGTGAAGCCGAGCAGGGCGCCGGTCTTGTCGCCCACCGTGGAGAGGGACTGGATCCCTGAGCAGGCGACGGTCTGGGAGGGCAGGTCATGCAGGTTCGGGTTAGCCCGGATGTGGGAGCAGAGCATCATTTCGGCCAGGGCCTGACGCTGGCGGAAGTTCATGATGCGCAGGTTCGCCTGCGAGTTCCCGCCGGCCTGGGTGATGTCCTCTACTTCGCCGTCGAACGCGACAAGCACGGAGGCATCCACCAGGGTCGGGGAACCGCCGTTGGATCCGTAGACCCCTTCAACGTCCTCAAGGGTCTGGAGCATTTCGTCCTGCTCGGCGCGCTCCATCTTGTGCTGCTCGACGCGTTCGCGGATGTCGTCCATGTACCGCTTGCGCTGGCGGCGCAGCTCCGCGCGGGTAATCTTCGCCGGTTCGATGCTGCCGCGGATGGAGATGGCCACGGCTTCATCGTCCAGCAGGCCGGTGGCCCAGTGGGCGTTCGGGTCCGTGGGCGGGATGAAGTCGAACTCGAAATCCTCCAGGGTGGCGAAGGTCAGGGTCCGGTGGTTGGGGATCTCGGGCCACTCGTGGCAGTTGGTGCGTCCGGCATCATCTGCCATGCGCACTGCCTTGGCGTCGGAAAAGACGTGCAGATGATCCGAGTGCGGAAGGTCGACGGTGTCAGGGAAGTGCCCGCGGTTCCACCACGAGTTGGCGATGGAGAGCTCTTCGGAGGTGGGCGTCGTCAGGCCGCAGCGCGCCAGCGCCGCGTCAACCTTCTTCAGGTCCACGTCGTAGTCCGAGAGCGGGGAGCCGCCGACTGTCAGGGTTTCGGTCACCGACTCGATGGCAGCCTTCAGGCCACCGGCGCCGCCAACCTTTGACGCGAGCTTCACTGCCAGGAAGAGCATCCGCTTCTCGGTGACCTGCGCCGGGAAGGAGCGCTTCAGGAACCCTGCCAGCTGGTGGCCGGTGGGGTTGAACAGCCGGTTCAGGTTCACCATCAGCAGCTGGGTCTGACGGTAGTCCTTCCGGGCCATCGCACGGCGGGTCACACCGACCGGAGTCATGGCGGAAAGCTCGTCGTAGGCGGCGAGCAGCGGGGTGAAGACGTTCATGCGCTCATCGACGCTCTTGGCGTCAACGACCGGTTCGAGCGGCACGCGGCGGATCAGCCAGACGGAACCGTCCACGCCCAGCAGCCGGCCGTCGGGCAGCCGGGTGCGGAGCATGGTGGGGATGGAGACATCAATCAGCGGGGCCTGTGCGGGGGCTTTTTTGGCCATGGTTTAGTTGCCTGACTCTTCGGGTGCTGCTGCGGCTTCGCCGTTCTTGATGGTGTCGGAGGTGATCTTCCGGCCCTCGACGGCGTTCATGTACGGCTTGAGTTCCTCGCCGGTGCCGGCTCCGCCCCAGGCGACGATCTTCGGCGCTGCAGTGTCTGCGTTCTCGATCAGCACGTCGTAGGTCATGCTCGAGAGCGTCTGCCCCCGGGACACTTCCTGGTTGTCCCACTTGATCTTGAACTCGACCTGCGCCACGACCGTGCCGGGGCGTTCGGTATCGGGCGCGTTGGGGTCCAGGGGCTTGGACGCGACGGTGTTGACCTTCACTTCGCTGGCGGTGGCGTTCATCAGCGGCACGTAGGAGCGGTTGGCTCCGGTGTCGCCGACGGTCAGGCGCAGTACGTTGGGATCACCGGAGGTGAAGGCCTCAACCCATGCGTCCACGGCCTGGCTGATCTCGTCGGTATTGCTGGTGGTGACCAGGCCCGGCCAGGCACTCAGGTTCGGCCAGGCGGAGGTTTCATCCGGTGCGCGCGGGATCAGGGACGGCTTGCCCATGACCTGTGCCCCGCGGATCTCGTTGTAGGCGACCTGCACCTGGGTGGTGTAGAGGACACCGCCGCCGGTGACGAGGGTCATCGTGTGCAGCTGCAGTCCCTGGACTTCGTCCGTCTGGCCGGTGTCGGCGTTCGTGACGATGGAGGGCTCGACCTGCACTTCGGCGCCGTCCCAGGAAAGCAGGCGGCCGCCGGGCAGCGGCGAGGGAACCGTGTTCAGCCATTTCTCCACCGCGGTCATGGCTACTGCCTTGGTCGGGGAGCTGACGGTCTGTGCCACCGCAGGCGGGGGCGGCTCCTCTTCCAGGACCTTGGGGAGCATGGCGATGTTGGCCAGCAGGGACACCGGCATCAGGCCGATGGTTGTGTAGATGAACATGCGGTTGAACTTCATCCGCTTGCTGGACTTGTCGATGAACTCAATGTCGGCGCGGGGAAGTTCCTCCACGCTCTCCATCCAGAATTCGTCCTGGACGGGTTTCCTCGTGTTGCGGCCCATGGCCTGCCTCCCGGTTCCGGCTCTTAGGAGCGCTTGAGCAGATCGGCGGCTGTGATGAGCTCAGCCTTCTGCTCGTCGCCCAGGTCGTTGGCTGCACGTACAACACCCAGGCCGGCCTTGTCGGCGCGTGCCGGCGGTGTGGGTGTATCCACGGCTTCCAGCGCGTGCAGCAGGCCCCAGACAGCCTTCAGGCGGCTGCGGTCCATGGAGGCAGCGATGACGCCGGCTTCCCACGGGCGTGTGGCCAGGGCATCAATGACTTCGTCGAGGTCGCTCAGGGGAGCGGTCACGCTGCGCGGTGCAGTCATGATCGCGGCGGTGAGGTCCGCGGCGTCCTCGGTCGAACCGGTCAGGACAGCAGCAACGGAACGGGTGGTCCCCGAGGCGGCATCCACTTCAAGTGCCTTGGCTGCCACGCGGCGGAAGGCGGCCTTTGACGATGCGGGCTTGGCGGCGGTGCGGGTCCGGCCGGAGCCGGCATCGGTGCTCTCGTCCTGCTCGCCGTCCAGCTCTTCGTCGGCGTCAGCAGGTGCCTCTTCGGCGGGGGCGCCGTCGTAGTCTTCGGCGGTGTCGGGCAGCGTGTCCAGCGGGTCCTGGTTGTAGCCGTAGGAGCCTGCGTAGGGAGTTTCGCTCATGGGTGTCTCTCCTTGTAGATCTGATCTGCCCATGGACATGCGTAGACGCGGCGGTGACGGCTGCGGACGCAGAAAACCCCTCCGGCAGAACGGTGCCGGAGGGGTTTTCGTGGAGGCGGAGGCTACTTGCGCATCTTGGCCAGGGTGGTTTCCTTGGCTTCGTCCTCGTCGTATTCGGGGTCCAGGCCCAGGTCCTCTACATGCTGGAGGATGCGGAACTTGCGGGTGGCATCCTCGTTGGTCTGCATTTCGACCCAGACCAGCACGCGGTGGCCTTCGAGGCTGCGCAGCTGGCGGCAGAATGCCAGGGCTTCCGGGTTGTTCTCCGTGATTTCGGTACGCACCGACTCCACGCCGTCCGGGTTGAATTTCGAGGGAGTGGTCTTGAGTCCCACGAATCCGCGCTTGGAAGTCTTTTCCTTGGCTACGTGCAGGATGGTGCCGGAGAAGACCTTGCAGTTCTGGACCATGTCGATGGTCTTGGCCAGTTCGGAGGTTTCCCCGAGCATGATGGTCAGCTTCTTGGTGTTGGCGCGGACCCGGGTGTTCCAGTCCGGGAGGTCATCGCCGACGGGGCCGGTCATGTTGACCGCGGCAAGGATGATGTCGTTGCGTTCCTTGGTGTCAAGGCTCATGGTGCTTCTTTCGTTGGAGGGGCGGTTCGGTGGTGGCTGGGGCTAGGCGGAGTACGCGAAGTCGTCATCGTCGTCGGCCGGGAACTCCAGATCATCTGTGGTGACCTTCGGCTTCGGCTTGGCCTTGGGGGCGGGTGCAGGCTTCGTTTCTTCCTCGAACTCGTCGGTGTCGTCCTCGGCGGACTCCTCTGCTGCCGGGGCAGGCTGGGGAGCACGGCGGGCCGGGCGGGCCTTGCGGGCCGGAGCCGGTGCAGGCTCTTCGGCGGGGGCTGCCTCTTCCGTCTCGGCAGCGCTCTCGGCAGTGTCAGGAACGACGCTCAGCGCCGGAGCGGAGGCAAGGCCGCTCCACGGCTCGTCGTCCTCGACGCCGTCAAAGACGTAGTGTGCGACAGCGACGATGGACGAGCAGCGCTTGACGGCCTTGGATACCCAGTCGTCCCAGGCTTCCTTGGGCTCGCCGAACGGCATCGGAAGGGTGGCGGTCACCGAACGCAGGGCGCCGCGCATCCGGGTGTTGGCCGCATCGGCCATGGACGTGGTTCCGGTCCAGTCTTCCTGCGCGGTGATGACGATGTGCCGGAAGGTCGCGGCCAGCGCCTTGACGTTCTTGCCGGTGACGGGCTGGCCTGCCTTGTGCAGGGCTTCCAGTGCCATCTCAGCGATGCCGAAGACACCGATGGCCGTAAAGGAGATCGGGTTCAGTTCACCGTTCTTGGTGTACGTGTCCCAGGGCTTGCCTTCGATGATTGCCATGTGTTCCTCTTTCGAGAGTTCGTCCGGGCTCTGCCCGCTGTTCCCTATGTGTGCGGCAGCTTCTGAAGCTCTCCCCAGCGCCGCGGCTTCTTCGGGGTGTGGATCTTCGTCCGGCGGGAAGAAGGTGACGGTGTCCGTGGAGTCGTCGTCCAGACGGTCCGCCGAGGCTGCCGGAACGGGAACGATCAGTCCCGGGCGCAGTGTCGGGATGCCCAGTTCGGTGGCGGAGGGGATCTGGTCTGCGACCTTCTCCGAGACGGTCTTGCCTTCGGCCTTGGCGACGGGGCAGGAGTTCACCAGCGGGCACCAGCCGCACAGGGCGGAGACCTTCGTGGGAAACGCCTGGGACTTCATGTAGTTGTTGTGGCGCTTCCAGGACAGGGCGAAGACCTTCAGGGTCTTATCCATGGCCCGCTTGGACAGGTCAATGTCGCGGAACTTGCCGAACTTCGTGTAGAGCACCTTGGCGCCGACGGGCATTTCACCGAACTCGACGTGGATGGCCTTGCTGTAGATGCGCAGCTGGTCCCCGTGGTCGTCGCCGAAGTAGGTGCTCAGGACCTTGCCGGACTTGTAATCCTCGGGAACAAGGCCGGTGACCCCGTCGACGGTCGCTTCGGAAATACGGTCGATGTACCCGATGATGGGCACCCCGTTGACCTCGATGTCCTTGACCTGGTGCTCGCGCCCCTTGACCACGATGGTGCGCGGATCCTCGATCACGAAGATTCCCTCGTAGGCGGCCTTGACCTCGGTGATCCACCGCGCGCGTGCGATCTTCACCGCAGCCCGCACGGCGTCGGAGGCGGTGCGGTCATCGGGCCACATCTTGTCGGCGTACCCGATGGTGATCTTCTCGGCCTCAGCCATGGTCCTCTGGTGCCCGGGCAGGGCGTAGAGGTCTTCGAGGACGGTGTGGGCGCTGGTGCCCAGCGGTGCCGGCGCGAAAGGATCTTCGTCGTCGCTGCGCAGCAGGCGCTCCCCCACCCAGCGTGCAGCGCAGGACTGCATGGATTTGGAGGTCGATGCGGACAGCGCCTTGCGGCGCAGCTTGGAATTGATGAGGCTGTCATCGGTGACGACAAGTTTCTTGCCGTCCCAGGCGACCTTGTCGCGGAGCAAAGGCGGCTTCAGCGTAATAGTGGTCATATAGTTTCTATGCGCCGAATTCGCTGATGGGTGGCAACTTTTTGTGCCGACAGCCCTGCCGACACCAACCGACACCCTGGCGACGAAAACCAGGGGTCATGTCGGCAGAGAAAATCCCCGGAAATAAAGGGGAGAAGAGGGGGCCTCCATATATAACCAACTAAACCGACAAGTTAAGAGTTATATATATATAAGGGGCCCTATGTGTTCCCCTCTCTCAAATTACTTATATGGACACCCTCTATAGGCGTCCTCCCCCTGTCGTCAGCGTTGGTCTTGTCGGCGCTGATCTCAAAAACCCCGGAATCCCGGGTCAAAACGGGGGTAGGGTGCCCCGGGGCATGTCGGCAGAAGGGGGTAAACCGGTCGCCGGATCGTCGGCAGAAACCCCGTTTCGGGAGCAAAACGGTCAAAAAACGGTCCACCGATCGCCGGAGGGCCCCAATCATTCGCGGGCTGGGACCCTCCGGCGCGCCGTGGGAGGGGGTGCCTAGGCTTCCTCTGCCGTATCGTCCACCGCGGTGCCTCCGCGAAGAATCGTGTCGACTTCGATGGGGACACCGGAAATCCGGCGGGAACCCACTGCCCGGCGGGCCGTGGTCAGGAGGGCTCCGGTGGAGTGCCTGGACCGGGAAATGTACCCGGCGGCCAGGCCTTCATCCCATACTGAGGACCAGGCTGAACCGGTGCCCTGGCCGTAGGGGATCAGGGTCGGGTAGGCCGCCTGCGCCTTGTTGAAGGCCGTGTGGACATCGAAGAGGATGATCTTCCGTGAGTGCCCGTCGGGATCCGTGGCAGTGATCACTGTTCCGATATTCACCCCGCCCGGGCGCATGGTGCCGTCGCTTGATCCGCCTACCCAGCCAAGGCCGGAGTTGGCCAGCGACTCGCCGCTGTCCGTACCCTCGATCGGCGGCCGGTTGGGATCATCACCGGAGATCACGTGCGCTGAACCGGAGGCGAGCAGTGCCGAGAGCGCGCGGACCAGGGAGATGCCGGGTGCTGCCTGCTGGTTGTGGGCATGCGCCTCGTTGACCAGCTTGATGATCTCCCCGCCAAGCTCGTGGACGGAGAACAGGCGGACCATTTCGCGGCCCATGTCCAGTTCCTGGGCGAGCTGCTTGAGGATCTCAAAGGTCAGCAGTACGTCCGCTGCCAGCGACGTCGTACGCTCCAGCGAGCCCGATGCTGCCCCGAGCTTCTTCATGATCGTTCCGGCAGTGTTCTGGACCTGGATCCGCTTCTCTTCCAGGCCGGTCATGTAGTTCTCCCAGCCGCCCTGGGTGCCGATGGCCGAGCGGCGGATGTAGCGCAGCACGTGGGAGGTGAAGCGGGCCTGAACACCCTCGTTGCGGGCCATCTTGTTGATCTGGTCCGTGGGCGTCTTCAACGGGTTGAGCTTGCCCGGGCCAATGAAGACAGGAATCAGGCGTTCCTTGGCAGACGGGGTGGTCAGCTCATTCTCGGCGGTCATGATCAGCTGCGTCATCGGCTTGTTGGTCTTGCGCGCCGTCATGTCAGCGTTCATGCGGCCCTTGCCGGCGTTGTTGAAGATCGCACGGGTCATATCCGAGAGCTTGGCATCCTCCTGCTCGGCCTGGCGCTTCACGGAGGACGGTGCCATGTCGTCGATAACCCAGATCGGCGTATAGGCCAGGGCATTCTCGATGGCGGCCGCGGTGTCCTTGGCCTGGCCGGGGAGCTTGTCGAGCCAGTCAGTCTTCTTCCGGGCCCAGAAGTACATCATGCACTGTGCGGTCCAGGACTTGCCCTTGCCCTTCGGGCCCCACAGGTAGATGGAGGCGCGCGGACGCAGCGGGATGGTCGGGCGCAGCGCCACAGCCAGCACCAGGGCCGCAGTGGCATCCTCAGTCCAGGCATTGGAGGTGACGTACGTGTCGATGACCTTCTGGAAGTCCTCACGTACGAGCTGGCGGTAACCCTCGTCGTCGTAGTCTCCGTCCACGAGGTCACCGACACCGTAATGCTGGGCTACCGGGACCTTGCGGTCATCCACGCCGCAGACAGCGGTGCTCAGGTCGGCGTCACCAATCACCTGGTCGCCGATGAGGTAGACGGGATCTCCGCCTTCGACAGGCACCCAGCCCATCTGCATCCACTTGGTCTTCAGGACGGTTTCGTCCGGACGGTGTGCCTTCATGGCGGTTACCCAGGCCTCGCCCTTCTGGGCGCGCGGGGGCCAGAGCGGGTGGCGCTGCAGCTCCCAGGGGATGACGGCTCCCTGGCGGTGCCAGTCGGCGGGCATGTAGCTGAGGATGTGCTCGGGGCCGGCTACGACGGCAGACTGCTCGGTGCCGCCGGGTCCTGCCCAGCTGACTTCCACCTCGACCTGGCAGTCCTCCACATCGGAGGGCTGCACCTTCGGGTTGAACAGGCCGGTGCGCAGTTCCTGGTCGGTGGGCTGACGGACCGATTCACGGCTGAGGATGCGTCCGCCGAGGTGCACAACGGTGCGCCAGTCGTAACGGCTGAGTGCTCCGCCGGGGCCGTCGTTGACCGCTACGCATTCCTCCACCGACAGGCCGTTCTTGGATACGCGCCAGTTGCCCGGGCGCTCTTCCTCGTTGCGGGGAGGGGCTGCGGGCATATTGGGGGTCAGCTGGGCGATGAGGTCGTTCCAGCCGCCGACCTTGGCGAGGTAGTCGTCCACGCCGGCCTTGGCCATCTCGCCGCCGTCGCCGGAATTGATTTCCGGGTTCAGGAAGAGGACCTGGGACATGCGGGACTTTTCATCGAGCTGGTGGAACAGCTTCTGCGCGGCTGCGTGAACGTGCGGGTTCACGGACAGGTCGGCGTCGAAGGCGATCCAGCCGATGCGGTCCTTCAGCGCGATCTCGCGCCAGTCCATCGGGTGCTGGTGGGCGTTGTGGATCCCGGCGATCGAGATGATCAGGACCCGGTCGTCCTCGGGGATGCGCTCCATCAGGGTCCGCAGCGCGGCGACGGGATCGGTGACACCTTCGGACTTCAGCTCGTCCCAGCTTGCGCCGTGGTGGTGCAGGTAGGCAGAGAGGGCAGCGTCGCCCTTGAGCATGCCTTCGGCAAACATGACCACCGGGGTCGTGTCGATCCAGGACACCGGCGTCGCGGGGTGCAGGTCCAGCGGTGTCAGCGCGTCCTTAACGAACTCATACTTCATCGGCTTGCCGGACTTGTTCAGCGACGGGAATTCCGGGCGGATCTGGTACGTCAGCGGGATGAGAGGCTTCTGGAGGCGCTCTGCGATCTGCAGGCTGGCAATCGAATACCAGGGCATCTGCATGGCGTCGGAGCCGGGCTTGGCGAAGTTGTTCTTCCACCGGCGGCCCTGGTCAGTGCTGCCCTTGACGCCCATGGTCTTGATCTCGGCGGCGAAGTTGGTGTGGTCGATGCGCTTGTACCCGCGGGCCGCTGCGACGAGCGGGGCGACACCCGAATCGGCGAGCTTCTCGGCACCGGACCCTTCAATGTGGGAGTGGTAGTCCTCGGCAACCCAGGAGGGCAGGTCGGGAATGCTGAAGTCGACGCCGCTCAGGGACGGGGCGTGCTTGGGCGCTGCGGGAGAGACGCTGTCGTCGGACCCCGCTGCCGTGTCGGAGTCTGTCTGGCCGGTCTCTGTATTGTGTTCCATATCTGTTTCTATGCGTCCCGGCCTCTGACGGCTGTCAATTATGGGAACGCTGCCCCGCCCTCCCTCTTTTTCGGTTGGCGGTGTCGGTTATGTGGGCAGGACCGGGCACAAAAAAGCGGCAGGGAAGGCGTCTGCTGCCTCTCCTGCCGCCTCTGCCGGACGGGTACTGCTAGACGTCGGCTCCGGTGATGTCGAACTCTTCCTGGGCGACGGTGACGGCGTATTCCTTGATCTTCCGGACATAGGAGCGCGCGGTGGACCGGGAGACGCCCATGGCCTCGGCAATCTCCTCAATACTGGCGATCCTGGGCGGATGGTCCTTGCCATAGAGGCCGCCGAGCCAAAGCTCCGCTGCAGTGCCAAGCCGTTCGTTGTACTCCCCTGTCCGCTGGACCAGGAGCTTGATGAACATGGGGCCTTCGACGGGGTGGAGCACAAACTCGGTGTCGATGGGTTCAGCCCTGTCATGGTCATCGACGTCAGCGCAGGCGCGGTAGGTCCTGAGGTCATCGACGGAAGCTATGACGCCCTGCTTCACGGGGTTTGACCGGGTCTTGTGCATCTTCTCGTTGTGGGAGTCCACGATTTCCCGGTCAGAGGGCTCGCGGTGCAGCTCCATGCGCATCGCATCCCTGGTCTGGTTCAGCAGCCGGACACGGCGAAGCGCCGAAATCATCTCGGAGGCAGGAGCCATCTCACGGTCCAGGTAGTTGCGCACCACCTGGCGGGAACGCAGCTTCAGCATCCCTTCCCAGACTTCGACCCGTTCAAGCTCTTCGGGGTCGGCCAGATGCTCGGTCAGCATCTTGTACGCTTCCTCGGCCACCATGGAGGTGAAGTCTTCACCGTGCCCGTCAACGGACACGCCAAAGTTCCGGCACAGGGACCAGGCGATCTGCTTGAACATGCCCCAGCGTTCGGTGACGAAGGAGTTGATCAGGCCCTGCTGGGACCTTGGGTCTGCAGCGGCGATACCACGGATGACGTCCCGTGTGTTTTCAATCAAAAGCCGCTGCTCCTTGTGTGGGGGAATCCGCTCCATGGCGGGTCTTTCTTGGGCTGAAGGGCATCCAGCCAGGCCGCATAACGCCGCCCGCCGGCCCTCGGGTCAAGGAGCCAGCCGACATTCACGAGTCGACGGTCAAGTTTAGCCCCTGTCACCGACAAAACGTGATCTACCACCCCTTCTGCCCTTAGCCGGCCCCATCCGGGCTGATAACGCAGCAGGATGGTGAGCCGAAGCCTGAGCAGCGGCCGGTTTTCCTTCATCGCGGAAGCGGCCAGAACATCTGCGACGGTGGCCGGGGCAGGCCGGGCCGGGAGCTGCGTCTGGCCTCCGGCAAAGGCGACCTTGGCCATCTCCGCAGCGAAAAGGGCCTCGTCGATCGTGCGGGTGCCGGGATCGGTGATCTTCACCCGCGCCAGCCACGCCGCCCGGCAGCGCGCGGCTGCCCGGGCGGCGTCGTTGAGCTCGATCTGTGCCCTCGTCCCGGCCATCGTCACAGTGCGCCCCGGCCGCGGGTGAAGTCCACAATCTCCGGTGTCAGTATCGTCGAGCGGGCCATGGCATCGGGGCTGACAGTCATGGCCGCCTCTGCGCGGTTGATGGAGAGCCTGTCCTTGGGATAGACGCGACGGTACTCGGCGACGATCCTGGCCAGGTCACGGTTCCCGTCGGGAAGGTTCCGGGCAATCTCCCTGATCTTCGGGCCGATGTGCGGATCGCCGATCTTCCTGCGGATCTGGGTTTCGGCATCGCGGCGCAGGTGCTTGGACATGTACTTCAGCGGATCCACGCGCAGGAAGCACTCCGGTGCCAGGCACAGCTCGATCAGCCGGAAGACGGATCCGGGCTTCTTGTCGTCGCCGTACATCATGAAGTCCTGGATCTCGTCGATGCTGATCTCGTCGAGCATCGGCTGGAAGGCCCCGGAGGTTTCCGCGATCTCATGGCTGACATACGCGTGGGCCTTGAACAGCTCCTTGCGCAGCTTCGGTTCGATCCCCTGGATGATTTCCCACATGGCTTCCTTGCCGGCGGCAGCGATCTGCTCCAGGGTGCGGATGACCATGGTGCGCGGTGCGGTGCCCACGAAGACCATGGAGGCCAGGGAAGGTACCTCATCGACCATTGCCACCGGCTTGGCGCCGGTGCGGACAACCACGCGGGACTGGCCGGCGGCAGCATGTCCCATGCCGCGTGAACGGTACGAGAGCGGGATGCTTTCCTCCGAGACCAGCAGAACCAGCGGGCTGTCCCAGTCATTGCGAACGGGCATCAGGAGGTTCTCCCCCGTACCGAAGGCCTTGTCCTTGCGCCCAACACTGATAAGCGGGCGCAGCCAGGTCCATGCCGGCAGCGCTGCCACACCGGCACGGGCGGGAATCTCTTCCCGGCGGGCAAGCAGCTCCTCGGCTGCCCGCCCGTGCATGACTGCCTGAAGGCGGCCACACAGGGTGTCGAGATTGGGGTGCCTGTCGTAGGCTTCCTCAGTCTCGATCAGTTCGGCGCTCAGGCCCATTTGTGTCCTGTCTGGTGGTTCTTGGAAAGGGGGCTGGCCACGGCTACTTCCTGCCGAAAACCTTGGAGAAGAAGCCGCGGGACTGTGCTTCCTCCGGTGTGTATTCGGCCTCGGCGCGGAAGGCCTCATTACCGGTGACACGGAGCAGTGCCTTGCTCATGAGGGTGCGCAGGTCCTGGCTGCCGATGTTGATCCGGCCGGCGTTCATGTCCTGCTGGACGTCCAGGTCGGTGGCGATGGTGCCGAGGTAGTGGCCAACACCGCTGAAGTAGCGGGGCATGGTGGCTGCCACCGGTTCCTGTTCGGGGTCGACCTTGTTGACCATGACCATCAGGCGGTCGGTGGGGACGCCGTTCTTGATGAAGGTCCGCAGGCGTCCGTTGAGGTTGTTCACGCCGGTGTTGGACATATCGGTCACGCCCAGGCCCCACGCGTCGTGCACGAGGGCAGGAAGCAGGATCTGGCTGACGACTCCGGTGCGGTCGTTGGTCTCGATGATCTGGGTGTCCAGGATGACCAGGTCCGCGTTGCGGCGGGCGAAGGAAATGACGTCCAGGTAGAGCTGGTTCGTCACGACGGCGGGGTCGTTGATGTCGTCCGGCGGAGCTGCGATGAACGCGAAGTTCACGCGGCCGAGGACATCCTCGCGGTTCTGGTTGATGATGTCCGGGGTCAGCACGGCGGAGCGGATGCTGCGGATTGCTGCGTCGTAGACGGTCGGCAGCGAGGTGCGGTTCAGGCGCAGGTAGGTGCGCAGGTCACCCTGGCCGGAATTGCCGTCGATGAGGATCACGCGCAGGCCTGCGGCGGCAGCCACGTGGGCCATCTGCAGCGAGGAGGTGGACTTGCCGACGCCGCCCTTGCCGGAGAAGTTGATGATGAAGGAGCCCAGTCCCGCGGCGGATCGGCCGGTGCCGGCAAGCTTGGAGGCCTCGAAGTCATCGAAGATCGCAGAGGCGTCCGCAGCGTCGTACATATCGCGCAGCGGGCGGCGTTCAGCTGACCAGGCATCACTGACTTCGCGGTTGCCGGGAACAGCCAGGGCACCCGGACGCGGCGCCGGTACGGGTGCTGCCTCAATCGGGGACAGTTCCTGCGCAGCCCATTCCGTACGGGGGGCAGCAGGCTCTTCCCAGTCCGCGTAGGACGGAGCAGCAGGGGCGGCGGGACCTGCGGGCTCCGGCGCACGGTAGGCGACCGGTTCCGGGCGCACAGGGGTTTCGTAGGCCGGCTGGGCCCGTACCGGTGTCTCATAGGCGGGAAGGGCCGGTGCCGGAAGTGCCGGGGCGGGGGTGTCCCAGTCTTCGGCGGCCGGTGCTGCTGCCAGAGCCCGTGCCTCACGGCGGGACATCGGCTGCGGTGCTTCCTGCACAGCCGGTGCCGGAGCGGGTACAGGAGCCGGTGCCGGCTCGGGAGTGTCCCAGTCATCCATGGAAGGGGCCGGTGCAGCTGCAGCGGGGGCGGCGCGCACCGCGGCAGGTTCGGGGGTGTCCCAGTCGTCCAGGACGTCCACCGGTGCCGGCAGCGGGGCCATCATCGGGGTGGCGATGGTGTCCCAGTCATCGGACATTGATGCGGCAGGTGAAGGAATTGTCCCGGAAGTTGCCGGAATCGCATCTTCATCATCGTCCCACGCGTCTTTTTTGGATTCAGCTGCATTTTTAGGTGTAACAATGGGGGCAGCGAATTCGTCATCGTCAAAGATGTCATCGAATTCCGGCATGGCGAGACCGGGAGCCTGAAGGGATTCAGGGTAGATGGTATTGCCAGCCGGGATCTGAATTGCCGCAAGTCTCAGGGAGCCAAGAAGCTGGTTTACGGTGAATGGTTCAATGAGTTCCGAAACGTTGGGGGAATCAATTACCGGATTGCCGGTATTGCGCACCACCGACACGGCAATGGGAGCGCCCTGCTGCTCGGCAGTCTGCTGGACACGGTCAATCCATGCGCGCAGACCCGGAGCGGGGATGTCCGCAACGACCATCGGGAAAGCGCCGGAGGTCGTCAGCTCGGCACGGATCGCAGTCGCTGCGCTTCGGAAGTCGGGACCTGTCACGACCCTTATCCCGCACCGGGTGAGGGTCTCGGCAAGGTCGGGCAGCTCAATCAGGCCGACGATGGGCTGGTTGGATGCTGAAGGATCAGTTATGTTCACTCTAGCTTCTATGCGTCCCGCGCCCCGACGGCCGGTTTGGCGATTCGCCCTGCCGTAAACTGAATCAGTTCCGGCCTACCGCCATGAGCAATTTTTTTGCCACACCAAGGAGTTTTGAATGGATCAGCAGGACATCGACTGGGTCAACCGCTGGGTGGTATCCCTGTGCGAGCCCTTGGTCACGACTGCTGCACGCCGGGAGATCGACGAGCACGTCGCTGACATTGCTGCCAGGCAGCCTCTGTGGATCTCGGCCTGGGCATCAGGACTGGTCTCTGATCTCGTCCGCTCCCTGGATCCCGAGGATCCGTGGCGGAACCTCGAAGTTGCCTCCAGCGGGGCAGTCATGCCCGACGGCTCCCCCTTCGGAACCTGGGTTGATGCCACCGACATCGTCCCTCCGTCTGTTCCCGACCGGCGCGCAGACGTCGGCCTCGCAGCCGTCGATACCGGCCTGAGCGGCCGCGCCTCCGAATTCGTTGCCGTCGCCGCCGGAGGATGGCGCCCGGCCTTCGAGTGGATCCGCGAAAACCTGGTGACTGCACCGGCCCTTGACGGCCCTCAGGCTGCAGAGCTCCTCGACACCGTTGACGGGGCAATCCGCTGGGCCATGTTCCGCCGCCGTCTCTTCGCCGGCCAGGACGACCCGTTCATCCCCGTCGACGCCGCGGCATGGACGACGCGCGCCGGGAAGATGATCAGCGGTGAAGCATGGGATGAAGCCCGTGCTGCGCGCGTTCTGGAAAGCAATAAGATCCAGCCCGGCACCTACGCCCAGTTCGTCTAGGGCACTTCCACACAGAAACGGCAGGCATCCAGCGGGGTACCTGCCTTTTCTCATTCCATGGACATGTCAACGCCGGTACAGACCCCTTCGGTTCCGCACACATAGGGAGCATGAGAACCCTCTTCTTCACCTGCCTGGCAGCGCTGCTGGCTGTCCCTGCGACGGTCCTGTTCTTCTTCATCTACGCGTACATCCAGTCCCCGTACTAGGAGCCGGGCACTTTCGTGCCGCCAGCCGCACACATAGACCCGGTGAGCACCACATCGGATACCTCCATGCCTGCGTCCAGCCTGCCCGGCACGGCTTCCTGCCTGCACCGGGACGGGCGCGAATGAACAGCTACGAAGTCCTGGGCGTGCGCCATGACGCCACCCACGACGAAATCAAGAAGGCCTACAGGGCCCTGGCCCGCCGCACCCACCCCGACGTGGGCGGTGATGCGATGAAACCGCTCTTCCTCTCGGTCACCAGTGCCTGGGAGACCCTGTCGGACCCCGAGAAGCGTGCAGCCTACGACCGCGCCCATGGTCTGGGCACCCCGGCCCCGTCCGGGCCTTCCTCCGGAGCAGCTCACGGTCCTGCACCTCAGCCTGAGGACCGCCGGGAGCAGCCATCAGCACCGAGTCCGCCGCGCGCGGATCCCGGCCCTGACTTCGAAGACTTCTGGTCCGCTGCTGCTGCTCCTGCACCGGAAGGCACGGTACCGGCTGCCGCCGATGAGACTCCCGTACCTGAAGCTTCCTGGCGTGAGGTGTTCGATGCCGTGAAGGAGCGGCCACGTGCTGATCCGCTGCCCGCAGCGGCGGCGGCCCTGCTGCTTGCCTGGGCTTCGCTGGTCGTGTTCCTGGGGCTGAAGGAGCTGATCCTCTCAGGACCCGAAGGCGTTCTGCCGCGCGGCTCCGGCGCCATCACCTATGCTGCGTGCTGGGCTGCCGGTGCCTGGCACAGCTGCTATCAGGTCCGGCGCGGAGGCAGCATCGCCACCGGGCCCCTGCTGGCTGCCGGCTACGGAGCGCTGACTTTCTGGGTGATGAACCGCGGCCACCTTCCGGCGGCAGCTTCAGCTGTGGCAGCCGGTGTCCTGCTGAGCATTGCTGCTGCTTCCTGGCTTCGCCGGCGCGAGAACCTGAAGGAAACAGGCCAGGTGCCGTCCGCCGGCAGGTACAGCGCCTTCGCCCACCCCGGGGAAGATGAGGACGCCGCAGCGGCCAGGGCCATGACGCACAGGGCACTCGGTGAGATCCTTGCAGCGCCGGGAACCCGGCTGCTTGAGAATGCCCCGGTACGCGGGAGGGCAGTTCCGCAGATCATTATCAACGGCGACCGCGCAGCCGTCATCGACTCCCGCCTTCTTCCGGGGTGGATCCATGAAGACCTGACGGGAGACCTTGCTGTCGACGGTGAGAAGGTCATCCCGAACCTCGAGACGAGCATTGCCGGTGCCGTGGCAGACGTGCGCGCCCATGCACGCCGTGTGCGCGGGTGGCTGGTCGTTCACCCCTCCGATCAGGGCAGTGTGGAGCTCAAACCGGTACGCGGTGTGCCGGTGCGTGCCGCCTCCCCGTCTGCGGCCCTGGAAGAGATCGGTGAATGGCTGGCCCGCGGTCCGCATGCCGGCAGGGTTGACCCGCAACTGTCCTACCGGGTGATCCGCGGGTCCTCTCCACTGGTTCGCTGGAAGGGCTAACGGAGAGACGCGCAGCGGCCGCCGCACACATAGGGACTATGAAAACTGACGAGAACGAACCCGAGATCATCGGAACAGCAGTCCTGTGCAATGACCAGGGGGATCCGGTGATCTCCAGCCTCACTGAGGATGATGCGTGGCGCATCGCGCAGCTGCAGGACGCCGAGGAGGAACCCCTGCTGCGCGATGCGGCCTAGCAGCTAGTGGGCGACGCCGCGGTGGCGGTTCGGGAGCTGGCGCCATCCAAGCGGCAGTGTGCTGCCGGACTGACGGGTCGCACGCGATACGCTGCTGCGCCCCGGGCCTATGGACAGCGGCTGGTCCGCCGGAGGCAATGGGAGGGCCTGCGCTGAAGCGACCGGCCGCCGGACAGTGGCCAGGCTGCCGGTGTCCGGATTAGTGCCGCCGCCGGCAGCGCCGCTGCAGGCCGGACAGGTGACGAAACCGGTAATAACCCACCCTTCCTTGCGCGCCAGACGGAGGGACACTGCCTGCGGGTACTCGTAGAGCCTGGACGAGTCGTTGGGGCAGGCTGCTTCAGCCTGTCCGTCGCAGTTGATTTTGGTCATGGTTATAGCTTTGATCGACATCAGAATTGCCTGTATTTCCCCGAAGTGTTTTCTATGACTGACTGAAGCGCGCCTTAGCGCTGTGCGGCTGAGACAAGTGCCGCGGGTGTGCCCAGGAGTCCCGGTCCGTGACCCGGAAGCAGAACTGTCGCATCGACGGCTGCAAGGAGGTCTAGTGCTGATCGGGCGCCCTGAAGATCGTTGTGGAACATCGGATGGAGCATCTGCGGGCCTTCGCGGCGCGAGATCGCGTGCCCCGTCACCAGTGCGTCACCGGAGATCAGGACACCGTGCGAGGGCAGGTGAAAGGCAGCGTGGCCCGGAGTGTGCCCGGGGGTCATCACCGCCACCGGCGAGCCCGGCAGCTCATCGAGATCCTCCGCTGTCCAGACCTTGGCTGCAGCAATGTCGTTGGGCACGGTCCCGCCGGACTTGGCGGCATGAAGAGCCCAGCGGATGACGGTCGGACGCCACAGATAGGGCAGGGCCGTCTTGACCGTGACCTGGAATTTCTCCTCGCCCAACAGAGATTTGTGCTCGCCGGGGCTGGAGAGCACCGGGGTGTCGTATTCACGTGAAAAGTGCGAGGCTGCACCGGTGTGGTCAGTGTGAGCGTGCGTAATGAGCATGGCTGCCGCTGCGGAGGGCTTCAGTCCCAGCCACTTGATGGAGTCCAGGACCAGCGGCAGGTCGGACGGGTAACCGCCGTCGACGATGGTGAAATCGGTACCGGAGCGGATGATGATCCAGTTTGATCCGGGCCCCCGGACGAGGAAGACTCCGTCGGCGAATTCTTCCGGCTGTGGGGATGATGCGTTCTTGATGGCTGTACTCCTAGTAGACCTGCAGATGAGTGCAGGGGTAATTCAGGGAAAACAGCCGTTCGGGCATCCGCCAGAGGGCATTTTGTGTAGCGCTTGCGACTGCGCAGGCATCCGCCGGCGGTGCGTCGCTCTGCAAGTATTCCATGCACCTGCATCGAGATCCAAAGTGACCCCGTGTGATCTGAGACATGTCCGAAATCACCTCCACCGACGTTTTGCTACATTGTACGTAATCAGTGAACTGCCTGTTTTGATACATGGGCGCAGGCTTCGGCACAGCACGCCGGCGGCCTCGGGGTTCCGTTACGGCCTGCGCCGCCGCGCGCATGACCTCCATGGGGGATGAACATATGGATCCGCAAACAGGGAC
Organism: Arthrobacter sp. IK3; assembly: GCF_051337705.1. Lineage (NCBI taxonomy): Bacteria > Bacillati > Actinomycetota > Actinomycetes > Micrococcales > Micrococcaceae > Arthrobacter > Arthrobacter sp. IK3. The sequence continues at coordinate 168,722 of NZ_JBPPSW010000003.1, read as the reverse complement.
CCAGGGACTGTGGGTCCTCATCGACACCCTGGTCGAGGATCAGCTCGCCCTGCTGAGCATCGGCGACACGCACTACTCGGAAGCCAGCGTCCGAAAGAACCTGGACGCCACAGCGCGGGAGCTGCTGATTCCCCGCATCAAAGCAATCAGCGCCCAAAACCCGGCAATCGACGAAGTTGTCGAGCTCCGCGGTGCCTCGTGGCGGGTGCGGGTGGAGGCAGTGCTCTCACCGATCAACAAAGCGGTCAATGCCATCCTCGCCGTCTACGTCCCGGCAGGGCAGCCGCTGCCTTCGAAGCCGCTGGTCGGGGGCATCGAGTGGCGGATCATGGACGGCGGCCGCATCGACACCGTGTGGGACGAGAACATGTTCGCCCTCTACGAAGTCCCGCCGTCCGGGCGCGGCAGCGGAACCGGTGACATGAACGGATGGGTCCATACCCTCATTGCCCCTGAGGACAGGGCCAGGATGAAGGTCGTCATTGACGCCGGTATCGCCGACCCGGACGGACGCCGGCACACCGTCTCGTTCCGCATCCTGACACGCACCAGGACCGACAGCCCCGGGTCCAAGCAGCTTGAGACCGTCTCACGCGTCATCGTCGACCCGTCCGGAACCGTCAAATGGCTTCGTAGCATCGCCCGGGAAGTCACTTCCCTGAAACCCGACATGCCCCAGGAGATGGACAACCAGTCCGCCGCCCTGGTCCGTGCCGCGTTCGACCTGATCAACTACAAGGCGATGTTCGCCGTGGACACCGCCACCTGGCAGGTCTTCATGGCCAGCCCCAACTGGCAGCAGTACGGACTTCAGATCCCTCAGTACGGCTACCTCCCCCACTCCATCCACCCGCAGGACTTCACGGCCTTCGCCGGCCTGTGCACCGAAGGCTCCCCGGACCATGACGGCGTGGTCGTCCGCGGCCTGCAGGAGGACGGGTCATACAGGCCCTACCGGATCACCGCCAGCAGCGGCCACTTCGACACCAGGGGCAAGCGCTACGTCATCATCGCGGTACGCCCCGCCGAGGAGTCCTAGCCTCCCAGACGGAAGGAAAGAGGCCGGCACTGCATACCCCTGCGGTGCCGGCCTTTTCCATGTCCGGAGAGAGACGGCTCCCTTGCCGCACACATAGGGCACAACAACGACATCCGGTAACAGGCCGGAATGAAAGTGAGTGCCCCGTGAACATCCTTGAAATCACCGCCACCTGGCAATTCGCAGCAATCCTCCTCGCCGTCGGGGCAGGAATCATCGTCCTCGCCTTCATGATGCGGTCCGGCGCCCCGGTCCCGGCACCGGCGCAGCAGGCACAGCCCGAATCCCCCGTCCTGTCCCAGGTCGGTTTCGTGGAAGTGGACGGCCGCGTCCTGCCCTTCCGCTCCGTAGTCCGCCAGTCCACCGACCTCACCGACCAGCAGCTGGAGATCTTCCGCCGCAACCTGATCGCCCAGTCCTACAGCCCCGTCAGCCGGTAACGGCCACCCACGGACGGACCCGCCCGGCACCAGCTGCCCGGCGGGTCTTTTCCATACCCGGGGAGAGAGACACCGGCGTCCGCACACATGTCACCGGGGCGCAGCTTGCGCACCCTCTGATCTGTAGCGCCAAGGAGCACCTCCCGTGAGAAAACCCCGACCTGAGACGGTCAGCCTCGACCGCCTCATCGGATCCGCCATGCAGGACGCCGAGAGCACTTCCGGATCCCGGTCCCGGCGGCTGGGAAGGTTCGCCGGTGCAGTTGCCGTCGTCGCCCTTGCCGCAGGATCACTGGTGGCCCCGGCTGCCACCTTCGCCGCGGCAGCTGCCTCCTCAGCCCTGACGTACTGGGAAGAACTTCCCACAGAACTGCCCCTCGACGTCGCCCTGCCCCAGCACACCGTACTCCTTGACCGCGACGGGAAGGAGTTCGCGCGCTTCTTCTCCGAGAACCGCATCGACGTGAAGCTCAGCGAGATCTCCCCGCACTTCACCGAGGCCCTCATAGCGACCGAAGACGCATCGTTCTACGAAAACGGCGGAGCGGACCTGAAGGGAATCGTCCGCGCAGCCGGCTCCAACCTGCTCACCGACTCCCGCCAGGGCGCCTCAACCATCACCCAGCAGCTGGTCCAGAACATCCTGATCAACAATGCCCGGGACGAAACCGAAGCCGCTGTAGGTGTAGGCACCAGCTACAACGCCAAGCTCCGCGAACTCAAGTACGCCGTCAACCTCGAAGAGCAGCTGAGCAAGGACGAGATCCTCACGTCCTATGCCAACACGGTCTACTTCGGCCAGGGCGCCTACGGCGTGGAAGCCGCCTCCCGCATCTATTTCGGCGTCCCGGCCAAGGACCTCACCGACGGACAGGGCGCCATGCTCGCCGGCCTGGTGAAAGGCCCGAACGTTTACGACCCCTACCTCAGCCCGGAACAGGCGAAGAACCGCCGCGACACCGTCCTCTACCGTCTCGCTGCCGTCGGCAAACTCACCCCCGCCGAGCTCGAAGCAGCCACTGCCGAGCCCCTTGGCATCCTGCCGGAACCGGGCAAGATCCGTTCAGGCTGCGACCAGTCCGACTACCCGTTCTACTGCTCGCTGGTCCGCCAGGAGATCCTGGAAAACCCTGCCTTCGGCGACACCCGCGAAGCCCGTGAAGACCGGCTGAGCCGCGGCGGCATGACCCTGACCACGGCCCTTGACCGGAAGGTCATGGACTCATCCCGGCAGGCAGTGGAACAGGCGCTGGGCAACGGCAACCGCGCGGCAATGGGCGTAGCGGTCGTCGTCCCCGGCACCGGAGAAATCGCCGGCATCGCCCAGAACCGCACCTGGGGTCCGGCCGAAGGATCCACGGAGATCATCTACGCCGACCAGGCCTTCCAGCCCGGCTCGACCATGAAACCCATTGCCCTGGCAACCGCACTCGAGCAGGGCATCCCGGCCACCACCCGGTTCAATGCAGTCAGCCCGTACGTGCCGGCAGCCCTGGACTTCCCGCCGGGCGGGTACATCAACTACGGCGGCATCAATTACGGAAGCATTGACGCCCGCGGGGCCACCAAGGTTTCCTCCAACACCTACTTCATCCAGCTCGTGGAACGCACCGGCGTCCTGGCAGTAGCCGACATGTCGGCACGGCTGGGCATCACCTCCCTGCCGCGGACCGGCGAACGCGCCATCCAGGGGCGGGAAGCTTCCCTCGTGCTCGGTGCCTACGAGGTCAGCCCGATCGAAATGGCCAATGCCTACGCCACCTTCGCTTCAGGCGGCGTCGAATGCACCCCGCACACCATCACCTCCGGCATCCGCACCTCCACCGGAGAGCCCATCAGCACACCGGAGCCGGACTGCCACCAGGCCATCGCCCCTGCAGTCGCCAACACCGTCGGAGACTCCCTGAAGCAGCCTTTGACACCCGGAGGCACCCTCCAGGACCTGGGCGGGCTCAATGGCCGAGAATCAGGCGCCAAGACCGGTACCACCAACGACTTTGCAGCGAACTGGATCGCCGGAATCACCCCGCAGTACTCAACGGCAGTCTGGCTGGGCGACCCCCGCGGCGGCACCCAGTACCCGCTGACTGTCCTCCAGGCCTACGGGCAGACCTTCTACAACCTCACGGGTTCCGAGGTCGCCGCCCCGGTCTGGAAGTCCATCATGAATGACATCCACAAGGACCTGCCGGCCAAGGCCATGCCCAAGGCCGAAGACGCCGCAACGAGCTCCACGACGTCCAGGGCCATCCCGGATGTCCGCGGCATGGGAACGGATGAGGCAGTGACCCTGCTGCTGTCCAACAAGCTCACGCCGGTGATCTCCGAAACCACCGCCGCGCCGAACCGGCTCCATCCCGCAGGAACCGTCGTGTCCCAGACTCCGGCCCCCGGCAGTACCTCCGGACACCGCCAGGAAGTGGTCCTGACGCTGAGCGACGGCTCGCACACTGCAATCAAACTCCCGGAAGGCAAATAGTTCATGGGCTTCAAACCCTCAAAGCAGCAGGGCACCCTCCTCCTTGGCGGGTCCGCGGCGGTAGCTTTCATCTCCGCTGCTGCCACCCTCGCCGCAGCCCTCATTGGTTTTCCCGCCATCACCGACGACGGCTCGACGGGAGCCGGGACAGTGGAGCTGGAAGAGACAGTGGCGGCCAGCTGGAGGGACACTCCCGCGACCATTGCCCTGACCGGGCTCCTGCAGAACCCTCCCAGGGGCTGGAAAGCCAACGGAGACCTGCAGAGCGCGGTTGTCGCCCCGCTTCCCTACTCGTGCCCCGTCCAGAATTCCGCTGCCTCCACCTCACTGGCACGGGCATTCACCATCGACGGTCACCGGGTGCGGGTCACCGTCCAGGCCTACACTGCCGGGCTGGGGGCCGAGGCCCTGGCGCAGATGCATGCCGGAGCCCAGCGCTGCGCAGGAACAGAAGGCGCAGTAGCCCAGTCGCCGATCTACGGGGCAGACAAGCCCGGACCGGATGCCGCGGTCGCCTCAGTCAGCCACGGCGGACAGCGTTCAGCCGTCGCGTCCTTCCGCTCCGGAGACGTGATCGCCTTCGTGTCCGGGCAGAACTCACAGGTCCTGGTGGACGCCGCCGTGCAGCTCAAGGGCCCCCTCGACACCGCCCTGCAGGGAGTGTGCGCCGACATCAGTTCCACCCCTAAGGACGCGTCCCGCAGCCCGTTCAGCCTCGCCGGGTACAGCCAGTTCACACGTCCGGTCACGGTTCGCATCCCTGACGTTGGACTGCCCTCCACGGACCCGTCTCCGTCAGCCTCGCCCAGCGCACCGGCATCCCCCCAGAGCACCCAGCCCTCCGAGGAACCCGCGGCACCCAGCTACCCGGTCCCGGCACCGGTGATCGCCGATGCCCCCGCGGAACCCATGGCCGAACCGGATTTCCCAGTCTGGCCGCTGATGCCCGAGGCCCTCCCGTTCCCGGAGGCACCCAAGGCACCGGCATCCGAAGCACCCACCGCGCGCAGCTTCCCCGTCCCTGCCGATGACAAGGCCGGTCCCGGGTGCGGATGGTCCTTCACCGGCCAGAAGGCCCCGGGCTTTGACGCTGACGCTGCCCTCGCCTCGGAGAAGCAGCAGTCAGAGCAGGCGCTGAAGGATCTCAAGGCTGATGCCAAGACCTGGCAGGGCGACGTGCTGGCGTACTGGAAGTCCTACGACGCGTACAAGAAGGACGCCGAGAAGTACAAGAAGTACGCTGCGGAAGTTGCCGAAACCAACCGTGCCTGGTCAGCCATCGTGGACAAGTGGGATAAGTACTATGAGCTGAAGGCCGAGTACGACGAGTACGTGGCCGAGCGTGATGCCTTCCTGGAACGCCGTGATGCCGCCCGCGCTGAATACGACGAGCAGGTCAAGGCCTGCCTGCGGCCGCTGCCGCCCGAAGCCGGCACTCCCCTGGTCCCGGAACCCGGGACAGACACTCCCGCACCGGATCCTTCACCGTCCGCTTCTCCGTCCCCGTCAGCTACGCAGCTGCCTGCCCAGGAGCGCCGGCTGCAGTCCCGTCCGGGCTGCCCGGCGGAGAAACCTGAGATCCTCAGCGAGGCCGTTCCGCTGGTTCCCAAGGAGCCCCTGAAACCCGCGGATCCGAGGCCGTAAGCGTCACAGCCGGCCGCCGCACACAGTCGGGCATGAACACACCCGCGTGCACAGCCGGCCGAACCTCCAACACCGGACCAGGGGCAGCCCAGTGAGACTGCCCCTGGTCCAGGACCCCGCCGGACACTTCGATTACGCCACCCTGACCTGGGTGCACAACACCGCCTACGACGGCATGCTTGCCTTCGTCCTGACCGCCGGCTGGTTCTTCGCCCTGGCACTGGCCGGCTTCATTCTCGCCGCCCGGCGCCTCGACCCCGGAAGATTCAGCCTCAAAACCGTCCACCGGCTTTGCCTGCTCGCTGCCGCCCTGCTCATCCTGCCCATAGCCGGGTCAGCGGTCATCGAGAAGCAGGGCGGTCCGGCCGACAGCATGGCCAACTTTGCCGGTCACCTGCAGGGCAGGAAAACCGCAGACTACGACGGCGAGTTCACAGGCTGGGCGAAGGACAGGTACGGCCTGGAACTCTCCCAGGCACAGGCGCGGGAGCTTCGCACCAAGGAAAGCCGCGGCCTGTTCGTCCCGACAACCCAGACCCGCCCGGTCATCCATGACGGGGCACTGATCCACGGCATCATTGCAGCGGACCAGATCATCCTTGTCGACAAGACCGGCTCTGAGCTGCCCATGACGGCCCCCTGATCTGCCGGCCTCCGGTGAGAGGGATGCTCCGCTCCGCACACATGGGAGCAGTACCAGCACACTTCCGGAGGACCCTGTGAACAGATCCATGCCCAGTCCCGGTGCCAGCCCGCACCAGGCCAATTCCCAGCGCATGCATGAGCGGGCCCTTCGCCGTGTCGTCGCGTTCACCGTCAGCACTCCCGGCGGCAGGCGCCGCAAGAAAGCTATCCTTGCGGTAGAGCGCCCCCGGTACAGGGAGCTGGTCAAGGCCGTGGCGCTGGATCTGATGCGTGAAAAGGCAGGTGAGCAGTGAACTTCTGGCAGGGCTTCGCAAGCGACCCCGTCGGCATCGCCGTTACCGCTGCTGCCCTGATCCTGACCGTCACCTGCATCGCCTTCGGTTTCGTCCATACCTTCTCTGTGCGCGGAACCCGGCGCAGGTACGTGGCCCAGTCGGTGCAGCGGACCCTGATCATTCCCGCCTGTGTTCTGCTGGGCGTCAAGGCTGTCGGCTACGCTGCCGGAGGATTCTGGGTCGGTGTCGTCCTGGATGTCTTCCTGATCATTTCCTTCCTGCGGGACTGGAGCCGGATCAGGAACGACGACGACTGGTGGACCGGCCGGTGGAACAAGCTGAAGAATGCCTTCCGCACCCGGGCATCAGTGCCTGCGCTCTCCCGTTCGTGAGGCTGGTGAGAGAGATTCCTCAGCGTCCGCACACATAGGGGACATGAACAACGTCTTCTATTGGTCCGATCCGCACTTCGGGCATGCCTTCGTCGCAGGCCTGCGCGGTTTCGCCGACCCGGACGAGCACGACAACCACCTGATCCAGGCATGGAACGCCACGGTCACCAAGCGCGATACTGTCTGGGTCCTCGGAGACCTTGCCGCTGCCTCCCCGACCCGGGCACTGGAGATCATCCGGCACCTTCCCGGTACGAAGCACCTGGTCTTCGGCAACCACGACTACGGTCATCCGGGACGCCGCAACGCCCAGCGCCTGCACCGGCAGTACCTTGCTGCATTCGCTTCAGTGCAGTCCGCGGCAACCCGCGTCATCGAAGGCCGCACCGTGCTGCTCTCGCACTTCCCCTACGACGGTGACAGCCATTCCGAGTTCGACCGTCACACCCAGTGGCGCCTGCGCGATGAAGGGAACTGGCTCGTCCACGGGCACGTGCATGACGAGTTCGACGTCCGCAGGACCCAGATCAACGTCGGCGTGGACAAATGGATGGACGGACCCGCCTCCGAGGCCCAGGTGCTGGAGCTCATCCGGCAGCAGGAGTCCGCCGGCTACGGCAAGCCGCCCCCTGCACCGAAGCCCTGACCCGGTACGCCCCAGAGACCCTGCCTGACAATGAAAGACGAACGCATCATGCCCAGCCACGAACTTCCCGACAACGACGCCTGGATTGCGCGCTTCAAAGCGTTCAAATCCTGGGTGGACGAGCACGGTGCCCTGCCCAAAAGCAATCCTGAGGGCGGGCCGGAAGACACGCTGCGCACCTGGCTGGACCGCCAGTGCACGGACATCCAGAACAGCAGTCTTGCACCCCGCCTGGAGGCCATTCTCCGGTCCGTACCCGGCGCCGTTCCCCGCCTCGCGCGCAGGAAGTCCGCCGCATCGAGCGCTTTCCCTCCCGGCAACGGCCGGCTGGACAACCTGGAGCTGTTCTTCCAGCAGCACGGCCGCCTGCCCCGCTACTCCGGCACCGCCCCGGGCGAGGAGTCGATGTACAAGTACCTCAACGACACGGTCCGCGTCCGCTACCGCCGTGACGAGCTGCCCCCGGAAATGCTGGAGCGTCTGAACAAGATTCCCGGTGTCTTCACGGCCCGCAAGATCAAGCGCCGCGAAGACTCCGTTCCGCGCCAGCCCACCGAACGGGCACTGCGGATCAAGGCCGGAGATACGCGCATGGCTGACCTCATCGCGTTCTGCACCGAACACGGCCGCCTCCCCAGCGCCACCGGCGGCGGAACCGAACCTTCCCTCTACAACTACCTGCGTCGCGTCGTCCGCCCGTCCTTCAAGAGCGGCACCCTCGACGCCGAGACCGTCAAGCGCCTCTCAGCCGTGGACGGGCTTCTGGTGCCCCGCCGCCGCGGGGTCTCCGGGGACCAGCTCGCCGAGCTCGTGGACTTCTGCACCAGGAACAGCCGGAAGCCCCGCAGCGCCGGCCCCGACGACGAACCGGCACTTTACGAGTACCTGCGGCGCGTCGTCCGCCCCGCATATGCCGCCGGCACTCTCGACGAGGTCACCGCAAAACGCCTGGCAGCCGTTGACGGCGTCCTCACCACCCGGGCCTGGACTGCCCCGTCATCCGCGAAGGCTGCCTAGACGGAGCGTCGGCGGCAGCAGGCACTGAGACGCGGGGGGTTCGTCGCTCAGAAGGAGCCCTGCCGCACACATAGAGGGTGAAAGCACCCCTCTGAACAAGGACCGAGAATGCCTAAAGCCCCCGCCCTTCCTCCCCAGCCGCGCAAGGCTGCAGGAGCAGCGGCTTCCACCGGCGGACAGTTCGATAACCGCACCCACGCCGAACCCGGACTGACCCTCACCGGCCCGGCCGTCACAGCCGAAAACTACGAGGAATCGGTCGCCCGCGCCCTCTCCGCAGCACGCGCGTACGAGACCACCGACGTCGAAGAAATGACCGACGCGGAGTTCGACCGCCTCCAGGCAAACATCCTCAGCTACGAGGAAACCAACGGCATCAGCGCCGACCACGGGCTGCACACCGCTGTTGGCCACGGCGGCGCCGCGGGCGGAGACATCGAGCACGCGACCCTGGCCGGCTCCCTGGAGAAGCCCGGCGAAGAGAAGGTCATCGAGTTCGCCGCGAAGCACCCCAATGCGGTCATCGAGCCGAAGATCGACGGCATGGCCATCATCGTCCGCTACGAGAACGGCCGAATGGTCTCCGCTGCCAAGCGCGGTGACGGCTACACGGGCGAGAACGTCACGGAGAAGGTTCGCGGTGTTGAAGGCCTGCCCGAGGTGGCCGGCGACGGTGATTACGAAGTCCGCGGCGAGCTGTACCTGAACGACGAGAACAAGGACAAGGCCAACGCGATCCGCGTCGCCGCCGGCAAGGCGCCGTTCAAGAACGCCCGCAACGGCGTGGCCGGAATGCTCAACAAGGACGATTCGACCTACGCCGGGCTCTTTAGCTTTGCTGCTTATTCAACAACCATCAGCAGCGGTGCCGACCACCTTGAAACGATGGACGAACTGGCCGGCATGGGCTTCACCACCGCCCGGTCGCTGCTTCCCCAGTCGGTGCTGGACGCTGAAGATCCGATGTCCGCCATCGCAGCCCTGGGCGCTGAGCGCAAGGGACTGGACTTCCTGATGGACGGTGCCGTGCTGAAGGTTCCGACCGCCGCCGAGCGTGAAGAACTGGGTGAGGGAACCCGGGCGCCGAAATGGGCTGTGGCCTACAAGTATCCGCCGGTGGAAGAGCCGACCGTCATCGAGGACATCGAATACGAGATCGGCAAGACAGGCCGCCTCTCCATCCGGGCGCGGTACACCCCCGTGGATGTTGACGGATCCACCATCGAGTACGCCTCCCTGCATAACGTGCAGGACCTCCTGAAGAAGGACATCCGCATCGGGGACACCGTCATGGCCTACAAGGCGAACGACATCATCCCCCAGGTCCACCTTCCGCGAGCCGATCTGCGTGATGCCTCCTCCCAGCCGTGGCAGCCGCCCGCGGCCTGCCCCAAGTGCGGCGGCGAGTTCGATAAGTCCACGGAGCTGTGGCGCTGCACGAACCCCGAATGCTCCGTCTCGGGTCGCATCTCCTACGCCGTCTCCCGCGACGCCGGCCTGGACATTGAAGGTTTCGGCGGCTCCACCGGTGACGCCCTCATCGAAGCGGACCTGGTCCAGGACGTCTCGGACATCTTCCACCTGACCGAGGACCAGCTGGCCAACCTGAAGCTGGGCACCACCGATTCCGGCGCCGACCGCGTCCTGGGCGAGAAGAACGCCAGGAAGATCATGGCGGAGATCGAGAAGGCGAAGGCCCAGCCGCTGAACCGGGTCATCACCGCCCTGTCCATGCGCTTCACCGGACGCACCTTTGGCCGCCGCCTCGCCGCCCAGTTCGAGACCATGGAAGCCCTGCAGTCCGCCACGGTCACCCAGCTGGCCAACGTAGAAGGCATCGGCGAGAAGAAGGCCCAGGTCATCCACGCCGAGCTGGCCAAGAACGCCCCGGTCATTGAACGCCTCCGCTCCGCCGGCGTGAACATGGGTGCCCCGAAGCCCAAGCCGGAGAAGGGCGCGAAGGCTCCCAAGCTCGTCACCGCGGACGGCGGGGCCATGAACGTGGTCATCACCGGTTCCCTGAAGGGCAGCGCACTGGGATCCCTGACCCGCACCGGCGCCCAGGAACTGATCGAAGCCAACGGCGGCCGCGCAGCCGGCTCTGTCTCCAAGTCCACGTCCCTGCTGGTGTGCGGCGAGCCCGGCTCATCGAAGTTCCTCAAGGCGCAGGAGCTGGGCATCCGGATCGTAACCCCCGACGAGTTCGCCAGGATGCTCGAAGACGGCGAGGCGTAACCACCCCGCAAGGCATCAAGGAAGGGTCTCCCGGCTGGGAGGCCCTTCCTTCGTCTGCGGGGAGATTCCGGTGCCCTCCCGCACACATGGAAGGCAGCACACCTATCACGCCCACGGCCGGCGCAGCCGGCCAGCCAGGAGACCTATGCCTTCCCGGAAAGACCTTCCCTGCGCCGTCTGCGGAACCGCCCTTGGGCCGGTCGAATCAGACCTGCCCGACCAGCCGTACGGCGCCAACATCTTCATCAGCACCGGCCACTACGGCGCAACAGCCTTCGACTCCCCCGGCGGGGACCGGCTTGAGCTGCTCATCTGCACCCCCTGCATGAAGGCAATGGCTGAGCGTCAGGCCATCCACCGGATCCTGGACCCCACGGAGCAGATCCCCGAGCAGACACTCATCTGGGGCAGCGAGGAGGAACAGGCGGTCAGCGACACCCCGATGAATGCCCTCCGCCTGGCCAACATGTACCGCCTTGAAGCTGCCGAGGAGATACCCGGGATGACGGCCGAGAAGTACCACGACCTGTTCCAGGCCTGCGCTGCTGCCTCCACAGCGGGAAAGGAATTCCACTTCTGACCTGCCGGTATGCTGATTCCCGCACCATTTCACAGCACTATCCGGCATGAGCCGGCGAAGGACATCATGAAGAAGCACCTGGCAGCCGCAGCGCTGCTCTCCCTCCTGCTCACAGGCTGCTCGGGCTCTGCGGATCCAGGAGCACCCGGGCTGTCCTCAGCGGCCAAGCCATCTGCCTCAGCATCACCAACTCCAGTCTCAGCGGCAGCACCGGAGCCGGAGACTCTGGAGGAAGCCATCCTGGCTGCCAAGGCAGACCACACCGAGGAGTCGAAAGCAATGTCGGCACTGGCTGACTTGCGGCGGTTTGCCGAGGCGGAATTGAAACCGGTGATGCCCAGCGAAGCCTGGAGCGAAATCATGGTTTTCGAGATGGGCGTCGAACTGGACATGCTCTCGGACCGCAGCACTGACCGTGAATTCTTCGTCGGCGTTCAGAAGTACGCCCTGATGGTTGAGGATGCTGCGCTCGAAGCAGACCTGATCCGCTGACCCGGCCGGAGAGAGTCTGGATCTCTGCCGCGCACATGAGGAACATGAGCACAGTGACCAGCGCATCCAGCCGCCGCCCGTTCCGCCTGCACCGCACCCTGGCGGCAGCAGTGCTGCTGGTCGCCGCCCTTTCCGGCTGCTCCGCGGAGGGCTCCTCCCAGGCCACCAATGCCCCCTCTGCACCAGCCGTGACCCAGGCTGCTTCGACGACCTCTCTTGAAGAAGCCATCGAAGCGGCCTTGGCCGATCACGCTGACGCTGAAGCAGCGATCGAAGCGATGCTCGGGCTGGGCAACGCCTGGCACACGGGTCCCGTTGAGGACCAGATGTCAGCTAACTGGTCAGAACTCCGCGGCATGGAGATCGACATCGTCGAAGGCTTCGTGGACGGCACGGCCACGGACCGCGAGACTGAGCTCGCGGTCAAGATGTACGCAATGGCGGTCCACAAATCAGCGGTCATCCACGGAGTACTGGATTACCTCTAACCCAGGCTAAATGGATGATGCCCGGGTTACGGAGCAAGCCGCCCTGCAGCAGGATTCACGTTCAGTAGGCCATCATTGATGGGGCCCTGCCGAACAACTGCTTGGCCCTGAATCCAGGCCGCCGGCGTTGAGACTCTCCCGGAGTGCCGCACACGGCTCGACGACATGGATGCCATGATCTATGGCGGAAGGATGTCAGGCGCTGCCGAAGAGGAGGACACCCTGAAGGCAGTAAAGAACTACGCTCTGACCGTGCAGGAGGCCGCCGTCGTGAACGGTGTTCTGGACGCGCCCGACCAGTAGACAGAGTGCCGGGCCCCACGAAGGGGCCCGGTCTCTTGCTTATACCTCGCGGATGATGCCCGAGTTCTGGATCAGTGCCAGAGCCGCGAGGGTGATCCCGCAGGTGATTTTGCCATTGCTGACCAGTCCCATGACCTCACCGACGCCGTACCAGCGGACGGTAGCCCCGGTGTCGCCCTCCCGGTGGAGGCTCTCCAGTGACTCGAGGGTATGGAAGGTGCACCAGACGGCGATCTGTGTGTCCATCAGCCCGGTGTCCGGGCGAATGACACCGAGCTGCCGTCCCCGCCCGCAGTCCAGTCCGGTCTCTTCCACCAGCTCCCGTGCCGTTTCGGCCAGGCTCAGGTCATCGGATCCGCCGCGCGGGAACTCCAGGGTGAACTCACCGGTCGGGTACCGGAACTGGCGGACCAGTCCCAGGTAGGGCAGCCCGCGGAAGTTCGTGTAGGGCACCGCGACGACCCCCAGGCCTGTGCCGCTGGTGATGCGTGTGTAGCGCCCCGTCGCCCCGTTGGGAAAGACGACGTCGTCGAAGTTCACGGTCACGAAAGGGTTGGAGTAGGCGATGCGCTCTTCGATCAGCCGGATCGTATCGTCATCCGGCGGGCCGGCGCCCTTCGGTGGTTTGTCTACGTTGAAGGTGGCGGCGGTGTCCTGCTGGGACATGGTTCTCCCGGGTTTGTCGGTTGCTTACGCTCGGGGACATGCGCAGAGGGGTGCTGGGGCCTTCCCGCCTGGGGGGGGGCAAGAGACACCGAGCATGCCGCACACATAGGGAATATGAACAAGATGCGACTGCTCCCCCTCCTTGCCGCCGGTGCTCTGCTCTGTACCGGGTGCGCGGCTGAAGAACCGAAACCCGGTCCGGGATGGGGCCCTAATCCTGCATGTGCCGTCACTGCCGACGACGGGTACGTCGTGGAAGTCCCCTGTCCGCCGGCCTCAGCTGACGAGAACCCGATCCGGCACCTCGGTGAGAGCGTGGAAGCCACCCTCGAAGACGCCGAGGCTGCTCAGAAGCTGCTGGACGCGGCCAACGCCCTCTGCGCCCAGGCCGGCAGCGCCGAATGCGACGTCGAAGCGCTGCTGAACGAGAAGCTGCCCTACCTTCAGGTCCCCTGAACGGAAGCGCGAGTGCCTCGGCACCGTCGAGGTGCTGCCATGGTGCCGCACACATAGGAGCCATGAACACACCGCTGCTCGCTGTCATCCTGAGTGTTGAACCGGAGAAGAACGGTCGTGCGCTGGTCACCTTCCGGACCTCCATCAGCCCGGAGAACCCCTCCGGGCGGGCCAGTGCGTACACGCCCCTGCTCGCAACAGGTCCCGGGGCCGCCATGGCATCGGAGCTTCGTTCCAGGATCAACCACGGTCCGGTCCGGCGCCGCAACACCGCCCTGATTCTGGGGGCGGCCGCGGACGCTGAGGGCGCGGCCCTGAAGGTCATCACTGCCATCCGGTAGCACCCATGCGCAGCCGGCACGAGCGGGGACAAGCCGGTGCCCTGCCGCACACATGGATGCCATGAGCACAGATCACAGCATTCTCATTTACGGCGCATCGGATGACCTCGTGGAGGTTGAAGGTGCCATCAGCGACGAATACGACTGCTGGGACAAGACTTGGCAGGGGCGGCTGAAGGCTCCCGACGGCACGTTCCTCGTTGTCACCGCCCGCTTCGGACACGACGGCTGGGACCTGAACGTCTCAGCGCCCGAAGGATCCGGATTCCCTTCCTGGGCCGTGACGTTCTGCCCGCGCCCGGACCGGCCCGAAGATCCTGCCATCCGGATTGCAGCGCCTGCAGGAACCATCATCGAGGTGTTCGGGGAATGCGCGCCGGAGCCTGGCGAGGACGACTGATGACCGTCATCCCGCTGGCTTGCCACCCGGACGAGACCTTTGAATCACCGCACGACTACGGGGGTATCTATACCCAGGGCGGCAACGGGATCGTCATCGGGTTCAAGGACCCGGTACCGGCGCGCCGGACATCGTTCGTAGAGTGCTTTCCCGAGGGTGCCTTCATCCGCGGAGAAGGCTCGAGCGTCGCCGAAGCCGATGAGCAGTGCTGGGCGAAGCTGCGCGCCTACCTTGACTGCCCCGGGCATCAGTGGACCCCGGTGCGGCCGGACGGCCCCGCAGGCACCTGCAGCAACTGCCTGACCCGTCGCGGCGACGCTTTCACCGCGGGGGAACTCGGGCTCTTTTGTACCGGATGCCAGGAACCCACGTTCGAGCGTGCCATCGGCGATCCGGGCCACGCGCTGCTGTGCACCCCCTGCGATCCCAAGAGGGCCTACTCGGAAGCGGCCGTCCTGGCCATGTTCAGCTTCGAGCCGGAGTCACAGGTCTACATGAAGCGCCTGGATGACGTCTGCGAAGGCGTCATGACCGAAGACCCCGAGGCTCTGGCCTGGGCTTACCGCCATCTGGAGATGAAGCAGCCGCCGCCGGGGGACGACCTCCCGCAGGACTAAAAGAAAACACCGCCGGATCATCCGGCGGTGTTTTCTTTTCTCTAGCTGAGGCCAGGATCCACGTGGATGCCCAGCACAGCGCCTGTTTCCTCGAAGGCAGTTCCCCTGGCTCCGGTGACCAGGGAGGCAAGTTCCGTGTGGGGAATCCGGGACAGCACCCCTCCCACCGTTCCGCCGCGGATGGCTTCAGCTGCAAGCGGGCCCCCCGCGCGCAGGACAAGCCCTGTTTCATCCACGAGTTCCTCGACCTCCCACTCCCCCTCCCGGTGACGGACGTAGAGCATGTAGGCACCCGGGTCGACCGTCAGCAGGCCTGCCCTGAGCGTTTCGAGGTTCCGGGAGTCTTCAGAGACCAGGTTTTCAAGGGCGGCAACCGCAGCCGTGGCGGGGTTGGCCGAGGGTACGGGCAGGTTGGCTGTTTTGGCGAGAAGGATGCTGAACTCAGTTTTGTGGGACCGGTACGGGTCCTCGAAGTCCGTGTCGACGTCGGGAAGTTCGTCGACCTGGTTGATCCACGAAACGTCGCTGCCCCGGGAGATTTCGCCAAGCAGCTCGCCCAGGAGCCATCCCTGAATATGGAGCTGGTCCAGGACCCTCCCCGAGGAGATCAGTTCCCGTTCAGGAAGCGCCAGGTCCGTCTGTCCGTCCGCCGGCATGTTCTTGCCCAGGAGCTGAAGGGGAACTGCGATGCCGTCCCGGATCTCGACCTTCAGCGAGACAGCGTCAGGGAAGGCCTGCAGCACGCCCTTGGCCAGGATGATCAGCTCCAGGGTGCGCTGCTTTTCCTTGATGTCCGTAATGGTGCAGCGCAGGTTCCCTTCGAGGATGGTGAGGCCTTCATGGATGTCGTCGAGCTGTTCCAGCTCTGTCTTGGTTGTCATGGCCACCATGTGTGCGGCATCCGGGTTCTCTTCCTCCGCCCGCGGTGAGATGCAGGCCGGCCTCCGCACACATGGGCAGCATGGCCGCCCTGCGCCGGGAAGTTCCGGCCCGCAATCATGGGCCGGGGCGGCTTTGCCGTCACGCCACCCGCTCAGCCGTCGAGCCGGAGAGCATCCTGCGGTGAGCGTTCGTCCACCCTCCGCACACATTTAACGTGAACAGCCCTGACCGGGGCTACCAACGACAGGAGCAACCCTTGAGTGAAACAGACCAGGATCTCGAAGTCACCGCCGATGAGCTGACCGGAGCCCTTGCAGCGAAAGGCATCGACGCCTTCGTCCACCAGACCGGCGGCAACACTGCCACCATCTACGCCACCCTGCCCCGGAACATCATCATCGTCGGCCCCGGCGTCTTCAACTACGAGAACCCCGGCGCCTCGGTGTTCACCTCGCAGGACCTCTACGTCGGCACCCTCGCAGAAGAAGACCCGGGCATCGCTGTTACACCGGGCGCAACGGCAGAGAAGATTGCCGAAGCTGTCATCGCAGCAGACCGCTAACCCGCACGAGATTACGGAAACCCGAATGATTGACTGGAACAAGTACCAGGCTGAAGCCCTCACGACCGCTGTCTTCCCCCTTGACCGGGGATTGGACTACACCGTGCTGGGTCTGGTCTCCGAGGTCGGCGAAGTCGTTGATCTTGCCGCCCGTGAAGAGATTCCCAGCCGCAGGCTGTGGGAGAAGTGGATCAAGGCGGAGATCGGTGACTGCTTCTGGTACGCGGCCGCTGTCGCCGACGCGCTGGGCACGACCCTGCAGGCAGTATGGGATGCCCGCGCAGCGGAAGAGGAGTACGCCTCCTACACGTTTACAGCAGCTGCCGCCGTTATCCAGGCAGGGCTGATGGCCGGCCACCTCAAGAAGGCAATCCGCGACGATGGCGGCGTCCTCCTTCCTGCGCGCAGGGCCGCGATGATCCAGACACTCGGAAAGGTCGTCACGGAGCTGACAGCGCTCTGCAGCTCGCTCGACACCACTGTCCATGCAGTCACCCAGGCGAACCTGAACAAGCTGGCGGACCGCAAGCAGCGCGGTGTCCTTCAGGGCAGCGGAGACAACAGGTGAACCGCGCATGAGCCGCAAAGCTATCGCTGAGATCGAAGCCGCCGGCGGCACCTTCGAGGAGTACGGTGCCCGGCGGGAGCTGCGCGGCTACGCTGCCCTGCCGCCGGGGAAGGCCTGGGTATCCACCGGCTGCCACAGCATTGCCGTCAACTATTATTCGGACCGCCCTGCCGGATGGAAGTCCCTGCTGGAAGGTGTGCGCCTCGGCACCGAACCGTGCACTGTCCAGGAGTGCGACATCTGCGCCGAAGACGGGGCCTGCGTAGAGGAGGAGAGCCGGTGAGCATTTCAGTCCACGACGTCGCCACCCGGATCGTGAGTCTTCAGCTGGCGCAGAACAAGACCCGCCGCGGTCTGGCCGGCCTGGCTTCGAGCAAACTGCACAAGCTCGCCTACCTCTGCCAGGCCTATCACCTGGCCTGGCACGGCGAGCCCCTGTTCTCCGAGGAAGTCCGCGCCGCCAATTCCGGGCCCGTGGTCCTTGAGCTTTTTCCGCACCACCGCGACATCCACACGATCGAATTCTGGCCGCTCGGAGATCCCGGGAAGCTCGACGAGGCGCAGGCCGCAACCATCCGCTCCCTGTTCGAGTTCCATGACCACGACACCGGCCTGATGCTTGGCCGGTGGACGAGCACCCACGTCCCGTGGCTCCGTGCCCGGGAAAAGATGACTGCACACGATGAACGCCCGGTTATCACCCATGCTGACATGGGCGCCTACTACCGGGCTCTGATGGATGCGCCGTCCACGCACAAGGAATACGCAGCCCGGTTTATGGACCGCTACGCCGAGGTCGGAGCGAAGCTGTGACCGTGTCGCTGAAGGTGACCGAGGATTCCACAGGCCATGCCATCTCGACGTCGTGGCAGCCGCCGTCCGGCCTCTCAGTAGATACCGCCGCTGGACTCATGACCCCTGACCGGGTTGATGTCTCCTGGATTCTCGGCCCGTCCGGCCGCGGCCCGGACCGGGGTAAGGTCATGTGCTGGGGTTCACCCAAGCAGGGTCCGGTCTCCCACACGTTTTGGGGGTACGGCGGCGTCATGGCAGCCTCGCCCGGCTGGGCCGGTGATCTCGGTAGCGCCGTCTACAGCGAAGCATCCGGGCAGGGCGCCGCGGAGAGCGATGGATTCGTCCTGACCGCCTCGTCCAGGTCGCGCTGGCTGGAGCGCCGCTTCACCCTCGCAGACGCCCCTGCCACGCCGACCTACCTCGTGCCCGGACGGACGTTCGTGCCGATGAGCGGCATGATCACCTGCTCGTCCGGCAGCGGGGAGCACGGCACTGCTTCCTTGTGGCTCTGGGGTGCGGGACACGACTCTGCCCAGCACGGCAACACCGACACTATGCCTGCCTGGATCATGGACGAGGTCGCTGCCGTCCGGGAAGCGCTGGAGAGCGCAGACCTGCCTCCGGGATGGGAGACCCACGTGCCGCTGATCCGCCCTGAGCGCCGCCGGCTGGCCGGTTAGGCTATCCCGATGACATACGAGGAGCGCCTGGCAGCAGCCATCATCGTCCAGCTGCGGGTGGAGATGGCTGCACGCGACTGGAACCAGCAGGTGCTCAGCGAACGGCTGAACATCTTCCCGGCCACCCTGAACCGGTACCTGAAAGGCCACAGGCAGGTCCCCATGGTGACGTTCATCCAGATGGCACGGGTCTTCGGTATGAAGGCGGCAGAACTGCTCGGCGCGGCCGAGGATCGGATGGAACCCGCCAACCCTGAAACCGCGGCGGCCGGGTGAACCGCACGGAGGCACTGTCCGCAGCGGTGGTCGCCCAGCTGCGCGTAGCGCTCGTTGAAGGAGACGCCGCCTAGGCCTGCACTCCAGTCGTCATCCTGACGGGTAGCGTGTCGGCATGGGGAAACGAGAAACCGCCATGGGCGGACTGCTGACCAATGCCGGATACCGGATCACGGACAAGCCGCCGAACGCCAGCACCGCCAATATGGGAGGCCACGCCCGGGCAGAGGCACTGGGGCTCTACCAGCGCCTGCAGGGCATCCGGGAGCTCGAACGGATCTCTTCCGGTACCTGGGACGTCGCCGTGCAGGGCAACCTGCTCATCGAAGTGGACGAGGAGAACCATTTCAACCGGCACCGGGCCGCCACACTGGACGGAACCGACTACCCGTGGACGGCCGACTATCTTCGCTACTGCGCAGAGTACGAGTCCCGCTGCCGGACCAACGGCGGGTTCTGGACGTCCACATCTTCCGAGTGCATGTTCGGCCCGGCCAGCCCACGGGGAGACCACACCGGTGTCGGTGCACCGCGGTGGCGGCAGCGGGCGCTCTACGACGCCGTCCGCGACGTCTGGGCCCAGGGCAACCCGGGCTGGAGTCTCGCGCGGCTGTCCATCTACGACGTCGTAGACGGTGTCAGCTTCAATGACGTCCTCAAGGGCAGGCAGCAGATAGCACCGGACCGCCTCCGGGAACTGATCGAGGCCCGGACCCTGGGATAGCAGCCCGGCCGGACACCTCCGTCGAGGGAAGTGGCTTCGTCCGCACACATAGGTGACATGACCATCACCGCCGAAGCTACTGACCGCACGCTCGCCACATTGGAGCGCGTCACTGCCCTGACACCGATAGAGAACGCCGACGCCATTGAATCCGCCACTGTGCGCGGCTGGAACGTCGTCGTGAAGAAGGGCGAGTTCGCTCTCGGTGACCTGGTCATCTACTTCGAGATCGACTCCCTGCTGCCGCTGGACGATGAGCGCTTCGCGTTCCTGGCCCCGCGCGGTGACAAGACCGTCGACGGTGTCCGCGGCCACGTTCTGAAGACGGTGCGGCTGCGCGGCACCTACTCACAGGGCCTGGTGCTGCCTGCCGCCCTGTTCCCCGAAGTGGACGAGTGCCTGGACGGGATCACCTTCGCCGAGCGCCTGGGAATCAGCAAATATGAGGAACCGGTCCCGGCCGAAATGGAAGGCAAGGCAGCCGGTCCGTTCCCGCGCGCATTCGCTCCGAAGACCACCCTCGAACGGGTCCAGAACCTTACCCCCGTCTGGGACGCGGTGCACCGGCACCCGTTCTACGCCACCGAGAAGATCGACGGCACCTCCACCACCTACGTCAACGACGGCGGCACACTGCGCGCAGCCGGGCGCAACTGGGAATACACCGACGACGGCAGTGTCCCGTGGCTGATGGCTGAGACCTACAGGATCCTGGAACGGCTGCCCGAGGGCTGGGCTGTCCAGGGTGAAATCTACGGCGCCGGAGTCACCGCCAAGAACCGGCTGAAAATCGACGGCAAGCGCTTCGCGGCGTTCAACGTCACGGACAACGGCAAGGTCGTGCCCCGCGCGGAATGGCCTGCGGCGCTGGCCGAGATCGGAGCACCGTTACTGGATCTGGAACTGCCGGACACCGTCGAAGCTGCCGTAGCGCAGGCCGAAGGTTTGAAGTCCTCCATCACCCCCGGCGCATCGGCCGAAGGCATCGTCTGGCACTCAGCCACCGGCACCGGCCTGCAGGAACTCGGCGGCCGCACCGGCATGAAGGTCATCAACAACAAGTGGCTGCTGAAGAACTCCTGACGCCTCCCCGAACCGACCCCTTACCTATAGGAGAAACCTTGGAATCAGCCCTGATCACCGCCGGCATTCTTGTCGCGGTCATTGCCGTAACCGTTCCCGTGTACCGGATCGTCAAGCGGAACTCGGACAAGTCGAGGCAGCGCGGCGCCTACGCCCCGGGTCCGTCTGCCGGCACAGCACGGAACTCACCGTCCTCCTCCGGGGCCGACAACGATGCCTGGTTTGCGGCGATGATCGCAGGCTTCGGCACCTCGGCAGCGTCCTATAACCAGGACAGCGGCACCCGCTCCTCAGACCATCACTCCAGCGGGCACAGCAGCTACGACTCAGGTTCCAGCTGGTCTGACTCAGGCTCCGTCTCCGTTGACTGAAAACCCCGCCAGCAGACAGGAAGAGAGGGCACATGCCCGCCAGCATTTCCGTTGATAACGCCACCGGAAGCCAGGTCACCATCAATAAGCTCGTGCAGCTGACCGTCGAGGACTCCTCGACTGTCACCGCGGATCTCGGAGCGGCTGTCAGTGTCCGCGTCCTGGAAGGCGGCCGGGTCGTCTTCATCCGCGACGACGTCCTCCTGCTTCCCCGTCTGGACTCCGTCCTTGAGGCCATGATCATGCGCGCAGCACCGCGCGGCGCAGCGGCAGTTCACCGCCTTCGCGGAACCCTGAACGGCATACTCGCCCGCCACCCCGAAGCAGTTGCCTCGAACACAGTCACCGGAGACCATCGGGCACCGTACTGGGCCGGCCCGCTGACCCCGGCCAGCACGGACGTGCCGGACGAACCTCTCCCGGATACCTACCCGGCTTCCCCGCTGGGTTCAGTCTTCTGGCTCGAGGACGGGATCCGTATGAGGGCGGAATTCAATATGGCGGGCATGATCACCGGCACCGCCCGCTACCGGATCCAGCCTGAACCGCGGTCATAACCTCCAGCAGGAGGCAGCGGTGAGAGAGACGGGCCTGTCCGCACACATGGGGGATGCAGGACCACTGAAGGACCTGCACTTCACTCCACCGAAAGCAGGCACCACTTGTTCAGCGTTATCGCCTCCGCCGTCTTCCTGATTGGCGGACTGGCCGTCCTCTCCCTGGGCTTGAAACTCAAGAAGTCCCGCACCGGTGCCCTGGGCCCCGGCGGGCTGGACGTCCCCTCCATCGCCCCCATCGGTGTCGGCGTCATCGCCCTCGTGATCTCCGCAGCCATCCTGGCCTCCAGCATTTTCGTACAGGTCTCCGCCAAGAACGCCGGCGTCCTTGTATCCTTCGGCAAGGTCTCCGAGAAGACCCTCTCCCCCGGCCTGCACGCTAAGCTCCCGTGGCAGAAGGTCGTCGAGATCGACGGCACCATCCAGACCGACGAGTACCGCGGCGATTCCTGTATCCAGGTCCGTATCGGCGACGGCTCCCAGGCCTGCGTTTCCATCACCAACCGCTGGAGCGTCGTAGAGGCAGAAGCCAACCGGGTATTCCAGGACTTCAAGTCCGACGACCCGACCCTGTCCTTCCGTGACGCTGTCATCAGCACACAGCTGAAGGCTTCCCTGCAGAAGGCCCTGAGCGACTACAACCCGGTCGCCGAGTTCAACGGCGCAGACAAGGACGCCTCCTCGGCTGATATGTCCTTCTCCCCCGACTACGACACCATTTCCAATCTCGTGGAAGATGACATGAAGGCCCGGCTGGGCTCCGAAGCCATGGCGCAGATCGAGAGCATCACGATCTCCTACATGCAGCTCTCTGACAACACGCAGAAGAAGCTTGACGACTACGTGGCCGCCATTGGCGAGACCCGCATCGCCGAGCAGAAGCAGCAGACCGCCGCAGCACAGGCCGAAGCCAACCGCCAGCTCTCCTCCTCGGTGAGCAACGACCCGAACGTTCTGGTTTCCAAGTGCATGGACACGCTGGCCGAGTCCGCCGAGAGCGGCTACCAGCTCCCGGCAGGCTTCAGCTGCTGGCCCGGCACCGGCGGCAGCGTCGTTATCCCCGGCACCCGCTAAAACCGGCTGCTGACAGCCCCGGTCCTCCACCCAGTGTGGACGGGCCGGGGCTGTTCCCGTCCCCGGGAAGGTTTCGGCCCGCCTCCGCACACATAGGGGTTGAGGGCGGAGCAGATGCCGGCCCCGGGACGATGAAGGAGCACCGCAATGACTACTTTGCCGCACGATGTAGCCCCGGCACCTGAGCAGGACTACCCGGACGAATGGGCGGAGTACCGGAAGCAGCTCGACTCACGCGTTCCCCAGCAAACCGGCAGCGCCGGAAGCTGCGATGCATGCGGCCGCTTTCTGAGCAAGGACATCTGGGACAACACCGGCTACGGTCCGATGCTTTTCGGCGGTGTCGTTAGTTTCGATCCCGGGTACATCAGCATCACGTACAAGTGCTCCAACGACGATTGTTCCCCTGACATGCTGTGGTGACTTCCACGGCGCCAACCAACCCTGAAAGCAGATTCATGACCAAGCACGCCGACAACATCGCGTGGCTCGACTTCGAAGCCACCGGACTCATGGACAACCCCGATGTCGTCCCGCTGGAAATTGCAGCCGTCATCACCGACGCGAACCTGAATGAACTCGCGTCCTTCGGCCCGTTCGCCATTCACGCCACCGACGACGAGCTGGCCGTCATGAACGACTTCGTGACCAACATGCACACTGTCACCGGCCTCATTGACCGGGTCCGGACCTCGGCCGTCACCATCGAGCAGGTCGACGCCGCCCTGGCTGCCTTCGCTGCCCCCTTCTTCCCCTCCAAGGGAGAACTGGTCGACGGCACCAAGTACCGCGGCATGGTGATCGGCGGGAACAGCGTCAAGTTCGACTTCGCTGTCATCGAAAAGTTCTTCCCGGCCACCAAGGCGAACATGGATTACCGTGTCATCGACATTTCCTCCGTGGGTGAGCTCGTGCGCCGCTGGAACCACAAGGCCTGGGCCGCCATGCCGCCCAAGGCCAGCGACCACACGGCCATGACGGACATCCGCGCCGGCATTGACGAACTGCGCTACTACCGCAGCGTCGGCCTCACACCGGCAAGCTAGGCCACTCTCCGACACGGCCCCGGCTGCAGCACCCCTGCATCCGGGGCCTTGCCATGCCCGGATACGGGAACAGCTCCCGGAGCCGCCGCACACATGGAACCCATGCAGACACTCGACCGTAATTACCTGGCCAGCCATCCCGAAGGCGACGAGAAGGCCAGGATCACCATGTCCGTGCCCGTCGGCCCTGAATTCGGAATTCCGGCGAACCCGGACGGCACACCCGCGACAATCAGCATCGGGGTGACTGCCGAGAACTACCTGAGCGCTCTGGCAGCCCTGGCCCACCACCATGAGCGCGTCGACGAACTGATCCTGGTCTGGCTCTGTGAGCTGCTGACACCGGAACAGATCGAAGCCGTGAACCAGCTTCCGGACGACGCCGAGGACGTCCCGTACGTCGAAGAGGCATCAAACCGGATCCACCATGAGTACCTGACCTTTGCAACCACCGCCGAGATCACCCGCCCCGGCACGGAGGAGAAGGAAGAGGTCCTCATCGCCATCAAGGCCCCTTCGCTGACCACCGGGCTCATGGCCTTCACGGAGGCGACAACTCCCAGGGCCCTGACGAACCTCGCCATCGGACTGTGCCCGGAGACAGGCGAACCCGCCGGCAGCAGTGAAGTCCTCGTCCGGAACGCCTAGCCACAGCCGGCAGGACGGGCGGTGAGAGACCCTGAGCCCTCCGCACACATGGGAGGCATGAGAACACTTGATGCGGCTTACCTTTCCACCCACCCCGAGGGCGATACCAAGGCGGAGTTCACGCTCAGTGCCGAAGTCCCCGGCAGTGTGGATGTGAAGCCGAACCCGGACGGAACCCGTCCCTCCATCTCCGTCAAGGTCAGCTCGGAAACCTACATGGCTGCCCTGCTCATCCTGACGCAGATGCACGATGACCCCTCCGAGCTGTACGCCAACTGGATCACCAGCGTCCTGTCTCCGGAGCAGCTTGAACAGCTCGAGAACACCCCTGAAGGCGAAGGCGCCCCGCAGGCCATCAAGGACGCCGTCAACGCGGTCCACGATGACTTCCTGACCATCGGGCTCACCGCCACGGCCATTTTCGCTGACGCCACCGGCAAGGAGGTCACCCAGGAGGCGCACATCGACATCACGGCTCCCTCAGTTGCCAGCGGCCTGTCTGCCTTCGACTACCTGACCTCCCCGCGGCTGCTCACCAACGCAGCCATCAGCTTCTCCCCCGAAACCGAAGATGACGAAGACTGGGGAGACTCCAACGAGGTCCTCGTCCGTTAGCCCAAGCCACCTTCTGAACCGCCCCGGCACGAACCTGTGCCGGGGCTTTCCCCTTCCCGCAGGACAGGACACCGGCCCGATGCCGTTCACCCACCTCACCGTCGTATCCACGGCAGCCTGGATCGCCCGGGATCTCGCAGCTGCCGGCACCATCCCTGTCCGCGCAGTGCTGGGGTTCGACGTACCCAATCTGACCGGCAGCGCCCTTTGGTGTCCGGGTCCGTGGGCGACCAGGCTCATGAAAACCGGTGCGTCCCGGTCCTTCACCTCGGCCGGACCGGACTGGCTGGCCCGCGTCCCCGGCCGTTATCTCCGCCGGAAGGTCTGGTGCGGCACACTCGGTGAACTTGAGCGGCGGGAGGACTTCGGTCCGGGCTTCTACAAGCTCAGCGAGCACAAGCACTCCCTCGTGCCCGCAGAAGTGCACGCCAGCAGCCATGACTTCACCGAACACGTCCACGCAGCCTTCGACGCCTGGCCCGGGGCCGGGAGTGATGTCCTGGACCTGAACTGCACCGTCTCGGGCCTGATGGACTACCGGCATGAATACCGCTGCTTCATCGCCCACGGCGCGGTCACGGCCGCATCGCAGTACCTGAGCCGGCTTCCCGGAATCCACGGCGGGGACGTTACGGTCACCTGGGATGCGTACCAGGAGGACCGCTGCCCGGATCCGTCCGAGGCCTCAGCCTTCGCCCAGGAGGTTGCCAATGCCATGGAATCAGACCAGCCGCCCGGCTACACCCTGGACGTCGGATGCGATGCTGAGGGCCGCTGGAGCGTCATTGAAGCCAACGCCGCCTGGAGCTCCGGGATCTACCATGCACCGCGCAGCGGAGTCATCGAATCCGTCCTCGCATCCCAGGAACCGGGACATGACGAATGGCTCTGGAGCCCGGACCATCTCTTCCTCTCCCGCGCCTGGGCACTGCCTGCCGGGTAGGGCGGCTGATTCCCGTCGCGGGCCGGCACGCATAGAAACAGAAGTGACCAACCCACAGGAAAAGAAGAAGTCCACCCGCAACGCCCTGATCGTGCGCTTCGGTGCCCTCGCCGCGGTGGTCCTTGCCGTGGTCCTGCTCATTGGCTTCTGCACCGGTCCCAACACGGCCGAGCGGAATAACTCCGACAGTCCTGCAGCGTCGGGGGAAAAGGTGAAGACCTCCCACGGTTCCTATCTGCAGAGCAGCATCGGCAGCGACGACCCCGCCTGGGACCTTCCCGACGCGGCCGTCGCCACTGAGGTCCTGGCACAGTACACCCGGGACGAAGTCCATGACGCGTACCGGTTCGCCCTGACCTTCACGGCACAGGAAGGCATCGACTCCGCCCTGAACGGAGAGGGTGTCAGCGTCGCCGACTGGTGGAAGGGACACTCGAAGTTCTTCCACCCCGACAACCGCCCCGAGATGCTTACCTCCCTTGAACAGGGCAAGGCAGTCGTGCAGCGCGAGCCCTGGCAGGAGAAGGACTACGAAGGGTACTCCTACATCTACGACGGCTCCCCGCGGGTCCTTGAGCGGACGATCACCCCGGATGCAGTGTGGCTGACCGGAGACGGAGGCATTGCCTTCCGCATGAGCGTGAACTACACCATGGCTGTCGTGCCCGGCATCGGCGAGGCCGGGGACGGGCGCCAGGTCACCCATGGATACATGACCTACTCGGTACGCGAAACCGGCCCCGGGGACTGGGCGATCACGAGCTTCATGCACGACCTGCGCACCTTCCCCGGATAACCGGTGAGAGACCGTACCTCCGCCGCACACATGTCGGATATGACCCCACAGGAAGATCATGGCGGCGCCGCCCTTGCTGCCCAGCCCCTGGACGTCCGGCAGCTCGACGCGCTGCCGGTCCTCTCTGTCGTGCTGAACACAGAGCTGAACCCCCATGCCTGGCAGAAGCGCCTCGTCTTCACCGAAGGCGGAGCACGCAGGCACCAGTGGTTCTGCACCACGGATTCCGACTGGGGCGAAAACTCCGAACAGCTCGTCTCCGACTGGGGAAAAATTATCTTGCTCTGGCTGCCTTCGGGCGCCGATATAGCAGCCACCGAACGCCGGGCCGAGCTGGCCGGAATCTGACCAACACCCTCAAGGACAACGCAGCGCATGACTACACCGACAGAGACACCGGCAGGAACCACTGCCCCGGCAGCACCCACCGCGCGCCACCGGCGCATCTGGAGCGGCGTGTTCAGCGACCTGGACCTCTGGGTCAAGGACCGCGGCACCGTGCCCCGGCGGCGGACAGCGGACCCGGAGGAGTACCGTCTGGCCAACTGGCTGAACGTCCAGCGCACCAACCACCGTGCAGGCAAACTCCACCAGGATTACATCGACCAGCTTCAGGAGATCCATGGAGCACTCGAAACCCGCCGGACCCGCACCCATCGCGAGTGGGCCGAAGACATTGCCGCTTTCCACAAGGCGCATGGGCGCATGCCCAGCAGCACCGCAGCAGACCCCGCCGAGCGCTCCCTCGGGCACTACGTGGCAGACCGCCTGCGCCCCGGTATCCGTTCCGGCGACATCACCAACTACGACTGCGAGCCGCTGGCAGGCATCCCCGGTGCCATTGGCCGGCTGAACCGCACCCACCGCCAGTGGGCTGAAGCCATCGCAGCGTTCCATGAGGCGAACGGCCGCATGCCCAGCAGCAAGACCAGCGATGCCGCCGAACGTTCCCTGGGAAACTACATCATCCGCCGCCTGCGCCCGGGAATCCGTTCCGGTGCCATCACGCAGAATGACTATGCACCTGTTGCGGACCTCCCCGGCGCGGTCAGCCGTGCCCGCAAGTCCTCCTCGGACTATTTCCAGGACCTGCTGGCGTTCGCCGCCGCCCACGGCCGCATGCCCGGCTGGAAGGACGCACGCCCCCTGGCCGCATGGGTTCGCCGCGTGCGCAACGCAGGCCCGGCCGACAGCAGTGCAGCCCAGTACCTCGCCAGGGTCGAAGCCGTCGCGGAGAATCTGAAGGCCGGGCAGTCCTGACCGGCCGCCCGGAGAGGAACAGCACCGGCGCCGCACACATGGCACGTATGACCGACACAAACCCTCTCCCCGCGCCCGGGACTGATGACTTCACGGCAGTGCTCGCTGCCATCCACGAGACAGCCGTATCCTCACCGGCCGCAGCTGGAGAGACCGCGGACTACCAGCGGGGCTGGGACGAGGCCATGGCAGCTGTTGCAGCGATCGCCGGAACCTACGAGCCGTCCTTCGCCTACGAGGGCGACGACGGGCACATCACCTTCGAGGCCCAGGCGTCCAGCCTCACTGCCATACACCGCCTCGGTTTCACAGTCCGGCGCCGGGCCGTCGGCCCCTGGGAGCCTGTGCCGCACGGTGCGGTGATCTGACCGTGTACCCGCTGAGCAGCGATGAGCAGCCCGAAGTTCCGAACCACCACCGGATCTTCGCTGCAGCCGCCGAACTGGAAGCCGCCTACACCGCCGGAGAGGAGTTCACGAAGGGACAGCCGCTCTCAGAGGCCATGGTCCTGCTGACCCTCACCGCCGTAGACGACATTGTCGATGACCTGATCGAAGCCTGGCGGACCGGGCCCACCCGGCCGTCCCATCTGCCGCCGGGCTACCAGCCCATCGCACCGTTCCCCGGCATTGACGACCTCAAGCGGGCCATGCTCGTCATGGTCACCCGTGAAGACCGTGCCGAACGCGGCCTGCCGCCGGAAAGGACACCCGATGAGTAACCCCTCCGAGGAAGCAAACGAGACACGCTCCCGGGGCCTCAGCCAGCATTTCCCGCCGGCCCCGGCCTCACCGGAAGCGCAGCGCGCCCGGCTGCGGATGGAGGAGCTGTGTGCCGCTGCTTCCCGCACAGGCCTTTCCCAGCCTGCCATCTTCAACGGGCTGGACCCCCAGGCCGGTGAAATGACCGCGGTCTGGCAGTACAGCACCTGCAGGATCACCGCCTACCTGGCCAACGACGTCTTCGAAGTCGAGCTGGTCCCCATGGGCCCGCCGGAACCCTTCACCACATCCAGCACCGAGGCTGCTGCAGCGTTCGCCGCCGGAATCCATGCCAGCCTGGGAGGACCCGCCCGTGACCGCTGAGACCCAGCCCGACCCGAAGCCGCACATCGGAGCCGTTTACCGGGAAACCGCCACGGGCGTTGAGTACACGCTCGCCGGGCTGCGCTCCCACCGGCAGGTGTTCATGGCAGAGAAGCCCACGGGCAGCGGGCGGATCATTGACCGACTTTCCCTGGACGAGCTGGCCGGGCGGTTCATCTTCGTGCGCTGCAACCACGAGGACTTCTGCTGCACGGAGCACCGCACCCACACCGCACCCCACCGCGGGTGCCTCATGCGCTAGCGCGCCCCCGCATCATTTCGTCATCTGCCAGAAAGTGCCCCCTTGAATTTCATCCTCTTCACCGCAGTCTGCCTCGCCGCCGTCATTCCGCTTTCCCTGCTGGCAGTCCTCCCGGCAGGAATCCCCGGCCGCCGGCGCACCCTGGAAGCCCTGGCCCGGGCCGAGGAAGGTGCTGCTGACAGGGACGATCTGGCCCTGCTCGTCCATGGACACGCCCACCCGGTCTTCTTCAGGCTCCGGCGCTTCCGGGGCCGTATTGCCGCGCAGTGCGAACGCCTCTTCGATGATCTGGGTGTGCCCCGCGAGGATATGGGATGGGTGCCTTCCCGGTCTCTGGTAACCCTGCGCTGACCTGCACGGACTCTTTTTGGGAACGATTGCCCAAACAGACGCTCGGGTATTGTCCGAAATAGTGTCCGAAACATAGGGTCGTGGTTGTGGACACTACAGCGCACTGGGGGACGAAAGCTCAGCAGGAGCGGCGCCTGGCAGAAAGAGCCGCTCAGCTCGCTGCATTCTGTGCAGACGCAGGAAGGCTTCCGTCCGCCCGAACACAGGACATGAACGAACTCGGGCTCTACCTTTTCCTGGAGCTCACTATCCGCCCGCAGTTCCGCTGCGGCACCCTCAGCACAGCTGTCACAGGCATGCTGGAGAACATCCCCGGGGCACTGACCCGCCCTGGCCCGGCATCAGACGACGGCGGATGTGAACTCTCAGCAGTCCGCCGGGCGGCCTTTGAGCGCTG
Organism: Arthrobacter sp. IK3; assembly: GCF_051337705.1. Classification (NCBI taxonomy): domain Bacteria; kingdom Bacillati; phylum Actinomycetota; class Actinomycetes; order Micrococcales; family Micrococcaceae; genus Arthrobacter; species Arthrobacter sp. IK3. Next base: position 138,592 of record NZ_JBPPSW010000003.1, on the reverse strand, counting down.
GCTCATCCGGGCTGAGACCTTCACGGCACGCCATGGCTACCGCCCCTCGTCCGAGGACGACAACGGCCTCTACCAGTGGCTGAACCGGGCACGGCGGAAGCTCGCAGCCGGCCAGATCGAAGAGCCGTTCGCCGGGCGCGTCAAGGCCGTGCTTGAGTACCCGGACGTGCGCACCCACCGGTACCGGAGCGCGCGCGGCCTCGCCGAGTCAGGCAATGGCCGCGGACAGGAACGCACCGGGTCCTGAACGCGGGAAGATCCATGCTCCCCTCCGTACACATAGGGAGCATGGACACAATGCCTTCCGCAGCCGGACTCAGCCTCGAAGAATTCAAGGCACGCAACCGCGCACTGGCCGCTGCTTCCGGACAGCCGCTGCCGGACCTCGATGACCAGCAGTGGCAGTGGATGCAGGACCGGATCCCGGACGAACTTGAAAGCGCCCTGGCTGAGAGCAGGGACCTCGAAGCGAAGCTGGCCTGGCAGGGCATCATCCGCAGCAACGTGGCGAACCTGTCCTACCTCGCCGGGAGAACAGACACCCACCCCGACGTGCACGGAAAGCCTGAGACCCTGCGCGCCGATGAGCTGTGCGGCAGGCACCTGGGCATCACCGTGCGCAGCCTGACCTACCGGAGCCGCAAAGGAGGATCGCTGCCAGACCCCGGAGAGCGCATCTACGTCGTGTGCAACATCCAGCACCTGAAGAACGGCTCCGTGCTCATCAACGGGTCCTGGCCGTACCTCACCGCTGACACCGTCCTCACCGTCGTGGAGGCTGCCGGCACCAAGGCCGCCTGAGCACCGGGGAGGAACTTGCCTGGTGCCGCACACATAGGGGACATGAACGCACAAGCACACGCTCCCCGGCCCCGGTTCGCCATCCGATACTCCTTCGTCTTCCGCTACCAGCACGAGCGGGTTTTCTCGATCGACATCCCCGTCGAGGACCTCCGGGACCTGGACCTCTCCGTCAGTGCCGTCCGCAACCATGTCGAGGATGACTGGCTCCTGAAGATGAACCTGCTGGGCGACTACCTCAAGAAGTACGAGGAGATGGCAGCGAACTGGGAGTACTGGTCCAAGAATCTGGAACGCAAGCAGGAGTCCATCCGCATCGTCGCCCTGGAAGACGCCTAAACCCGTGACGACCGCGTCCCTTGCCGCTGCCCTCCACGCCCGGTCCAGCCCCGCACCGCTCGAAGAACTGACCCGCACGCTGGCGCTGAGCTCCCAGGACTGGGCCGCCAGCCCGGACTTCGCCTGGATCTACGGCATCACCGTCGGCTGGGACGGGCGCGCCATGCTCGAACTGGCTGCCCGCTTCGGCTGGGACGGGAACCGGATCCTTGAGCTGCGCCGCCTGAGGCGCGAATACCGCAAACTCCAGCTGGCCGAAGAGCGCCGCCGCCAGCCGGCCAACCACGAACGGAACACAGCATGAGCACCCGCGAAAGCATCGCCGCCACCCTGCAGGCCCCGCTGCCAATCGTCTGCGTTGAAGGGGACGGAGTCCTTGCGCCGTACAGCGGTCACCTGCGTGTCCGGTGTTCCCTGAAGGCCGACCCGGACTGGTATGCAAGCCGGGCGGCTGAGCTGCTGGAGCAGCTGGAGTATCTGACCGGAGAGTACATGGCCACCCTGGCTATCGAACGCTGGGCCCGCAAAGCCATCGACGATGAGATCACGGCAATCGCCCACGAGTACTACGGGCCTGACCTCAGCTCCATGACCGAAGGCGCCTGGGAAATCGTCCGGGAGCTCCACCGCACCCGGAAAAAGGTCGCCGAACTGACCCGTCCCCGCAGCCGCTGACGGCGGCAGCTGTACGGTCCGGCGGGGAAGCTGCAGGTCCTGTCCGCACACATGGGGAGCATGAAGAGCATCCTCACCCAGGACGAATGGGACAGGCTTCCGGTCAACACCTATGCCCGGCTGACAGCCTCCGGCCCCGAGGGATACACGGATACCTATGTGACCCGGGTGTACCGCGAAACCGGACCGGCCGAAGGTGAGCACCTGTCCCTGGGCGGGCAGGCCTGGCGGGACGCGTTCCAGAAATCCGATATCACCTATGCCCTCTACATCCCTCCAGCCTCGAAGGACACCGATGACTAAGCAGCAGCTGAAAGAGTTCCGGGAACGCCGCCTCGCCGTCCAGGCTGCCCGCGGGGAAACCGGACTGACATCGGACATGCCGGAGAAGATCTGGACCTTCCTCCTGGGCCGGGCGCTGCAGGAGGTGGATTCGCGCCGTAAAACCGTTGCCATGCTGGAGGAGCGCGCCGCACTGCTCCGGCCCGGCCGCGACCGGCTCGCAGACCTCCTGTACTGCACCGGGGAAACAGAGACTCATCCCCTCCTGCACGGCACCACCGAGACCATCCAGGCAGTGGACCTTTGCGGCCGCCACATCGGCATGACCGCCCGCAGCATCACCTACTCCGACTCCGGGCATTTCACGAAACCGGGCCCGGAGGAGGAGTACCCGCTGAGGTCCGTGCAGCACATGGTCAACGGCATGATCCACGTCAACTGGGGATTCCGCCTGCGCCCGGATACCCCGGTGACGCTCGTCATTCCGCCTGCGGTGAGAGAGGCCTAAGCGTCCGCACACATAGCGGAAGAACACGGTTCCCGCCTCCGCGGGGCCACCTGCAATCGAAGGACGCTCTTGGAAACCATCCCGTACATCGGTGCGCACAGCGCTGCTCAGTCACCGATGGGCATCATTCTCCCCCTGGCCCTTGCAGCGTCCATCCTGCTGCTGCTCTCTGCCTACAAGCCCGCGGACGACAGTGCCCGGCTGGCCAGGACGGCCATGAAGACCCTCGTCATCGCAGCCGCTGCATCCTGGGCCGTAATCTGGGCGTTCCTCACCGCCGGATACAACTCTGACTCGGCCGACGCCGCAGGCACTGCCGCCCTGAACCTCAGTGCCGCCTACGGGCTGGCCATTGACGAAGAAGCAGCCCTGGCCATCGTCCAGGACGACCTTGAAGGCTACGAATTCCTCGGCACCACCTCAGAGGGCGTCATGATCCTCTCCGCAGCATGGGAAGAAAACCAGCTGCACCTCTACTCCAGGGGCTTCGAAGCTGCCGTCCTCAGCCAGTCCGGAACCGAACGCTAAATGGACACTGAAGAGGAAGAGACCTCCCCCGTGCGGCCCACCCGGATGATGGTCCTGGGCCCGTTTGCGATCTGCCTCATCGTGGCGAACGCCTCCATCGGAAACTGGGCTTCCGCTGCAGGAGCGATAATCCTCACCGCGGCGGCCGCTTTCGGTCCGGCGGTCCTGCGTGCCGTGGCCCTCAGCCTCGCCGCCGAGGAGCACACCCCGTCCATGACTTCCAGTGAAGCCGGGCTGCGCATGAGCGCGATAGCGTGTGTCGTCCTCGCCGTCGGCATTGACAGCCCCGTGGTGACCGTCGGGGTATCCATGATTCTTCTCGTCGCCTCGGTCATGCCCGCACTGACGGGTTACCTGATCGACGGGCAACAGGAACGCAACCGCACCGCCGCGCCCTCTCCCGCCGCTGACATGCCCGCCGCCCCGCCGGCTCCCGCTGTCTTCCATATCTCGTCAGTGAGGTTCTAGCCGATGGCAGCACGTAGGGACGTCAAGGCCATCACTGCCGCCCTGGCTGACGTGAAAGCCGGTATCCGGGTCCGGGCAGGGTTCCGGACGCCGCGCTACGGAGACTTTACTGTCACCGCTGAAGCCGTCGCAGGCCTTGAACGCGGCCAGCTCACTGCCGGGTCCTGGCTGCTGGGAACCGCGGGCAAACCGTCCAAGCACCTCCAGAGCCTGGAGATCATCACCGTCGACTCCGCGGCCGGCGCCCCCGAGACTATGGAAGGAGACTCATGAGCACCTGCAGGGTCAGCAGAATGAACTCCTCCCCCGCACCGGAGACCATGCCAGCGCCAGCCCCGGCTGCTGCCCCGCCTTCGGCAGAACTGGAACCTGCCCTCATCTTCCACACCGATTACGAGTGGAACAGCTCCGGTACCCGCATCCGCTGCGCACATTCCCAGTGCCGGGCAGTGTTCACGGTCCCCGAGGCGGGCGACGTCGAGGCAGGCGAAGCGGTCTTCGCAGCACACCAGCGCGAAGTCCTGGGGTCAGTGCCCGTTGAGCTGGCGGCACTGCGCCGCCTGTGGGCAGCCATGCCGGACATGCTCACCTCACTGGCCCACGGGGTCCCGGCCCTGCGCATCGAAGCCGCCCTTTCCCGGATCATCAGCGAAACTGAACACGCCATCAGCGGCGCCCGGGACCTGATCATCGACCAGCCGGCCCCGGCCGCAGAAACACAGACTGAGGAAGCAACCACGGAGCCGGACCCTGAGCCCGGGACCGCCCCCGAACCGGAACCTTCCAGGGGTCCCGCGCCCGCCGACCCTGAACCGGTATCCGGGCCCAAACCTGAACTCCCTGCACCGGCAGAGGATGCAGCGGCGCGCCCCCGGGCCGACGTCACCGGCGTGAAAGCAGGCGACAGGGTCCATGCCGTCTTCAGCACCGCCAAGCAGGGCGTCTTCGACATGGAAGCCACCGTCATCGAAGGCCTCGGCAAGGACCAGCTCGTCGTAGGCTCCTGGCTGCTCTCCTCAGACGGGACAGCCTCAGCACATCTGCAGGAAGTCACCGTCATCGCGGAAGCCGGCAGCCATGACAAGCGGGTTGCCCCGGGCTCGTCCGCACCTGAGCACTTCGGAACGGGGATCTAGGAAATGGGCCGCGAACACACGGCAGGACCTGATCTTGCGCAGCGTGTACCGCGCACTGACCGCCGCGCCGTCCTGTACCAGCTGGCAGATGACGGCGCCTCCGGCGAAGCAGCTGTCTCCCTGACCGCTCATGTCCTGGAGCACGGTTATCACCGCCGTGTGGAGACGGCAGCCCCCGTCACTTCCGCCGACGTCATCATGTTCCTTGGCGAGCTGGGCCTGGACAAGCCTGCGAACCCCCGGCAGACCGTTGACAGCCAGGTTGGATCAGTGCGATTCCATGCCAGCCGGTCAGGGACCAGGGCGCTCAACATCGTCTTCCGGCACCTCCGGCACATCCAGCGGGCTATCGAACCCGAAGAGGGAACCAATGACTAGCAGACCGCTGCCGGCACACCTGGCCAACGCCGCCATCGAGTACCCGGCAATTACCACCCTTGCTGAACTGGATGCACTCCCTGACGGCTCAATCGTCATGATGGACCCGGAGACGACTACCAACCCGGTCCCGTGGGCGAGGGTCGGAAAGCTCTGGGTGGCACTGGATCCCCTGGCGGCCCTGGGAGCACGCGATGAGGCCTGGTCAGTCCAGCTCTTCCGGCGCACCCTCACCGCAGCCCGGCCCCGGAAGCTCGTGCTTCTCTGGATGCCGCCCCGTGACTGAAACCGGACACACCAATCCCGGACCCATCGAAGCACTGCAGCCAAGGAACCAGACATGCCCATAGTCCATATCGACTCAACGTACGAGAAGTTCCCCGCCTACAGCATCATCAGCGAGGGCACCCTCACCGACCAGGCACTGCTCAGCGATGAGGAGCTTGCCTTCATCCGGGAGGCACGCCTCCGCGAATCGTACGCCGACGCACTGATCAGCCACCGGATCGGTCCAGATGACACGACTCCGCTGCGCCTGGACCGCCTGGCCGCGGCCCTGCGTGCCGCCGGCATTGAAGTACCTGCCATCCCCAGCCCGGAGGAGCTTGAAGCCCATGTCCGGTAAGGCAACTGAACGTTCCATGCTTGATGCGCTGCTCGAGCGCTACACGGACATCCGGCGCGGCACCATCACCGACCGGTGGGTGCGGGCAGAGCACGTGCAGTCCGGTCTCGGTTACCGCGACGGCGCCCGGGTAGCCGACTTCGTGGCTGCTGACCGGCATTCGTCCACGATGGCCCTGCACGGGCACGAGGTCAAAGTCAGCCGGTCCGACTGGCTCACTGAGCTGAAGGACCCCTCCAAGGCCGATGCCATCAAGAGGTACATGACCCATTGGTGGCTTGTCGTCCCCGACGCGGACATCGTCAAGCCCGGCGAGCTGCCGGCAGACTGGGGCCTGATGGTCCTCAGGGACGGAAAGCTGAGGGCGAAAAAGTCCGCGCCGCGGCTGGATGCTGAACCGATCCCGCTGGACTTCACCATCGCACTCATGACCGCCGCCGCCCGCACCGGCCAAAGGGAAGTACTCCACCGGGATGCACCGACAATTCACCTGAACCGGCGGTACAGCTGCGGCCTGTGCGGAACACCGGTCCCCTGCGCCCATCACCAGCCACGCCAGGTCCAGCCCCGCCCGCTGGCAGCCTGAACCACCAAGGAGAGATATGAACAGGAAACAGAACCAGGCCAAGGAACGCACCGGATCCGGTGCCGACTGGCCGACGATAGTCTTCTGGGCCGTTGTCGGCATCGCCGCGGTCTCTGTGCTGGCCATGCCCATCGGCCGCTGGGTGACCGGAATCCTGGAGATGCTGGCCGGCTGACCGGCGCAGCTGAGCTTTCCATGGTCCGCCGCACACAGGTGGGCATGAAGCTGAACAGGATTTTCAAACGTAAACCCGCCGGTGTCCCCGACGGCGGCCAATTCGCCCAGGACCAGAAGGCAGAAGCAGCAGTCACGCTCGGTCCATCCACCGCCGAGCACGAGTTCAAACTGCACTTCGACGGCTGGACCCCGTACGGGGCCGCGCAGCCGTACAAGATCGAGGCGGAAGGCGTCCAGCGATTCACGACCCCCTTCGACGACAGGCATTTCGTCCGCCTGTCGGAGGAGCGCAACGCAGCCATTCCGGAGCAGTACCGGAACGAGAACCGCTACTACGCCTCCGACGACAGCTACGCACGGCAGCACAAGGCGGACGAATTGGACGTCGTCATTGCCACCCACCCTGAAGCGTTCGAAGAGGAAGAGGTCGAATGGGCCCGCCAGCGCATCGCCCTCCACGACGCCCCGCAGGACCTGCAGGCAGACCTCTCCGAGGTCCAGGCACGTGCTTCGGTCGCCCGGTCAAAGACCGAGCGGATCCGTGCCGAACTGGCTGCCCACGAAAAGGCTGAACAGAAGTGGATCGCCTCCACGGTCGCCGCCGGCGCCCTGGAGCACTTCCCGGACGCAGACTCACTGGACTTCATGCGGTACGGTGACGGCCTGATAGGCAGCATTCGGGTAACCGACCGCAGAGGCAAGATCCTGGGCATGATGTCCGTCATGCAGAACGGACGGGTCATCGGCGACGGTGGCGAAGAAGGCCAGCAGTACCTTGTTGCCGCCATGCACTCCCTGGAAGCTGTGCCCGATGATCTGCTTCGGGAACAGGGCGCCGGCGTCGGACCGGGCGACGAAGCCGGTGACAGGGCAGTCGTCATCCATATCGCCCCGGTCCTCGGCAAAGCGGCTGAGCGCTGCCGTTAAAACCCGGCCTCCTTGGAAAGAAGGCCCGCACCAATCCACACCGGTGCGGGCCTTCTCCATGTCCGGGGGCTGTGAGCAGGAACCGGACCGGCTCCGCACACATAGGGAACGCCGGCACATTCCCGGCACTCCCTGACGAAAGGCTTACCGTGTTCACTGCTCCGGCCCGCAAGCTCGCCAACGCCCTGGCCAACGCCCTGATCTTCGCCGACACCAAAGCGGCCGACCACCGTCAGCACCTCGCCGCGGTGCGGGTCAGGGTCCGCACGAACACCTTCGATGCCATGGCCACGGACGCATACATTATCGGCCACGGCCGTGCTGGTGGAAGCAGCCCGGGAGACACCTGGACTGCCCTCCTGCCGGTCAGCGAGCTGAAGCAGGCTGCAACCGCCCTGAAGCGCTCCAAGGGGGAAGCGTCAGTGGACTTTGACGGGACCGCGGTGACGTTCATCGTCGGCGACAGCAAATACCTGGTCACCGGCATCGACGGCGCAGAGAGATTCGATGCCATCGAGTCGCTGTTCCCCGCCCTCATGAACTATGAGGCAAGCCCCGGATACCTCGTCATCGACCCGGACATTACAGCGAGACTGGGGAAGCTGAAGGACTACGACTCCGCCAACACCGTGGTGGACGCCCACCGTCCGCACGCACTCATTCTGGGCCTGAACCCGGATCCGTCCTCTCCCGCAGTCGGCGCCTTCGGCCCTGACTTCCGGCTGCTGATCGCTGCCCGCCGCGCCAAGTACACCCCGAACGAGCTGGCCTACGCCGGCTGGAACTCCTGGGAACCCTGACCCGGATCCGGCGGGGGTGGGGAGGGACACCTGAGCGTCCGCACACATCTGGGACATGAACCAGAACCACCCCGCCGCAGCTCCCGTCTCCTCCGAGGCCGCCACCCCCGCCTGCGAAGGACCGGTGTCGCCGGGCCGGACACAGTACCGGGACGATGACGTCAATACCTATATGCAGGCCGCCGGCCGTTACGAGCTCCTGAGCGCCGACGAAGAGGTTGAACTTGGCCAGGCGATCGAGGCCGGACTCTACGCCCAGCAGATCCTGGACAGCGCCGACCACCCGCTGACAGTCCCGGAGCGCCGCGACCTGCAGGAGCTTGCAGCATCCGGACGCAAAGCCACCGACGCCCTCTTCCACGCCAACCTGCGCCTGGTCATCTCCATCGCCAGCCGCTTCAACGGCCGCGGGCTGGACCTGCTGGACATCATCCAGGAAGGGAACATCGGTCTCATGACCGCCGTCCGGCGCTTCGACTACGCCAAGGGGTTCCGCTTCTCCACCTACGCCACATGGTGGATCCGCCAGGCCGTAAGCCGTGCCGTCGCCGACCAGAGCCGCACCATACGCTTCCCCGTCCACTACCACGACGTCATAACCAAGTTCATTGCAGTCACCACCCGGCTCGGCGCCGAACTCGAACGCGAACCCACTGCCGGGGAAATCGCCGAAGCTGCCGGAATGACCACTGAATCCGTGCTGCTGGCCCAGCGCCGCACCCAGACCATCCTGTCCCTGGATTCACAGCTCGGCGACGGTGTCGAAGGCGACGACGGCCGGATGGGCTTCGATGCCCGCTGCAACACCATCTCCGATGACTTCTCGCCTGAACCGTTCGACCACGCAGCCCACCACGCCCTGGGCCAGGCTCTTTCAGCTGTGCTGGACAAGCTTTCACCGCGTGAAGCAAGGATCCTGGCCCTGCGCCACGGACTCGAAGGCGGACGGGAGCACACGCTGGAGGAGGTCGGGTCCCTGCTCGGCCTTACCCGGGAACGCATCCGCCAGCTCGAGGCCCAGAGCATTGACTTCCTCCGCCGCCCCAAAAACTCCGAAGCACTGATCGACTTCTTCGAACCCGATCAGGGGTACAGCATTCCGGTCCGCACCGTCCGCGGGCGGAAGACAGGGTCCCGGTCCTCGGTCGCAGGCGGAGCCGCACCCGTCCTCCAGGCCGCCTGACCGGCGGTGACCGACCCTGCGGTGTCCGCACACATAGGGGATATGAACACCAACCTCGAGCACATCACGGAGATGGCAGCTGGCGCCGGCAACCCTGACTGGCATGTCAGTGACGGCCACGACGCCTTGAAATACTTCCACCTCATCGCAGATGCCGTGGATTCCCCTTACGGGCGCAATGCCCTCAACTTCGACGCCGACGCGCCGACCGCCTACTTCGCAGCCGCTGCCGTCAACACAGCCGGTGCGATGGCCGCGTCGCTGATCAGTCTCTCCGCGCTGGCCGAGTCCATCCCTGACGATGCCCCCGAGTCGCTGCGCGAAATGGCTGCCGCCATTCTGGACGCTGCAGCTTCCGTGCCCGAGGTCCGCCCGATGCCTTCCCAGTTCGCAGCCAAGCAGTCAGGAGCAGCAGCATGAGCCTTTACCGCCTCATGACCATCAACGGCACCGAATACCGTGCACGCCGGGCGATCATCGAGAGAACCCATTTCGGTACCGCCGATCACGGCGGCGTCATGACCATTGAACTCGGCCTCTCCTACCCTGACGGCGGCGCCGGGATCACCCGGTTCGGCGGGCATGCCCTCGATGCCCCCACCGGACGGGCCGAACGCCTCAGCACCGCCTACGGCATGGATACCGCAGTGAAGGTCATGGCAGCCGCCGGGGCCTCACACTGGGAAGCGGTCCAGGGCAGCGAATGCCTCGCGCTCTTCCCCGCGGCCACGGAAGGCAACCCCGACGATTTCTGGGCCGCCCATCCTGCAGGCATCACGGCCACCGGCGGAGCACACCCCTACATTCCCGAAGCCCATGCCGCCTTCTGGGCCGAATCCGAAGCACCGGCTCCGCTGCCCTCCCAGGATCTGGCCGGACACCAGCTGCCGCTGCTGCCCGCAGGTTCCGCCGTCGCCTTCATCGACAGGAATGACAACACCGCCGGGGTAGCTATCTGCGGCCGTGACGGCCGCTGGTCGGCCACCGGATTCAGCAAGAGCTTCGACGACTTCGGGCTGTGGACCCGCTCCGCACGCCTCACATTCCTGGGCTCAGCCCCGGAATCAGCATGATCGGCGGCGCGCGGGCAGGAAACATTCTCCTCCGCCCGGACAAGACGGAAGAATGGAAGGGCAGCACCCCCTCCCCCGTTTTCAGGACCGCAGGAAGGAAGCCGGCCATAGCAACCCCCGTAGAGAGCCTGGATGCCCTGATGGCCCTCGAACCCGGCACCTCTGTGCGCTTCGTGGGGCGCAGCGGACCCGGACTGGCGCTGCGCAACGATGACCTCAGCTGGTCCGCGACCGGTATCAGCACGCCCCTGTGCGCCGAGGAGCTCTGGGGCCACTTCAGCGCGATCACTGTCCTTTCCCGTCCCCGGAGCGGATCCGGAGGCCACGACTATGACTAGCCAGGCACCCGACCTGTCCCGCCTCATGGAAGCCGCCGTCGCCGAGCACCGGTTCACGCATTCCCAGGAAGGCGACGGGTATATCGAACGCCGGGAGGAAAGCTACGACTGCTCGTGCGGTGACAGCCACTACGCCTTCTGGGTACAGATCGACCCCGAGCAGACGGGGCTGAACGCATTCCGCAGCGACCTCGGAACGTTCATCACCCGGCATACGGTCCACCTCGCCCAGGTACTCCGGCCGGTCCTTGCCGACGCGTGGGAAGCCGGCCGGGCCGCCCTGCCGTCAGCGGCTAACCCGTACCTCACCGATGCCGAACCGGAAATCAGCATGGCAGTGATCTACCCGCCCGAAGCCGCTCCCCGCTGACGAGAGATCGCCGGTCTTCCGCACACATGAATTCCATAGGGCGCCCGAACGGAGCGTGCCTTTGGACTACAGGGAGCACGGTCTTCGTGCCGACCCGTGAGAGCTGAACGGATGGATCAGGCGTGCTTGAGGGACCCAAGGAACTGGTGGAGATCAACCCGACCCCTGAAGGCCTGCGGATCGGGCTGATGGACGGCACCGCATACTCCGCAGCGTTCACCTTCCCCGTGCCGATTGAGTCCCGCACCTGCATCGACGGCCGCCAGGGCAGGGCCTACCCCGACGTCGTAGTCGCCGACCCGCAGGGCAAGGCCATCCACTGGCACGTCGGAGGCAGAGCGCAGCTGCCGGCCATCGTCAACGCAACAGTCGCAGAGCACTTCGGGAAACTGGTTGCATCCGAGCACGCCGCCGCAGTGCGCCTGCGCCTGGAACCCGTGCCTGAAGCTGTCGTCGAACAGTTCCGCGGCATCGACCCGGACGCCACCGTGGCAGAGATCCGGCTGGCCGACCGCGCACGGACATCCCTCATCGCAGACCTCGGCATCGGATCGCGCAGCACCGCTCTCTGGATTGCCCGGAACTTCGTCTCGAACGAGGACCACCAGGAGGCTGTAGCTGATCTTGAATATGAGGTCAGCCGCCAGAGAGACAAGGTCTCCGAACTGCAGGACACCGCCGGGCGGCTGGCAGACTGCTCCTGCGAAAAGGACATGAAAGAGTCAGCCCGCGCGACCGCACTGGAGGCGGCTGTGGAACTGCTGCGTACCCACGGCGCCAAGGTCCTGGAATTCCGTGCCGGACGCGACGATGTCGAGAAGGTCATCGACCTGCTGGACGCCGCTTAGCCCGCCGCCTGCGAGCATGCGGGGAGAGAGTCACCTGCGTCCGCACACATAGAGGAATACCCGGCCTCTGCGCCGGATCCGCCTGTCCGGAAAGGACCCATGGACGAACACCCGCCTGCGCCGTCCTGCCTGCTGGCCATCAACCGGTTCACCGAGCTCCGGGAAGCCCTTGACCACCTGAACTATGACCTCGGCGCGTCCTCCACAGCCATCACGTCCGACGAAGGCCGGTCCTTCTGGTTCGCGTTCTGCACCGATCCCGACGGGCAATGGTGCCTGGAATCCGGCGACCCCCGCGAACGGATGACCGACAGCGGATACGAGGCGCTGCCCGTTGAAGCCATCGCAGCCCGCGGGCCCTGGAGGATCCTGTGGGCGCCCGGGACCTGACCCCTCACATGAAAGAACCTATGATCCGCTTACATCTGCATTCCCTGCGCTCTGCCTTGGGCAATTCCCGCGGCTTCACCATCGTGGACATCCTGGTCGCCATGATCGCCTGCAGCGCCCTCTCCCTCCTTACCGCCGGCGCCTTCGCAGTCATGCGGACCGACGACGGATACAGCAACACCGAAGGGCTCGCAACGTACCTGCTCTCGGCACTGACCGTCACCTTTGCGGCCGGCGCAGCGTTCTACTTCTACCGGCTGCGCAAGAAGGTTGCGTCCGTAAGCGGCCCCTCTGCCGACATGGCAGGCACTCGTTGAGCGCGCGGAGGACGGCCCGGGCTGCCCTGGGTAATACCCGCGGGAGTGTGAGCGTCGTTGAGGTCCTCATGATGTTCGCCGTCGTGGGATGCCTGGCGATGGTTGTTTTCAGCATGGTTGGCAGATTCTCAGACATCGAGGGCATGGCCGCCGAATCAGCTGGAGACGGTGCACCGGCCCCCACCCTTCCGGACTTCACCGGTGCCCTTGATTTCCTTTCCGCTGCCGGAATCATTGCCGTTGCCGCAGCGATGGGCATCTACGTTTTCATGCTCCGCCGGAAGGCAGCGAACGCCTCCAAGATGTGACACCGCGTCAGCGTACGATGGGCCCGGATTATCACTGCGGGCCCATCCGCGTATCCCAGGCACCAGGAGAAGCCATGCACCGGAAATCAACCCTGACGCTGGCCCTGGCCTTCGCCGCGGCGATCAGCGCCTGCTCAGGCGGGTCAACGGCTGAAGCAGAACCCGAAGCAGCCGTCGAGATGCCGTGCATGGATTCCGAGCCTGTAAAGGACTGCACCGACCGGCTGACGGACATCGTGCTGGCCTCCATGGACGACTATGACGCGCTGGCCAGCCCGACACCTGTGCAGTCAGAGGCATACACATCCCTGACGGAGGCGTCCTCGGAATGGTCAGGTGACTGCAGGCAAATTGTGGGGACGGTCGCATCCCTGCCCTCGCCCTGCAAGGACACCATGGAGGATATTGCCAGCGCTGCGCTCACCATCAATCCGGCATTCCTGGACTAGGCCCCCGGGGCCGGTGAGACGCCCGGGTCAGTCCGCACACATGGGTGCTATGGATACCAATCCCGGCCCCGGGCCGCAGAAGATCACCGCCGACGAGTACCGGTCCCTCCTTACCGAGGTTCAGAAGCGCAGCCCGACGCTGCAGGAACTCGCAGCCATGGAAACCTTCGACCCCAGCATCTTCTGGCGCCTGGGATGCGGTGACCACCGGAACCTCCTGGACGCAGCGCTGGGGGAGATCGAACGGCTCACGAAGATCATCGACGCCGGCCTCACAGACGGAGACACCAAATGACGATCACTGCCGGTCCCGGACAGTACCGGCCCAAGCCACCGCCCGGATCCCCCGAACGCGTCCCCGTGGACAGTGATGCGTACAAGACCATTGCCTCCCTGATCGCCGACACGATCTCGCAGCACCGTCCCGTTCCGCGCGGCGAAGGTCTCGTCGGCAATCACTGCCGGCACCACCAGTGCGGCGGCCGGGTCTTTTTCCTGACCCTCCGGCAGGGCTACATGCACCAGGCGCAGGAAATCATTCGGGCCATCCGCATGGAGGCCGCCTTCACCCTCACCGATGGTGAAGACCCGGCTGAGGACGCCGCGTACATCCAGTCCATCGTCGAGCTGTTCAACCTTGGCAGCCAGGAGGAGCCCGGTGGCGAATCCCCTGAATAAGCAGGTGAATACCGACTTCGCGGCTGTGATGGGCTGGTTTCTTCTGGCTCTCGCGGTCGTCTTTGTTGTCGTGCAGGCGACCGCACAGAGCATGGGGCGGTCTGCTGTCGGCGTCGAGAAGCAGGTTGTCCGGCAGGCACAGGAGCGTGCCGAGGCCTTCGAACGCTGGAGATCCAACGATGCCTTCGCGGGCTTCATCGCCGACCCTGTCTGGGAAAGCGACGAATGGGCCTCGATCGTGGCCGCCGAGGAATCGCAGAACACCGCAGTGTGGGATGAGCGGTTCGCGGAAGGTGAGTCACGGGCAAAAGCGCACTGGGTCCCCACGAACCTCATCAGCCCGGACAAGCACTATCCCGCTGCCATCGAGCCTATGGAGACGCAGCTGCCCCTGACGGAGCGCTCCATGCGCCCGCCGCTGCTGGCCATCCTGAAGGACGGTGCCGAGGCATGCCGGTCCGGCAATGTCGAAACCTGGCTCACCGGATGGGACGGACCGGCCTCAGCGGCCAGTGTCACCGACGATCCCGGTTATACCGCGGTCTGGGTCGAGAACGCCCCGGCGATCATCCGTGTCGCCGCAAACCACTACTGCTAAGGAAACCTCATGCCCCTGCCCCTGGAAGAGTTCAGAACGCGCAACAAGCTGCTGAGCCCGGAATACGATTTCGATGACAGAACGCTGGCCGCCCTGCAGCGTATGGTCCTCCCGCAGCTCAAACGCATGCGGGAAAGCATCGAGGAGATCGGCGAGGACGTCGTCAAGGGACTTCGGGGGCTGCCTGAGCGGCGTGCGGAACTGGCCAGGATGCAGTACCTGAACGGGGATACGGACACTCTCCCTGGGCGCACGGCGCCGGAGGGCGCAGTGACTGCGATGGCTGAGATCATCAGGGCGTTCGGTGACGCCGGGCCGGAAGAGGTCGCTGCAGCGCTGGTCGAGGCCGGGTACGGCAGCCGGCACACCTCCTGGGAGGAAGGCCGGGCATCGGCGGCACAGGACTTCCTGCGCCCGGTCGTAGACGGCTTCCGCGACGCCACCCCCAACCCTCACCCGGCCACCGCGTAGCAGTTCCGGGCCTCAGGGCAGGCGAAGGTGCCTCCAGGCTGCTGAGATCAGGGCCTGTGCGGCTGGAACCGAAGTGGCCAGCACGCCGCGGCGCATCAGCTTTACCCGATGACCCGTCTGGTCATCCGCTGTATTGACGGCCAGGACGTAGAAGTCGTCGAATTCGTCCTGCATCGCAGCATGAAGCTCAGCTTCACCGAAGGTGCCGAGAATGCGGAGCATCTCGCTCGAGATCAGGTCCTGCTGTTCCTGGGGGATCGGATCCAGTGCCGGGTCTCCAAGTTCGAACGAGACGGCAGGCCATCCGTTGGACGCAGCGTAGGCGGCGAAGCGAATGAGGTCCTGGCTGCCCAGGGAGAAACGGTGTTCAGGCTGGCCGTCGATGTGCGGACTGAGTGTGCCGCCTGCTCCGAGTTTCAGCTGCACCTGCGGGAGTCCTTCTTCGCGCGCGTTCATGGTTCCCATGTGTGCGGACGCCCGCAGGGAGGTTCCCGGTGGGGTCGGCTGTTGGGCGCGTGCTGGATCCTGTCCATCCGCTGACATGAGCCCCGGGTGCCCGGTACGCTGGCCGGACCGAGTCAGCGATCAGGAGGACGTCATGCCCAAGGGAGACATCGAGACCTATCACGAGAACGGCCAGTGGCACTCACGGCGGGAAGGCACCGGGGAAGCACCGTTCGGATCCTCTGCCACCAAGGATGACGCTGTCCGTATTGGAAGGGACCGTGCCCGCGAGCTGAAGGTCGAGCACCTCATCAAGAACATGGACGGGACCATCGCGGAGAAGAACAGCTACGGAAACGACCCGCGGAACATTCCCGGCTGATTCGTGGAACCGTACGCGCTGCAGCCGCCGGTTCCCCTGGCCCTGGCCAAGCCGGTGGAGTCCATCCCGCCAAAGGCAGCGCTGCCGGGCGGGTGCGTGTACGAACCGAAATGGGACGGTTTCCGGACGGCGGTCTACACCGGAGGATCCGGGGCCGTCATCTACTCCCGGGCCGGTAAGGACCTCACGGCACGGTTCCCTGACCTGGCAGCTGCCGTTGATGAGCAGGTCCCGCCCGGGTACGTCCTGGATGCCGAGGCGGTCATCTGGTCGGAAGAGCGTCTGGACTTCGCTGCCCTGCAGTCGCGGATGAGCGCCGGGAAGAAGACCCTTCCGGCCATGGTCCGCGCGGCGCCGGCGTCCCTGGCAGTGTTTGACCTGCTGGCCGTGGCCGGCAACGACATCCGGGGCCTGCCACTGCATATCCGGAGGGAACTGCTCGAGGAACTGGCCTCCGGCTGGGAGCCGCCGCTGAACCTCTCCCCCGCCACTGATGACCGTGGCATCGCTGCAGCCTGGTTCACGGATATGGCCGCGGCCGGTATCGAAGGGCTCGTCGTCAAGGGGGCCGGGCAGAGCTACAGCGGGGACCGGCAGTGGCTGAAGGTCCGTCACCGGCACCCGGTCGACGTCGTGGCCGCGGCTGTCACCGGCAGCATCCGGCGCCCGTCATCGCTCATCCTGGGATTGTCCGTGCATGGACGGCTGCGAATCGTCGGGCGAACCGTGCCGCTGCGCAGGGAAGTATCCCTGCAGGCAGGCCACCTGCTGGAGCCGGCCGGGGAGGATCATCCGTGGCCTGAGGAGATCAGCCCGCGGGTCCTGGACCGGTTCACTGACCGTACGGACCCGGTCCGCCTGGTGAGGGTCAAACCGGTGGCCGCCGAAGTCTCAGCAGACACGGCATTCGAGAACGGCTCGTTCCGGCACCCGGTGCGGCTGATCCGGCTGCGTCCGGACCTTGACCCCGAAGAGCTTTAGGGCAGGCTGCATTCGATGGTCGCCAACGTGCGATGCTCCCCCGGGCAGAGCCTCCGGCCTGTCCGCACACATTGAAGGCATGAAGATCACCGGCAAAGGCATCCCCGTCAACGACGAGCACGTCTCACTGGAGTACGACGTCCGTGAGGTGTCGGGTGCAGACGCCCCGGTCGCCGCACGATTTGATGCATGTCCGGAATACCCCGGACTCAGTCTCGAAGGCGTCATCGACCTGCGCATCCACGAAGGCCGGTTCTATTCTCGGGTCCCGCAGACCGTCTTCGACGGAACCACCATGGACTTCGGTGTCCGCTGGGCGAGCGTTGCCCAGGTGGAGGAAATCGTCCAGACCGGACTGGCGGCACTGCGGCTGATCGACGGCGAGCTGTGGGAACCGACCGTTGAACCGTCCCTCTACGTTCCCCGCCTGGGCCGCGAAATCCACATCCTCCACAGCAACAGCACCCTGGCCAACAACCAGTGGGTGCCATTCAGCTCACCCAACAGCTACCGGCTCACGCAGCTGGACGAGGCCCTTGCCCACGCCCGCGAAATCCGCGATGGCGGTGCGCAGACCGTGCCGTTCCTCGAGGTGCTGATCCCGGAGGTGTTCGCCCCGGCGCCCTAGCCGTGACAGACAGAAACCCCCGCCACAAGTGACGGGGGCTTCTTCGTTGCTGTTCAGTACTCTTCCGGCTCCGGCAGTCCGGCGGCCTGTTCCTTCACCGCGCTGACCGCTTCGATGATTTGCTCCGGCGCCGGATCGGCGCCCACGTTCTCCGAAATGTAGATTTGCTCGTCAACCTCGGCCTCCACGGCGATAACGGTCGTGCCGTCTTCGAGCACCCCGATGACCAGTTCCCGGGTCATATCCTCACGCCGGAAGCGCAGGGCGCCGTCGTTGACCGGGTAGTCGCCGTTGTAGGGCTCCAGAGTCCCGTCCAGGCCCGCCTCGTACAGTGAAGCCGGGAAGGTGCGGCCGTCTTCGTCCCACCAGGTCAGGTCGTGCTCGGGTGCCGTGAGTTCGACACCGGTTGCTTCGCTGTGGTCCCTGCCTGCGAACTGCCCTCCGTTGCCGGCCTGACCCACATCCTTCTTGCGTGTATTCGTCATGCCCTGACTGTGTGCGGCCGCGGGCTGGTTCGACCGCACACAGTGCACCGGCCAGCGGAACCTAGGGAGCCGGCGTGAGCTTGTGGTCAGGGGCGTTGAAGCCCGGTGCGTTCCAGTCCATGGTTACGCCGTTGACCTTCAGTGCAAAGAATTCATCCAACGCCTGGTCACAGTAGAAAGACATCATGGGTACCAGCGGGCTCTTCACGCCCTGCTCCATGACCAAAGTCGCGTTGTCGAGCGGATCGGAGTGCCCGTCGTAAAGCCACTGGCACTCGAGGGCAGCCCGGAGAAGATCCGTTTCCGTGTCGTAGTCATACCCGGGCCATTTCTCAGCCAGATACGCGTAGACCGCTGCGTCCTTCTCGGGACTGCGCCAGCTGGCTACCAGGGCCTCCGCCTCTTCATCAAGATCAACGAGCGTATTCCAGTCTCCGGAGTAATGCTGGTGCCCGTCGAAGTCACCCCGGTAGAGATACTCGGGCGACTCGATTTCAGGGACCACGTTGGTTTCCTGGCTGAGTTCCACCGACTTCGGGATGCTCTGAACGGTGGGTACCGGCTCCGACTCTTCGGCCTGGCTGCAGGCTGCGGTGCTGAACGCGAGGGCGCCCGCAAGGATGAGGGCAGGGATCCTGCCCGTGCTGTTCTTCAATTTGTCCCCCATTTTGTACTTGGTAGAGAAAAGACTAAGCCACCTGTCAGGGCCCGGCCCGATTATGTCTAGCCGTCCTTAACCGGGGTGTCGCTGAGGTCGACCACGGTTCCGAGCCGGCCGGCCAGGTCAGCAGCCCACTGCTCCTCGTTGCCTTCACCGACCTCGAACTCCCAGTGCCGGCGCTCCTGGCTGACCATGACGGTCCCGTCGTCGGGCACGATCCGCTGGATGCTTTCCGCGTTGAAGTACTTTCCGCGGATCTTGATCATGGTGGGCATGGTTACTCCTCATCCTTGTGCTTGCTGCGTGCCAGGGCGGCGTCGAAGGCCTGCTCGAAGTCGATGCGTTCACGGACCGTCCGCAGCTTGATGTCCGGGTGCAGCCGGCAGGCCACGGTCCCGTTCCGGAGTTTCTCTCCGCACCGGCACGGCGGGTCTGCTTCGGCCAGGTCCAGGAGGGCCAGGACGGTCTCCGGATCCATGGCCGCAATGAAGGCAGTGACGTCCCGGCCGTAGTCGTCGAAGCGTTTGCTCACTTCGCAGATGGCGAAGGTTCCGCGGCCGCCGGCTTCCACGACGACGGGGTCGCAGTGCGTGTTTTCCCAGACGACCCAGCTGCGGTTCCCGGCAGGAATTGATTCAGCCAGGCCCCGAAGATGCCCCAGGTTCAGCGCGGCACCGGTCATGCGGGGATCCAGATCTTGGTCAGGTCACCGTAGTAGCGGACGGCGGCACCGGTGGGGATGAGGTCGGAGGGATCGTGATCCGGGTTGAGGCCTTCGAAGCCTCCCCGGACGCGGCGAAGCACGTTCGGCCAGTGCGGGTTTGCCAAGGGGCGGACTCCGCGCAGCAGGGACCCGTACGGGAGGGCGTCCAGGTCGCCTTCCGTCAGTGTGGACTGCTCCATGGCGTCAAGGGCGCCGCGGGTGTCTGCCCGGGCGTCCCAGAGCACCACGGCCCGCTGTCCCATGGTCATGACGATGTCGGACCCCAGGCTTTCAGACCCGCGCCACCCGGGCACCATTTCGGTCCAGCCTGCCCCGTAGCGGAGCAGGACATCCGGGAACTGGTCGGTCTCCGAGGAGAAGACGGCGATCAGCGATCCGGACCCCAGGGCGTCGGCGGCATCGGCTGTAGCCAGCTCACGGGCGGCGGTGCTATCCATCGGTAGTTCCTGTCTGCGGTTCGTCCGCGGGTTTCATGGGTTCGTTCTTCAGCAGCTCGAAGGACCCGTTATCCGTTTCGGCCAGTTCCATGCGGACCTTGCCGTCCGGGGTCTCGGCCCAGAAAAGCTGCTCCGCATACGCCCGTCCGCGGCGGGCCTCGTTTGATGCCCACGCAGCCATCACCTGCTCGGCCTGCTCGTCGGTCACGGTGATCCCGTATGCCGGTTCAGCCCAGGTCTTCAGGACCTTTGCGTTCACGGTTTTAGCATCGGCGGCCGCCATCTCGGTCTGCTTCGGAAACCAGACGGCTCCGGCACCGGCTGCAACCAGCATGACGATGACTGTGACGGCCGTGAGATTCATGGTGTAGCGGCCCTGCATCGGGTCCGGGGGGCCGAACGCCTTGGACAGGTAAACCAGCAGGCCGATGAAGCCGACGGCTGCGACGACGAGGAAGATGTAGTCGGTTGCGGCACTGTAGGTGACGAGGTCTGCGGCGTTCACGCTCGGGCCCTGGTTAGTAGGTCACAGCCGGGAGGGCGTGGTAGTTGGCCCAGAATCCGTGGGTGTCATCCGGGCTGTAGGGCTTGTCGCGCAGGGCGATCATCTCGATGTCCTTGCCGTCTGCCTTGGTGAAAAGACGTTCGATGGTGGCGGTGCCAAGCTCCGCACCCGGATAGCGCTGTCCGGCGTGGTAGATGCGCTGCCCGACAGTGAAGCCGCCGGCCTCGGTCACTTCGGTGTAGCCGTTGGCGAGAAGATCGGCAGCCTGTTCTTCGGCGCGGGTCGGTTCTGCCGCAGGCGGGGCAGAGGTGGTCAGGGATTCTTCACTGGTGGTCATGGCCTCCATGTGTGCGGAGACTCTTCTTGCTCTCACCACCCTTCCGCGGCAGTCCGGGCGAGACTCCTGCACCAGTCCGCACACATGGAGGGCATGACTAAGAATTCCGATTCCGGATACGAACGCGATGACTTCATCCGTTTCCTGGGCGAGTCCCTGGCAGAGCTCGATGTGCCGGTCGATGACCGCGTGCGTGAAGCTGTTCTGGACGCCCGCCGGAAGCTCGCCGACCTTGAGGCTGCACGCTATGTCCGCGCCGCCCGCGAGAAGCCCAAAGGCCTGGGCCAGAAGCTCATCGCCGAAATGGCGGACCGCGGACACTCCCCCAGCCTGTCCGAGTTCCGTGAGATGGAAGCAGCTGACTCCAACATCTTCTGGCGCCTGGAATCCGGCGATCACCAGAACCTCCTCGATGAGGCGATGGAGGAAATCGACGGGCTGCACGAAGCGCTTCGCAGGGTGACACCGGTCCGCGGCCGGAACGGGCTCACCAACGCCGCTGCCCTCATGCGCGCCGCCCGGGCAGCGACCAGCGGGGACCTTCCCTTCAATGCCGACCGCGGTGAGCTGGCCTCCTGGCTGAAGTCCCGCGCCCTGTGGTGCCTGAACCCGAACACCGACATGGATTCCCTCCTGACCATCACCAGCCGCCGGGAGATCGACGACCTGCCCTACGGCACCGCGGTCTTCACCGGGGACAACCGGCTGGCCATGAACCTGCCCGCAGACCCTGCCCGGAACACGGGCCGCCCGGAATGGGTGGACTGCCTTACCGGCCGGCGCCTGGTCAACTTCTCCACCCCCGTGCGCGTCATCCCCTCCTATGAGGAAGACCGGTGAGCACCGGCTAACCGTCCGCACACATAGGGGGCATGGAACAGAGCATTCTTACCGGCACCGCCACCTTCACTTCGTACCGCGCCCCGCTCTCCGGCGAGGGGCAGCACATCGAGCGCACCGTTGAGCAGCGCGTACCCGTCCCGCACGCTACTGCCCTGCAGGCACCGGTCGCAGCCCACGTGCCGGAGAGCCTGCACTTCCGGGCACCCTCCCCCGGAGGCGCTGCGGAGATCCGCACCCTCAACGGCATGCTCTACCGCCTTGCCGTGAACCCCCGCACTGACTTCGGCCAGCACCTCAACTCCCTTCAGGCACGGTCAGCGATCCGTGCAGGACTCGAACGGTTCATTCAGATCGGCGACGAGCTGTGGGAGCAGATCGCCGAGCCCGTACTCGAGGTGGGACTGAATGAGACCGTCGTGACCCCGGGTGCCTCCGACCGCGGTGCGTGGCAGGTCTTCGCCCTGACCGAACCTGAGGCTGCAGCAGCGGCAGGCAAGGCCATGGACGCTGGCCTGCACCGCGGTAACCGCCCGGTGCCGCAGGTGGAGGTCTTCATCCCCTCGGTCTTCACCATGACCACCAGCGCCGAACGCGTCACCCGTGCACGCGAGGCCGCCGAATCTGAGGTTGCGCGCGCCGAGCGGATCCTGCGCACCAGGACACCTGCTGCAATGAGCGATGCATCCCGGATCCTCATGGAGGCTGCGAAGGCACTGGCCTGGCATACCGGTGACAACTCATTCAACGACAACTGACGCCCCGTTGCGGTGAGCAGCAGCCGCCTCTCCGCACACATAGGGATCAGCAGCCATGTGCCCCGCTCCCGATCTAAGGAAAGACCATGACCACCATTACCCGTGAACGCTTCCGCGTGGAGCTTCGCAGCCTCCCTGCCCCCTCTGCGGCCACCCCGTCTCCCCGCCCCGAATACCGCACGTACACCGGCACCCTGTCCTGGGACACCGAAAACCATGCACTGGACCTGATCACTGCCGACGGCGAGATCCTGAACCTCACCGGCAGCACCGAAGGCCTGGAAGCCAACGAAGTGCGCGTCCTTGACGTCCTCTACCCCGACCTCGTGGAAGGAGTGACGCCGGTGGCCGCCGGAGCGCTGGAGGCACTTCGTGTCCTGGGCGCCACCGAAGGACACGTCCGCAGTTCCGCTGAAGGCAGGAGCAGCGTGGTCGCACTCTCGGCAGACCTGGGCGCTGCAGCGCAGGAGAACTCCCGCCGGACCGCGGCCGTCACCCTGTTCAAGGCCAGCGGCAAGTACTACACCGTTGAAGCATGGCGGGTACCGGTCAATGCCATCCACCCGACCGACATGCTGCTGAGCCCTGACTTCCGGCGCATCTCAGACGGTGCCGTGCTCGTCAATGGTGAAGAACCCATGGAATTTCCGGACGCAGTGAGCTGGGGCTTCCCGCACCTGCTCGGTCCCGAAACGAGTGCAGCATGACCGCCGGCGCAGTCCCCGCCTACCCGTGCTCTGCGTCTTATCACAGCACCGAGGACCATCCCCGCGGGAAGACCACCATCCGGGCAGAGATCACCGTGCTGGTACCGCTCCGGACAGCAAGCCGCGACGAGGCGCCCGTCGCCGCACAGATTCCCGAAGGCCACCGGCTCCTGCCTAACTGGCAGAGCGCGCTGGTCGACATCCGTGTCCTGGACGGTGTCTTCTACAACCTGGCCCGGACCGCCGAAGGCTATGGAATTCATCCCTGGAACGACAAGGACGGTGCTCAGCCCGGAAGGCACTTCGGGGACTACCCGAATCAGGCTTCGGCACTCCAGGCGATTGCCGACGGAGCTAGTTCACTCCTTTGGATTGACGGTGACCTCTGGGCCCGCATCCCCGAACCGCTCGCCTACACCAGGTACGAAGGTTCCGGCGTGCACGTCAGCGTGGGAGGAGACCTCGGTGAAGATCCGGGCAAGGAGTATTCACTGACCGAAGTCGCCGAGGCCAACAGGGCCGCCCGCGCTGAAGCTCTTGCACACGGACGGACTGCCCCGCTCGATGCAACGGTCAACGTTCTGATTCCCGAGGCATTCATGCCTTCCCTCCGCAGCACCCGCGCAACACATAAGGAACCCGCATGACCTTCATCTCCATCACCGCAGGGATCGTCCTGATCGCACTCGTAGGCCTTGCTCTCAGCCGCCTGACCGCAGCCGAGGCGGCATGGTTCAGTGCGGTTGTGCAGGCCACGGACGAGGAGCTGTTCGAGCGCGGGATCCGGCAGCTGAAGAGGGATGTGCTGCGCATGGACCAGATCCTTCAGGACATCAGCCAGCAGTCAGGCATCACCCGCTCCCATGTGACCCGCACGCTCGCACTCGAGCAGCGCGGCAGGCTGGAGGCAGCACTGGCCGCGGTCGCTGAGAGGCGGGAGCTGGATCTGACGGAGTCGGCGCGCCAGTACCATTCCGCACCGGCTGCCGGCTACCGGATGGAGCCCTAGCGGAGCCGTACCGCTCGACCCTGGAGCTTCCGGCTGCCGACACGGAGGTGTGTGCCATAACCGCCACCATGACACGGGTACGATGATCCGGGTCAGGACGGGTTGCAGCACACGAACTGCGTGACTCCGGCGGGGCGAACCATTGGAAAACAGGTCCGGAGCACGCCGGCCGGAGAGCAGCTTGAAGGAGCCGTCATGACAGTTGATCAGTTCGCCCAGCCAGGGATATCCGAACCCCGGCATGCCTCTTCCCCTGTCACCTATGGGGTGGCGGTGGGGCTCTTCGACCGGATGGACGGCTCCTACTTTCACCCGGCACCGTCAGCGACCGCAGAGCACTGCATCACCTTCTGGGGAACCGTCCACATCCCCGACGAAATCATCACCCAGGTCGAGAACGCCTACTACCGTGACCGCCAGCAGGAAATTGAGGAAGACATGGAAGAGACCATGCGCCTCTGGACGGTCGAATGGATGAAGGCCAACCCCGAACCGGGTAATTGGGCAAGCGCCAGCAAGGTTGAAGAGTACAACCAGCGCTGGCGGGATGAACACGAAGTCCACCGCCTGAAGGTGCTTCCCTCAGTCGAAGCGAAGCGCCCCCTTGCACTCGGATCCTACGACGCACCGCAGATCATCCGCGCTGCCCAGATGAATTCAAACCGACCGGACCCGAAGCGGTGGCCCGGCGAGGCGACCAAGGTCATGCTGCACCCCGTCGAACTCTTTGAGGGCGAGATGACGGTCGGAGACATTGGCGAGAAATACCGGCTTGCCCGGATCCTCTCCTACATCCAGAAGCCGATCAAGACTGACATTGAGGCGCGGATCCTTGAGGCCATCGGGGAGACCAACCAGTTGCTGCACGCCTGGCAGTTCGAGCGCGGCGAAGACCGGGTTGCAGCGAGGGAGGAGCGCTACCGGTAACGCCGGGTGTGACGGCAGGTAGGAATTACGCTGGCATGGAATCCCCGGTACACGGATACGGTGTAACAAGACATCACTTCACCGGGGGAACCATGAGAAAAACTGCTGCCTTCCTGGCGCTTGCGCTACTGTCCGTTACCGGCTGCTCCGCGATCCTGGGAGTCGAGGAAGGCCAGCCGCTCTCTGCTGCATCGGAGTCGGCTGAGCCGGTCACGCAGCTCACCAAGAAGGAAGCCTGCGTCGAGCTCTTCGGAATGAAGCAGGACGGCCCGCTGTTCGAATCCATCGAGTTCATCAGCGTTACTATGTCGTCCGACACCAGCGACGACATCCTCGAGAACACGGCTATCCGTCTCCTGAATGAGCTGAACGTCATCCACCGCCAGGCACCCGATGAATTCGTTCCCCTGCTGGATGACTACATCGCACCTCTCGACGAAATGGTTTCGGCATTCAACGGCACCCTTTACGACGGTCCTTCTGCCGACATTGAAGCGTTCAAGGCTGCCGGTGTGGAACTGCTCGAAACCTGCGAAGTGTACGACCAGAGCGGACTGTAGCTCCGGTGTGCGGACGGCGGCGTAGAGAAGCCGGCTCCGCTCCGCACACATAGGGGGTATGAACGACGACACCGCCAAGGCCCGACGCCGGCCAGAGTCCACCCGCCTCTTCGCAGGAGCAGCATCATGATGCAGCAGGCGGTGGAAGCCGCGGCGGTGATCTGCATCCTCGTGCTGATGGTCCTGGTCATCACCTCGTCCGGGCCCCGTGCTGCACGCAGGGCAGCGAAGATTGCTGCCCGTGCCGCCGCGGAAGCAGCCGAACCGAAATACCAGATCGTCAGCCTGCGCACAGGCGAAGTCCTCCAGGAAGTCTCCGGCACCTACCCTGCGCAGTCCGCCCAGGAAGACTGGCACTACCTCTGGCTCGCCGGCAAAGGTCCGCGGACGGAGATCAAGCCCAAGCCCACCGGCCTGTCCGACAGCCGGGACACCCTGGATGCGCTGATCCTTGAGGTGGTCCCCGAGGCACAGCGGGACGCGAGCCGTGCCGCCCTGCAGGCAGTCATCAAGGCGCAGGTGCCGCCGGAAGATCTCCTCTGGCTTGCCAGCGAAGGCCGCCGGTAAAAAACGAAGCCTGTTCACAGATCAGGGAGCGTCCGCACACATGGTCTCCAGCGCGGGGACCAGCCTGCGCCGAACCCCGGAGGACCGATGACACCCGCTTTGCTTGCCCGGCTGCAGGAGCTTGCCGCCACGCTTACCGCTGAGAAAGACCCTGACTACAAGGACAACTGGGAGCGGGGGCACGACGCCGGCATGATCGCTGCCGGACGCCTCCTGCAGGACATCCTCAGCGCACCCGAGGCCGCCGCAACGAAGGCAGGTGCCTGATGGCCGTCCAGGATGAAACCGGGCCGGTTCTCGTCACGGTCTACTGCGACCGCTGCGGCACCGAAGAAACCCACGACTACCTGGTGCCTGCCGGTAAAGACAGCATCGACGTCGCCCGCCGCCACCTCGCAGAGCACCGCAGCTGGGTGACGGGAGCATTCGACCTTTGCCCCGACTGTGTCACCGCCACGACCCGCGAAGGCACCACCGAAAGGACCCGTTCTTGATCACTGCTCCCCGCCGGCCCGCACGCCGTCTGGCCCGGTTCGCGTTTGCCGCCGCCCTGACTCCGCTGCTGCTCACAGCGTGCACCGCACCTGCACCGCAGTCCCCGTCTGTGTCGAAGAGTGCAGGCTCCATCGAGAAGCCGCTGCCCAAGTTCAAGGGGTCGATCGAGAAACCTGACGCGCCCTAACCGGGCCAGGCCCCAGGCAAGAAGAAAGCCCCCGTCCTTCACTGGACGGGGGCTTTTGCGTGGCATTAGTTCCCGGGCGGGATCGCGCCTCCGGCTGCCGCGGCGGCGGCCATGCGCTCTGCCTCCTGGTCGCCGGCTTTCCGGCCAGCTGCGATGTATGCGTTCACCGGAAGGTAGATGGCCAGGGCTGAAAGCCAGACGAAGGCGATGATAATTATGGCGGTCATGGGACCCCTTTCGTTGTCACCTTCCTGTGTGCGGCGGCGGCCCCGAATGGAGCGGATTTTCCGAAAAAGTTTTCAGCTCCCTGCCCGGGCTGCGCGGACTGCCTTCAGCTCAGCCCAGCTCCGGCCGTTGATGCTCAGGGTGTTCACCGTCTTCCGCGCCAGCTCTTCGGCTTCAGCAAACGGGAAGCGGTGCGCGGCAAGGTACTCCTCCGTGCGTCCGTCGGATCCGGGTTCGAAGTCCCAGCCTTCCGGGCCAAGGCACTGTCCCATCCACAGCACCGCCCAGGAGCCGGGGCCGCGCCAGGCAACCTTGACCGAAAACAGAAAGGCATCCGGCTCTCCGGGCACCGCGTCATCGGGCAGGTAGGTGAACTCGGTGGCGTGGCGAACCGAGCCGGGTCCGGCGTCGGGCGCGAAGGCTGTGGACTCTTCTGCTGCAGGTGTCATGGCCTTCATGTGTACGGACTACGGGCGGTCTCTTCCCGGCGCACGGAAGCACCTCGCCCCCACGCAGCGCAGGTAGCCAAGCAGGTATTTGGTTTCAGGATCCAAGTGGTGAGAGACAGTAACCCTGCCGCACACATCTGGGACAGAGGATGCAACCACGGACGGAGCAGCCTGACAGCAGCGGACCGGGCAGCCTCCGGGACGCACGGAACTAGCTCCAAAGGAACACATGCTTTCTGTAATCCCCGCAGCCCAGCTCAAAGACTTGGACTCCGGTGCCCTTACCGTCGCTATCCTCGACGCGGTCGGCACGATCAATCCGGCAGGAACGGACCTGATCTCCGAAGCGATCGGCGCAGCGACATACCTGCACCGCGGCCAGACCCGCGCCAACCGCGCCGGCATGCCGCGCACCCCCTACAGCGAACACCCGCTGCGCAACGCACTGCGCGCCCTGCGCCAGGGAGTCACCGACCTGGACATCATCACGGCCATCATCCTGCACGACGTCATCGAAGACTGCGCCCGCGCAATCGTCAGCGAATACCTGGACATGGACACCGCCAAGATGGGTGAGCAGCACCTGCGCGTCCTGGCCTACGACTGGATGGACGCCGCCTTCGGCGCCAACGTCACCCGCCTGGTCCGCGCGGTCACCAACCCGCTGGCCACCGGACCGAAGCAGCCGAGGGAAGTCACCAACCTCCGCTACGCCAACCACGTTCAGGACGCCATCCGCGACAACGCCGAAGTGTTCATCGTGAAGTTCGTAGACTTCGTGGACAACGCCGTCGGTCTGCACCACAACGTCTCCGGCATCGGCGCAGGAGTCAATGACGCCATGGCCGCACGCCTGGCCGCCAAGTACCAGCCGCTGATCCACATCTTCGAAGCAGAACTCGCCTCCAACTACGGCGAAATCATGACCTACGTCAGCGCCGAAGGAATCGACATGATGATCAGCCACCTCGCCTCCGCGAAGAAGACGCTGCCCGGACTCCAGCTCCAGGCCGCGTAGCGCCCGCCCCCTGCCGGACCCGCCGGAACAGACTCTGTAACTCACGGAGTCACCGACTCACAGAGTCCGTGCGGGGACGGCAGGACCTGCACCCATCCCCTATCGCCGAGGGGTCTTCCGACACGCCGGGCATCGTCGCCTCCGCCTGACCGCCGCACACAGGTCAGTGCACGCGACCGACGCCGACACTGAAAAGAGAACCATGAACGTACTGGCACTTCCCGTCTCCCAGGAACGCAACCTTGAAGTCCGCGCCGCTCTTGAAATGACCGGCAAAGCAGTAAACGAACTGCTGCACCGCGCCGTCGTTGAATCACGCACCGCACGAACGCGCCTGCCCGCATCACCGGCCGGACAGATCCACGCCCGCGCCGCCGCCGTATATGTCCACGCCGTGGCCATCATCCTGGACAAGCTCGGCCTGGACCGCGAGCTGGGTGCGCTGCTTGACGCCGGAGAGTTCGACATCCGCAAGCTCGCCGCGTTCGCCCGCAACTGGAATCCCGACGGCCCGGACGACCTCAAGGCCGCCTGACCCCTCACCCCGAAAGCTCCCCGGACTCCAACCCGGGGAGCTTTTTCGTGCCCGCTCCGGCTGCACTGCACGCACCGTCGGTGAGAGCGCACGAAGCGTCCGCACACATGGGATCCATGGGCCGTCTCTCCACTCCCCCGGGCACTGCCGTCCGCGCCGCCATCCGAGACACCGCCGTCGGTGCTGCAGCCGTCCTCTCCGGAATATTCATTATGAACAGCGTCAGCGATCCGGTCGCCGGCATCATCGCAGTCATGCCCATCGCCCTGGGAGTCTCGCACCTGGCCGCCGCCCGACAGCTCATCGGCGGCGCCGAACCCTGCAGCTCCGTCGCCGACAGTGAGACCTCCGCGGTCCCGCCCCGCGCCGACACCGCAGGCATTCCCGTGATGAGGCCGGCCGCCTAAGCACGACCGGAAATCTTCCCGCATCCTCGCCCGGCTCCGCGCCGCCGGAGTTACTGGCACCGCGGCCGATAGGCCCCACCTCCGGACCCTGCTGCGCGGCGGCCCGAAGGGACGTCGTGTGGATCCGCCGGGGCCGGCGGTAGCCGCGAAACGGTGAGACGAACGGGTTGGAGGGCCATATAAAGAAGGTCGGGCCTGGCGGCCCTCCCCTTCCGCTAACCGTTGTGTCTCACAGTCAGGTTTCGTTTCGGGTGCTTCCGTCATGCAGGCCTTTTCGTTTCCTGCCTTCGCTGAGCGCTCGGCCGCCCGCGCTGCGCGCGGGCGTGCGGCTTCGCCGCGCGTCGTGCCGGCGTGCAGCTGCCCGGTACGGGCGGCTGCACCGCTGCGCGGAGCAGCTGCACGGGCCCCGGTACGGTGCACGGTGCGGCTGCAGGTCGTGGGCCTGGGCGCGCAGCGCCCGGTCCGCGTACCGTCCGCTGCCTTTGTCTTGTCCTTGTCGCTTCGCTCCTGCGCACCAGCCGTCGGCCGCTGCGCGGGGCGGTGGTGCTGGCCTCGTCTTGTCCGGGTGGGTCCGGTGTTGTTCTCGGCGGTAAAGCATTAGGGGCTGCGCCCCGGTTGTGTGGGCTGATTGTCTGCTTCTTGGTCTCCGTCATGGTGGCCGCTGCGCGGGGCGGCGGGTGCGTGTTTGGGTTGGTCTGACGGCTGGCGGTGTGGTGGGTGGTGTAGGGGCTTCGCCCCGGTTGGCGATGGGTTGTGCTGGTCTTGATGGTGGACTGGACGGGGGCGGTTTGTTTGTCGTGACGGTGCTTTTCGTCATGCTTTCGTCATGGTGGCGGAATGTTTTTCGTCGTGTCTTCGTGACCCTGAACGCTGAACGGCCTGTTGGCGGGATGGATGTCGTCATGGTTGCGGGCCCTTCACGGGTACCGGGGCGGTCAGCTGGACGGGATCGTTCTGAATGACGCGTGCCGGACAGGATGAGAGCAACAATCCCTCCGTGCCAATGGCTGATGACCCTGAACCCTCTTCACCGGCCGAAGGCCTTCCCTCCCGGCCACACACCAACGACCACCAGCCCTCCCTTCATGACCGGCACCCTCCCGGGGCGCAGCCCCTACACCCACCCGGATCCCAGTGACCAAGGCACACAAACCAGGTGGCACCCAACCGCCGGCCGCAGGCCTCATCGTCCAAGCACCTCCGTGTACGGTGATGGATGACGCGTACGCAGTTGATGGCACGCAGTGGCAGCAACGGGAGTGTCTGCCCGAAGGGCGGTGAAGGCCCGCTGCAGGCGTGATCGAACGGAGGTTGGCGTCGTCGGGGGACAGCAGAGTCGTGGATGAGAGCAGGATTGTGTGGGCAGGTGCCGTAAGTGAGCAGCACACAAGCCGGATCGAGGCCATGACGTGAATGAATGAGGTCCAGGCAGCGCACACAAACCGAATGAATGACGCTTACCTCCAGTGAGAGAAGCGGGGGCGTCGTTCGCTGGGCGAACATCGGGGATTCGCGCCGTGCAGGACGTTTCTTTCCTGTCTCACAGGCCGCAAATCCCTGGACAGTGAACGATTTCCCGCAACTGGCAAAACTACGCATGTCCCCGGGCATGGAACAGAGAATCTTCAAGCTCGCTCGCGCCGGCGGCATCGACACAAACCCCACAACCTTCACGCAGCGTGCCGGAACGTTCGCTTCAGCGGCCACGAACTCCGGATCAGCGACCCTGCTCACCCGGCGCGAGAAGTCAGGACTCCACGGCTACCTGATCCTGCCGGCCAAAGCTGTCAGCTCCAACGCAGCACTTCACCTCGCCCAGACTGTCGGCGCACGCTCCGAAGAGACCGAGCTGCCAGCCGATCTGGGTGACACCCCGGCTATCGGAGAGCTCTCCTACCACCACTCCCCCGCACTGCGTGAGACGCAGAACGGCATCGACCCCACCGAGCTGCCGCGGCTGCTGGCCACTGCGATGCCCGAGGGCACCTGGATCGCCGTCACCATGCGCAAACCGTCCAACAAGGAACGCCGCCGCCACTCCCTCTGGCTCGCCCACCGCATGGGCACCGCAGTGCCGACCCACCACTCCACCTCGCCGAACGCCATCGTCATTACGATCACTGCCGGCGGGGATTCCAACGAGGTTGTCAGCTCGCTGCTCTCACAGGTCACGGCGGGGCTGCCCGGCTTTGACCTGGACTCCGTTGTCCGCACCCCGCACCGCTTCCACCGTGCAGCCTTCGGTCTTCCGGCCGGTGCCGTCCTGGCCGGCGGTGCAGCATTCGGCGGGCCCATGCTCCCCGGTGCCCTGGCCGAAATGGCCGCGGCGTCACTGCCGGGCCTGATTGCCGCAGGTGCCATGCTCGGGGCCACCGGTGTCGCCGCACTTGCCGGGATCATCAAGTCTCCGGAACGCCGACTGCGTGAATCGCTGGCTGCTGCGCTCTTCCCCGCTCCTGCCGTCCTGCACCGCCGGCCCAAGCCGCCGCGCAAGGAACAGACCGTCAAGGGCCACACGAAGGTCGGCGGCGAGAAAGTCCCGTACGAGAAGCACGTCTCTGCCTCCGACGGCGACTACCCGCTGGCGCCAAAGACCTTCATGGTCGGACCCAACGTCGTTGTCGGCATGGTCTCCCCGCACGCCGGCGCCGTCTCCGGTGCTGCAGCGACGAAGGCCCGTGCCACCCCGCCGGCGATGCTCGCCAACATCGGCCCCATGCTCGGTACCAACGACGACGGCGAGGCGCACCTGTCAGCGGCCGCCATGCTCTTCGGTGTGGCCATCGTCGGCAAGCCCGGCTCCGGCAAGTCCCTGTCAGTGCGCGCCCTCTTCGGCTGGCACTGCCTGGAACGCGTCCGCCCGTCCGGACGCCCCGGCTACCCCGGCCGGAACAACACGCTCATCGCCTTCGAGTCCAAGGGCGACGGTGTCGGCAAGTACGTCCAGTGGGCGCACGCGATGGGCGACAAGACCCTGGTCATTGATGCCGCGGATCCTTCGACACCGGCGATCGACATCTTCTCCGTTCCCGGCGACATCACCTCCAAGGCGCACTTCTTCACGAACGCGATGCGGTATGCCTTCGGTGACCAGTCCATCGGTGAACGCTCCTACGAAACCCTGGTCTCCGTCCTGACCGGCGGACTCGCTGTGACCGACGAGGTCCTGGACTTCATGGCAGGCCGCGACGAACGGCTTATCCCCGCCGGCCAGTCACCCGTCTTCTACGCGCACCTGCTGCTCGGCGGCATCTCCGACAACGTCGGAATTGAACTGTGGAACGGCATCAGCGGCCTCGCCAGCCGCCAGCGCGAACGCGGCAACCCGGATGCAGACCTGGACCTGGCCGTAGCCGAGCTGGCCAAGCTGTACGACGGCAAGACGGAGTCGGCACGCCGGTCCTTCCTGGAGGCCCCGCGGAACAAGATCAGCCAGCTGCTTGCCATGGAATCGTGGTGGTCACCGGCCCGCCGGAAGGTCACGTGGGCGCAGATCCTTGAAGGCCACCGCTCGGTCGTCATCAACACCGGCTCCTCCACCACGGGCGTGCTCCTTGAGGATTCCCAGACGCAGCAGCTGTCCTCGATGCTGATGTTCTCCCTGCAGAACGCGCTCAAGCGCCACTGCTCCGGATGGCTGGAACAGGGCCGCTCGGTGTCCATCTTCGCCGACGAGCTTTCCCTGCTGGCCGGCACCAGTCCGGAGATCATCGGGTGGATCCGCGACCAGGGCCGCTCCTACGGCATCCGGGCCATCCTTGCCACCCAGCGTCCCGAGCAGCTCGGCGCCGCCCTGCGCAACAACTTCCTCACCTACTCGACACTCATCTCCTTCGCCCAGACAGATGTCACCACCGCGACCGAGGTGGCAGCGAATGTGGGCAGCAACGGCGAATGGTCCACCGAGGACATCCAGCACCTGGAGCCCTACCATGTCGTCGTCCGCTCCGAGGTCGACCAGCGCAGGCAGTCCGCCTTCATCGTGAAGCTGCCCAACTTCGAGGCAGACATGGCCGCCTACCCGCAGAAGCAGGGGTACGGCCCGGCCAGCGGAGGTGAACTGTGGCAGCAGTAGTCCAGGCGGAAGCTGCCGGCTTCGTACCTGAAGGCTGGCTCATTCCCTCTGCCCGGACGGAGGAAGACGACGAGCTCTCGATGTTCAACCGGACCGACCCGTACTGGGACCGGCTCTGGGCTCCGGGATCGCAGGCAGTCTGGACGTCCCGGCACACCGGACCTGACGGCAGCCCCCGCGCTTCGTTCGGCACCAGGGAGAACAAGCGCCTGCTCATGAGCCGGGACGAGGCGATGGATCTGCTCACTTCCAACCGCGGCCGTGCCGAGCGGCTGGCACTGTGGGGTGTCCTGGATTCCTGGCGGACCGTTTCAGCTGAACAGCTGGCAGTGCTCACCGGATCCTCGTTCTTCCTTGACCCCAACTACTCCCAGATCGCAGCGTCCTTCGCCGCCGAAGTGCTCGACGTCGGCTCCTTCGCGCTGCGCAACGGCACCCTTCCCGGACGCGGAGGCACAGCCCTCTACCGTCCCCGCCTCGGCGATGCATTCGAGAAGGAGCTGAAGAAAACCCTCACCTGGCCGGAGTGGATTTCGGTCACCGGCGGCTACAGCTGGTCCTCGGGCGGACAGTACGACCGGCACAACCTGCTGGCCACCGAACTGGCGATCCGCGCTGCTGAATACCTTCCCGGCACCGGCACCGTCATGGGCGAGAAGTTCTCCTCCGTTGGACTGCTCGCCGGACTGAGCGCCGCCGAGAAAGAGAAGCTGAAGGCCAGGCTGGACGCGGCCAGGAAGCTGGGGCCGACAGCACTGGCAGCGGAGATGGAAGCCCAGCGCCCACACCTGGTCGATAACCGCCGCGGTGACGGAACTATCGTGCGCCGTGACGGCATGCGGATCGTCTATGAGCTGACAGCGACGTCGTCGGCATCCTTCGAGAAGAAGGTCCGCCGCTGGGCGGAGACCATCGCCAAGCGTCCGCTGGAAACTTCCGGTGTCACTGTGGTCTTTGTTGCTGCGCCCCACCCGGACCGCGACCGGCACACGAGCGCGGATCCGATCCACAAGATCCACAAAACAATTCGCAATGTGCTCAAGGAATTTCCCGGCACGGGCCCTGACTCCCCCGCTGCCCGGATCGGGGTCGCCCACTGGCAGGAATGGTTCCCGGCCCGCGGACAGATCAGCGATGCCTTCCTGGACCTGCAGGCAAACTTCGCGATCGGCACGCGCACTGATCCATGGGTGCCGCGGCGGATGATGAGCACCACCGACTACCCGTTCACCCCTCACGCAGAAACGTTCGCGCCCCGGGCGCTGATCGAGAACGCCCGCCTGCTGACGGCGACGCCGCACTGGCTCCGCACCGGCGAGCACACGAAACTGATCGGCACTCCGATGGACCGCGAGGAGGACGCCATCGCTTCCATCGTTCCCCACCCGTACCCTGCACGTCCGAACAGGACCGCAGGCCGCACGCTCGGGGAAAACGTCGGTGCCGTTCAACATCCGGTCGGACTTCCGGACCGGCTTCGCATCAAGGGCCGGGACGTCGCAGCTGAACGCAGCTACCAGGAACGCCGCAGGGCCCGGGCACTGGCACAGTCCCGGGCGCCGGCCACCCCCGCCTGGGACTACTAGTACACCCGTACCGCACGGGGGCCATTGCCTACGCATGTCCCCGGGCATGAGCGAACGTACTTTCAAAGACCGCATCAAGAGCGAACGCGACAAGGACAAGCAGGAAATTGAAGACTGGATGGCCGGATCCGGCAGCAAGGTTTTCGGCATTGCCGTCGTCGTGCTGGCCGCCTGGTTCATCATCAACATCTTCGTCTAGCCGTGAACGGAATCTACGGGCGGGCAGCCGCCGGGCTCGAGGACACCAGCTGGGCCGTGAACGAATCGGTGGCGAAGTTCGGCGCCAAGGGTGAGCAGCGCTCCGCGGCCGTTTTGAACAAGTTCGGTGACCGGGCTGCAGTCCTTCATGACCTGCGCGTGCCCATCCCCGGGTTCAAGGCCAACATCGACCACGTCGTGGTTTCCGGCAACCGGGTGCTGATCATCGACTCCAAGATGTGGAAGCCCGGCTTCTACTGGACGCTGGCCGGCGTGAACCGCCGCGGCCTCACCAAGGTGCCGCACACGGCCAAGGGCCAGGACTGGGTTTCCCGGGCAATGGTCGGATACCTCGCCGGGACCGGAGCCAAAATCCAGCCCGTGCACCTGGTCATCTGGCCTTCGAAGTCCGGAGGCAAGGCCAGCACGTGGCTGCTGCGGGTTTCCGGTGCAGTCGTCATCGGCGGTGCCGCACTTGAGTCAGCAGTAAGGCGCTTCATTGGCCGCAAACCGGCGGACGGCCGGATCGTTGACCGCCTCGCTGAACTGACCACAGCACCGGTACGAGGAGTGCATTCACCCGGCACCTGACCAGCCGGCCAGGCACCGCCCGTCAAGGCCGCCGAGGAGATCCGAACTGGTGATCCCCGGCGGCCTTTGCCGTCTTGCCTACGCATGTCCCAGTGCAGGAAGCACCCGCCTTCGGACAGCCACACGCAGACCGGACACGCCATCCCGCCCGTCCTGTCTGCATTGCAGGCCGAAGAACATCACCAGGAGGAGCCCGCTTATG
Organism: Arthrobacter sp. IK3; assembly: GCF_051337705.1. NCBI lineage: Bacteria > Bacillati > Actinomycetota > Actinomycetes > Micrococcales > Micrococcaceae > Arthrobacter > Arthrobacter sp. IK3. Next base: position 102,419 of record NZ_JBPPSW010000003.1, on the reverse strand, counting down.
GCGGCACGCAGAAACCAGGCGCCCGGAAAGCCGGTCACCGGCATCGCCCTACTCGCAGGAGCGGCCGTCGCCGGCTTCGGAATCTACTCCGGCTACCCGGGCCTGGCCGCGGTGTGGGCGGCACTGATCGTCAACGCCTGGACGTACCCGCCGGCCATGTTCACCGGCAAGAAAGATGCCCGCGGCTATGCCACCCCGGCCACTCCGGGTGAGAGCGCAGTCATGAACAAGTACCGGTTCTGGGAGGACCTGAAGTTCAAGCTCATTGTGCCCAGCGCTGACTGGCAGCCCTTCGACTTCCATGCAGGACAGGGCGGGGATTCCCAGCTGCCTCCGGTGATGCGCGCCCTTCGCTGGCTGGTACAGGCAGCAACCGTGATTCCTCTGTCATTCCTCGCTGCCGTGTGGGCCGGGACCGCTGCCTATTACCTTCCCGTCTCCAACCCTTACACCGGCGACTGGGGCCAGTGGGTCAACGCTGCAGCTGCGTTCATCGTGGTCGCCCAGGTGACCGCCTCCCGCCGGCGCACCATGGTGGCAGACGACCAGAACCCCGGCGCGCGCATCGACTCCCTCATCGGCCTCGCCGCAATGAAGACAGCGCAGGTCATCGGCCTCACCGTCGGCGGCCTGGCCCTTGGTGCTGTCGCCGGCACAGTACTGAGCGTCATGCTTCCCGTGGCTACCAAGGCAGCGTCGCTGCCTGCCGTGCCCGAGCCTGCCATCTGGATCCTCTGCCTGACGGGCGGGCCGCTGGCCCTGCTGGCACGCCCATGGATCGACCTTGCCCTGGAGCACTGGCGGGTCGTGGTTGCCGCACGCGAGGAATGGCACCCGCGCTGGGTGATGCTCAAGCAGGATCCGGAGCCGCGCCTCATTGACCGGCGCGAGGTCGGCCCGGCCATCATCGACACCTTCGACGCTCCGGCATCCATTGGTGCGATGGCCTACTGGGCCATGGAGCCGAAGATCTCCCCGACCGTCGGCACGGGATCCAAGATGGCGATCATCTCGGTGCCCAACGTTGACTCCAACAACCAGCCGATGCCCGGAACCACCCACCCGCTGCGCTTCGAGATCGTCCGCTGGCCCTCGGACCAGCTGCCCGACGTCAGTGATCCGGAAACCCCTAAGGACGTCGTCGCCGAGCTCGCCCGCTGCGCCATCGTCTGGATGGCGGACAAGAACGGCTTCGCCCGCCCCTTCTTCGATGACGTCCACCTGCTGACCGTTCCGCCGGCACCTCCTGCCACCGAAGGCGAAGACACGGACGGCGCTGACACCGCCCCCCAGGAACCAGCCGGCCGGAATGTGTGGGCCGTGACCTGGATGAATCCGATGGGCCCGCCGGCCAGCTACATCCGTGCCCAGGGCCTGGCGGAGTTCTCTGCCACGTTCGGCCAGCCGGTCCTCGTGGACCACCGTGCTGCAGGCGGCGCCGGCATCCTCTACGTCGGGCCGCTCACGGACGAGAACACGCGCTGGGATCCGCAGTCCCGCCTGGACCGCAGCGCGATGGAGAAGCTCGCTGTCGAGGATGTCTGGGACAACCGGTGGATCGAAGTCATGAAGCAGGGCTCCAACCCGCCGGTCATGCAGTACGAGACCAAGAACGAGGCCGTCCTGCCGACCGGGCAGAGCATCCACCACATGGCGTTCGTGACCCGCCAGGGCATGCCGCCTGCAGAGTTCCGTGCCTTCGAACCCAAGCTGCCTACCGTCCTGGATGCCGCACCGTTCGTCGCCATGACCGGCTTCCCCGGCAGCCGCAAAGGTGAACGCCACCCGCAGGCCTTCTCCGTGTACTGGTCCAAGGATCCCGTGCCCAGCCGCCCTGATGAGCTCAAGCCGGCAGGGGCCGGCGCCCGCGGGCGGGGCCGCGGATCCAGTGACGCCCAGAAGTGGGTGCTGGCCGGCCGCGTCAACGAAGCGTTCAAGGTTGCCCGCCTGGCCGAGCGCCCCGAAGTCGACGTCGTCACCTGCCTGACCCGTCCCGAGTCCCGCCGGCACATCTGGAAGATCGACCTGTCCCTGCACGGCGGCGTCACCCTGGCAGAGCTGCGCGGCCAGGCCAACAAGATCCGCCAGCACTGGGGATCGGAATGGCTGCGCATCGCCGTCAGCCAGGAAGGCAGCATCTCCATCGTTGCCGGTGCACGTCCGGGACGCGACGGAGTGAAGCTGCTGCCCGCCTACGAGAAGATGCTCGCCAAGCTCGACTGGGACCAGATCTTCCTCGACTCCGGTGTCTCCGGCATCGGCGGGCTGCTGCCGGTCCTGGAAGAGATGTCCAAGCTGCCCAAGAACGACGCCGTCGACATCCTGGACTTCGACCTCACCGGCACAGGCCTGGACTTCACTAACTTCACCGCCGCGCGCCCGAAGCTCGAATCGAACTCCGGCAACGCCTACGTGGAACCGCGCCGGGTCAAGGACAAGCCCAACGCCGTGCGCCTCATGGTGTGCGAAGTGAACCCGATGCCGGAGAAGGCCGACTACGACTGGGACCACATTGAGGTCTCCAAGTTCATCCCCTTCGCAACCGGCGTTGAAGGAGAACCGGTCGAATACAACTTCAAGGTTGACCCGCACCTTCTGATCGCCGGCGCATCCGGCGGCGGCAAGTCCGTGCTGCTGCAGTCACTGGCTTTCGGTGCCCTCGTGCGCGGATACGAGCTCTACGTTGCTGACCCGACCAAGGGCGGCGCCGACTTCAAGTTCGCCGAGCCGTATGCCAAGGCGTTCACCGACAGTCCGTTCACGGCCGCGGCCATGATGAAGGGAATCTACGCCGAGGTCGTCCGCCGCAAGAACCTGAACAAGGCCCACGCCGTCGGCAACTACCGGGACCTGCCTGAGGACATCCGGCCGAAGCACATCTGCATCCTCCTGGACGAGTTCACCTCGCTCATGGGCCAGGACCCGGTGCCGACGCCGAGCGACGACCCGGAGATGGACGCCGAACGGGACATGGTGCTGGCCATCAACCGGGCCAAGACCGAGGTCGGCGTCTACGCGGGCAAGATCGCCCGTGAGGCTCGCTCTGCCGGCGTCACCCTGTTCCTGGCCACGCAGAAGCTCTCCGCCAAGATGCTCGACACCATTCCCGGTGCCGGGGACCTGAAGGTCAACCTCTCCCGGCTCCTGCTGGGCAAGGCCACCTACGGCGACAAGCAGTCCGCACTGCGCGCACCGCAGGACGCACCGGACCTTGGGGATGCCATCCCGCCGGGCCGCGGACTGTTCGAGACCACCGCCGGCGCGGCCATGGCCATCCAGGCCTGGTACAACCCCGCCGAGCAGAAGATCCTCGCGGAGAAGCTCGTGGGCGTCGTGGAAGTCCTGGCGGAGGACCGGAAACTCGACCTGGTCCCGTTCATGCCGAAGATGCCCGAACCGTACGGCGAAGAGATCGCACAGCCGGCAGCGGACCGGATCGTTGACCTCGGTGAAATCGAGATCGCACTCGACGACCTGGACTGGTCGGACATGGATCTCTCCGCCGGCGACGAGACGGACGACGATGACGGCAGCGACAGTGAGGAAGCTGCGTTCATCCCGCCGGTCATCGAAGACGAAACAGCCGCCGTCTTCCTGGACATTGACGGGGCACTGGCACCGATGACCCACGGTCCCGGGATGATTCGCCTCGACGTCCCCTTCCGCGGCGCTGTTGCCTTCCGGCCCGAGATCCTGGCCCGCACTGCGGAGCTGCCCGTCCGGCAGGTCTGGCTCACCTCCTGGGTCTCCGATGCACCCGAACACCTGGGGCACCTGCTTCCGCGCGCCGTCGAGGCCATGGAGTCCGGGGCAGATGACACCGGCTGGTGGAAGATCGACGCCGCACTGGCCTGGCTTGCCGAGAACCCCGAGGTCCGCAGGATCGTCTGGTTCGACGATGAGCTCGCCGCCGAGGACTTCATCCTGGGCATCCCCTACCGGGACATCGCAGCTGACGCTTTCCGCGATGCAGGCATCGACGCCCTCCTGTGCGTTCCGAACCAGGACGAGGGCCTGACCCTGGAAATGCTCGATGAGGCTGAGGCATTCCTGACGGGAACCGATTTCCTGCCGCAGGAGGAAGAGGCGCCACAGCTCCTTCAGACAAAGACGGCTCAGGACGTTACGGCGCCGGCTGCCGAAGAGGATCCGGCCGGTGACGATGACTGGGACTTCGACGCGGACCGCGCCCGTGCCGCGAAGCAGGAATACGCCCCCGCAGAGGACGCTTCGGTTCCGGCACCTGAACCGGAGCCGGCCGCGCAGGACGAGGAAGACGACGACCCCTTCGCAGCGCCGGCGGCCCCGGCGGCTTCTGTGCCTGCCGCTGACGAGGACCCGTTTGCCGATCCGCTCCCCCGCCGTGCGGCCAGGACGGTGCCCCAGGACGAAGACCCCTTCGCCTGATCCAGCTGCCGGAGGTTCAGCACGGGCCTCCGACACACCTCCTTTGAAAGGACCACTCCCATGATGGGATCCCACCACGCAGCCTGCGGCGCAGCCGCCTGGGTTGCGCTCACCACGCAAATCCACGTGGACCTTTCCGCACTGACGGAAAAGCTGGGCTGGGGCGGGGCAGGCTTCGACATCGGCCTGGGGCTGCTTGAGGTCAGCCCCGTAGGAGTCATCACCGGCGCCCTCGTGACCGCCGGCGCGGCCCTGCTGCCGGATGCCGACCACCACAACGCGACCATCGCCCACTCACTTCCGCCGCTGTCCAACGCCATGTGCGCAGGCATCGGGAAGATCTCCGGCGGACACCGCCACGGAACACACTCAATCATCGGCATCATCGCCTTCGTTGCCGCGGCCTGGATCGCCGGGCTGTGGACCATCGAAACTGACCTGTTCGGCACCATCTTCCCGGGAGCCGGCCTGATGTCCGTGCTGCTGGTCAGCTTCGCCGCCAAGGCACTGAAGATCATCCCTGACCGGATGCGGAAATCCCCCTGGGCGGTGGGTCTGGCCGTTGGAGCCTTCATCACGCTCTTCGCACCGGAGGAACAGTTCTGGTTCCCGCTGGCGATGGGCATCGGAGTGATCGTCCACATCCTGGGCGACATGATGACCACCGGGGGCTGCAACCTGGCCTGGCCGTTCACCATCAAACCCCCGAAGGCCTGGCAGAACATCCCGGTGCTGAAGGACTGCTGGAAGAAGAACGGCTACCTGGCCGTGCCCGTGCTGGGCAACGCCGGCTCTGCCCGTGAATGGCTCCTGCTGATTCCCATTGGCCTCTATGCAATCATCGGCGTCGGCGCGACCATGGTGGGGATGGGCCAGGACGGTTTGAGCCGCATAGTTGCGATGACGGGAATGGGCTGATGGGAAGCGATGAAGGCCTTGCCGCACACATGGGGAATATGACTCCAACAGCCTTTGACGCCGCCTACGAAACCACCCTGGGACCAGACCTCACACGCGAACTGCTCAGCTTCCCGAAACCTTCGGCGAGAGACCTCCTCGCCCTGACCGGACCGGCTGAGGCCCTGCGTGAGTCCTACCCCGAATACTGGGAAGGCGGCCGGGCACCGGCGACGTTCGCTGCCGCAGCTGCCGAGGTTGAGGCATCCCTCCCCGACCTTCTCCCCTCACGCCGGGAACACCTGGGAACGCTCATCCACTTCGCAGTTCACACGGAAATGAAGCACTGGAGGGACCCGGGTTACGTTGAGCATCCCGACCAGGACTACGAGCTGCTCATCGACCCATGCGATTACGTCTCCGAAGAGCACCTTCTGGAGGAGGGGCAGGAGAGGAACCAGTCACTCTGGGCAGACCTTGCCAACACGGCAGCCTTCCACGCTGCGGTTGAGAATGCTGCCGTCCACCGGGCGGCCTGAGTGGCGGCTCCCCGCGGCCGGGACACGACGGTGCTCGTCGATATGGACGAGGTGATCGCCTACTACCTCGAAGCACTCGACGCAGCGCTGCTCGCCGCAGACCCCGGCTATCCCCTGCTGGCCTATGAGGCACGGCAGCATTACAACCACGTCGGCGGCCCCGGGATTCAACCCGGCTTCCCTGGAGGCGGGCATGAACACTGCCGGACTCTTCGCATCCCTGCGTCCCGTCGAAGGCGCCGTCGAAGCCCTGCACGAGATGGCCGGCGAAAACCTGAACGTCCTCATCGTCACCACCCCGACCTTCGGGAACCCGACCTGCGTGCAGGACAAATACGAGTGGGTGGCCGGGCATCTGGGCCGTGAATGGGTCAACCGGACCATCATCGCCTACGACAAGACAGCGGTCTCCGGGGCTGTCCTGATCGACGACAAACCCCGCATCACCGGTTCGATGGAGCCCTCATGGAGGCATCTGCTCTTCTCCAGGCCCTACAACCGCTACGTCGAATCTGTTCCGCGGATCGAGAAATGGGAGGACTGGAGAGGCTCCGTGCTGCCTCTGATGGAGGCCGTGAACGCCTGAGAGGCCCCAAAAGCAGTCCATGGCAGGTCCCGAACAGCTTTTTCCAGTCCGATTCGGGGGTTCTGCCGACGATCCGGCGACCGGTTTAGGTGCCTCTGCCGACATACACGGGGGCACCCTACCCCCGTTTTGGCCCGGGATTCCGGGGTTTTTGAGATCAGCGCCGACAAGACCAACGCTGACGACAGGGGGAGGACGCCTATAGAGGGTGTCCATATAAGTAATTTGAGAGAGGGGGAAACACATAGGGCCCCTTATATATATATAACTCTTAACTTGTCGGTTTAGTTGGTTATATATGGAGGCCCCCCTTTCTTCCCTTTATCTACGGGGATTTTCTCTGCCGACATGATCCCGGTTTTCGTCGGTTGGGTGTCGGTTCCTGTCGGCCGGGCTGTCGGCAGGCCAAATAGCCTCCCAAGAGCGTAAGGCACGGCGCGCTGGCGGTGACTCCGCGGAGCCGCACACAGAAGGGGCATGAACACACCCCAGAACCGGCGCCCCGAGGGCACCCCCGCAGGCGGGCAGTTTGCCCCGAACAATCATCCTGAAGCCGGCGGCGTTGCCCTGGCTGATTCAGCCTCCCGGCCGATCATCCTCAACCAGGGCGAAGACGACGTCTACCCTGAGCTGGCTGACGGAGAGGTCATCGAGCGGCTCACCGTCAGCCGCGACGAAGAGGACCCGGACAAGTACTTCGTCTACCCGTCCCGCGCAGTGAACTTCCACGCCCTCGTCGAGCACCACCAGCCTGACCTGGATGAGGACGCACGCGAAGAGTGGCTGAACCGCTACCAGCCGGCCATCGACGATTTCATGAGCACCCGCTACGGCGCTGAGCTCTCCGGTGATGACTGGAACTCCATCGACGCCGAGTGCTCCGTCATCATCAATGACCCGAACCCCACTGAGGGCAGGATCTCCGACGCCGCCTGGAACGAGACCCGCATCGTCGCCCTGGCCAACGAAGAGGACCCCGGGACGTTCGGTACCGAGAATCTCTCCCGCCTGCTCTTCGAGCACGTTGAAGCCACCGCCTGCGTCCCCGACTTCCACACCCGCAAGGCCGAGTCCGAACGCATGAGCGCCGATGAAGCGGACCGCATCGTCGAAGAACGCCTGGGCAAGCGCGAGCTCCCCGACGCCGCCGCACTGCACATCGCCTACGAAATGGGGATGAGCGGGCCCTACCCGACCATGGCCCGCTTCGCGCGCACCGGGCTCGGCAACAAGGAAGAGATCCGCAGCGACCTCCGCAAGATCTACGAACGCGACCAGCACAGTCCCAGGGCCACCCGACGCGGCGACATGCTCTTCACGTACCTCCAGCACGGAGGAGACAACTCATGAGGTTCCTTCCACGCGTCCAGCCGGGTGTACCGGCCGGAGGACAGTTCACGTCCAAGTCCCAGTCCGAGTCGCCCGTGACGCTGGCGGACCGCAGGCGCCATGAGAACGTCCTGTTCCAGAACCTTGCCGGCGGCAAAATGGATGCGGGCAACCGCAGGCGCCTGGCACGCAACGCTGCACTCCAGGCGGTCTCGGACGGCACGGCGGCCAGGATGCTGGGAAGCTCCGGAATCAACGACCTCGGCCTCATAGAGTCCGCTGCCCGCCAGGACACCAAGCTGGACCGGGCACTGGAAGAGGTCGTGAAGCTGGAGCAGGCAAGCCCCGGCCGCGTCCCCTCGAATGCCCTTGGCTATCACCTGTGCAAGCAGCTGCTGCTGGCAGAACGACGACCTCAGCGCATGGCGTCCTGATGAAGACCCGCTGCCCCGTGCAGCGGGTCTTCCCGGTCCCGCCCCGAAAGCGGTGAGAGGCACACAGCCGTCCGCACACATAGGGTCCATGACCCAGACTGTGACAGCACCGGACGAAACCCGCATCAACGAGCAGCGAGCCCTGGCCGGCAGGCTTGGCATCGAAACCAGCTCAGCCACCTACATCGCCCGGACACTCGAACTGCTTCCCGATGCCGAGGCCGCAGCCCAGGCCACCGTCCTTGCCTCAGCCTACGAACTGGAACCGGGCGACGTCACCGAGATCAGTAAGGTCTTCGGCCGCCGCAGGCACGCCGCAGCAGCCTGACCCCCATCCAGCGAAGCACCGCAGACCATCCCAGGACTGCGGTGCTTTTCCTTTCCCGGAGACTCGCAGACTGCGCGCCGCCGCCCGGCAGCCGTTTACAGCGCCAGCCGCACACAGGCAGGTATGACACTTCCACGCACACTAAAGCGCCAGCCCCAAGGGATTCCAGCCGGCGGGCAGTTCGCCCATGACATCAAGAACGAAGCCCCCGGTATCACCCTCCAGGCCGGCCATTCACCCGAACGGGTCGCCGATGCCACGGACGAACTCAAGAAGCGCCGGCAGCAGTCCTGGCCGGCCATGGTTGAACAGCTGCACCGTGAAGAGGGAGCCTGGGCTGCCTCGAACGCTGCGCTCGGTGCCCGGGAGCTCTTCTCCAATGCCGACTCCCTGGAGTACAGCGTGGACACTGACGGCACGATCACCGAGCTGGAGATCCTGAACGACGGCGACCTGGTGGGTTCAGTCTGGCTGGATTCAGCAGGCCGGTATCGGGGATCCAGTGACTGGATCGAGAAGCGTGTACTCACCCACCTCAACTACCGCAGCCTGGACAGCCTCACAGATCAGGGTGCCACGGTTCAGTACAGCCCCGCCGGTGCCGGCCTGAAGATGGTCCGCGTGCCGTTCGGTGAGGTCCTCGACAAAGCGCATGCACGCCACGCCGGTGACACCTCAACGCCCCCTTCTGCAGCCGCGGTCAGCGATGCGCTGTCGGCCCGCCAGGTCGAATCGTGGCACGGCGCCATGGAACGGCACGAGCAGGAAGAAACCGCCTGGGCTGCATCCAGGGCTGCAATCAATGCCCGTGAAGTCTTTCCGGACGCGGACCTGGACGAACTCGATTACTTCGTCGACGCCGACGGAAATGTCACCGGGGTGGAGGTCCTCAGCAGGGGCCTCCCCGTCATGTCGCTGTACACGAACGAAGACGGTACGGTCAGCGCCCTCGGCCGGAACGGCAAGCTCCACGGGCCGGTCCTTAAGCCCGTCAGTTCAGCCGGTCTGCAGCAGATGCAGGACCAGGGGGCAACGGTCCGGGAAGACACCCGTGACGACGAGGCTGCGGCCGGCGGCGGGAAGATCGTGAACCTGCGTTTTGATGACGTCATCCTGAACGCGGCAGCCAGGCTGGACAGCTAGACGGTACGGCTCGAAGGCAAAGAGGAGATGCAGCACAGGCCGCATCCCCTCTTCTGTTTGTTCGCCTAGGCGGCTGCCGGAGCGTCTTCCAGGCCGCGGACCTGAAGTGTTGCCAGATCAAGGACCGCAAGGTTCCCTGTCCTGCCGTCCATGTCCATCACATGGACCGTTGTCGTGCTTCCGGGAAGCACCTGGCTGGTGCGCTGGTGCCAGTGCCCGGAAAAGACGAGGGCAGGATCCGTGTTGCGAACAGCGTCCAGCAGCAGGAGCCTGCCCGAGTAGGACTCACGCTCTATGGCATCAGGAAGTACGAGTGTCTTCCGGAGGTCGACACCTGCCGGCACATCATGGGCCACAAGGACATCAACGGGGTCGGTGCCGAGTGCGTCGACGTCGCCCGGGGTGAGGACTTCCTCCGGCCACCAGCTTTCCCCCCTGGTCAGGAAGCGCCTGTTGATCGAGAAGGCGCCGCCCAGTCCTGCGAACCGCACTCCCCCGATGGTGAACCTGTGTCCGCGGGGGATGTACTTCAGCCGGGCGCTGATGATGCCGAATCCGTCCCGGTCCAGGGGCAAAGCCCGCAGGGCAGTGTGGTGGTCGTGGTTGCCGTCCACGAAGAGCATGTTCATGTCGAGCTCTTCGAGCACGCGGCAAAGTGTCACGGTGAAGGCGTCGTAGTACCTGGCGCCGGGGATGAGCGCCGCTTCGTCCGGTGTCAGGGGCCCGTCGATGGCCTCGGGCCACAGGACACGCAGGTCCCCAACATGGATGACGGTCCGGTACCCCGCCGCAGAGATCCGCTGCAGGGTCTTCTTCATCCACACGGTGTTTCCGTGCCAGTCCCCTGCCAGGACAATTTTTGCTGTTTCGTCGTTCATGCACGTCATGTGTGCGGAGAGTTCCTGATTTGACGCAGAGGGCTGTACGCCGATCTAAGGGCCCAGCGGGCCCCTGAATGGCCCGAGGGACTCCCTGAGGGGTTTTAGGCGCCCTCTGAGGCGCTCAGGGGCTGCCATCTGCACTCAAAGGCTTCACTCCGCACTCAACGTGTCCTGGTCGGATCCATGACGGGAAGCATCCGGCGGGTTTGGCCGGCAGCGCCAAACCGTTTTCCCCGCGACCAGAGCGACAGACTCTGTTACAGACAGACTCCGGCAGTCGCAGACTCTGTAACTGATGAGCCAGGCCCGGACACGCTCCACTCCCCCGCAGATCAGGCGCCAGACCGCCCCAGGAAGCTCTCATCCGGACCGCAACCGGAACTCTGTGAGTTTCAGACTCCGGGGCTCTGTCAGTCCCGAAGAACAGACACCGAGACTCAGGCACTCACAGAGTATGGGAGTCTCAGGGTCTGGGAGTACCAGAGTCACAGGGTCCGGCTGCCAGGACATCCACAGACTCTGCTAGTCCGTCACAAACAGAGCAACAGACCCCCAGGCTCCGGAAGTCTGTCACTACGGGGTCACGCGACTCTGTTACTCACAGAGTGCCGGAACTCCAGCTCACGGACTCTGCAACTCCGTGATTTACAGAGCCTCTGACTGCCAGACTCCGGCACTCTGCAAGACACAGACTCTGGAAGGGTGGGTCCGTGAATAACAGAGTCCAGGAGTCAGGAAGTCTGTCACCGCGTCACCACCGGACTAACAGACTCCGGCAGTCTGGATGCCGCTAGTTCCAGCTCTGTTAGTCCGTTACTCAGTGGGTCTACCCAGGCCTGGGGACCCTGTCACTCAGGGACTCTGTTACTCACGGACCGCAAGGCGGGCCTATGTAATCGGGGTAACAGACTCCGGCACTCTGTGACTCTGTTGCGCATAGCGTCCGTCTAGGACTCATTCGACGTGGCTGCAAGTCTGGAAGTCTGCAACTCCGGCAGTCTGTAACTCACGGGTCCGGTTGCAGGATTCTGCGCTGTGGATCTCTGTCACTCTGTAGCTTCCAAGGCAAACTGAGTCTGTGACATACAGGCACTCGGATTCTGTGACTCTGCGACTCTGTCAGCCTGCGCCTTCCGGTGCGCGGCCACTTGGGCAGGCTGTGAGATTCCCTGGCTGTCATCGGCCTGGGCTATCCACTCACAGAGTGCCGGACATAAAGACTCACGTCTCGGCCAGCGCAGCATTGCTGCAGGAGCCGCGGAGTCGCAGAGAAACAGGCTCACAGAGTTGGCATTTACAGAGTCTGTGAGTTACAGACCCGCAGACCCTGAAAGTCTGTGGGTTTAGCCGTGCGAGATGCCAGGGGCATTCCGGGGTCCGCCGATCGCTGACTCTGTGACTCCGTGTCTCTGTGACCCACAGTGATACAGACTCTGTGAGTCACAGCCGCCGAGTGACAGAGTCTCAGAGCTACGGCCACACAGACTCTGTTACCCGCGGAGTCTGTAAGTCTGTTGCCTGAAGATCCGATGACTGCCTAGGCCTGCGAGTCTGCGTCTCTGTGAAACACAGACTCTGTTACTGCCGGACTCTGGCAGCAGACTCGTCTGTGGCTCTGTGAGTTCGGAGTCTGTTAGTGACAGAGGATCGGACTGCCTGAGTCTGTCATTTCCCGTTTAGTGGCCGTGGCGGTACGGCCGGCGCAACCACCACGGCCACATACTAGGGACGCCCTCTGCAACGGACGTTCCTGCAGACTCACCGACTCTGTGGGTCTGTAACTAACAGAGTGACAGGCCCTGTTTGTCGGTTTCCTGGGCCACCGGAGCCCAAGGGGGGAGAGCTCCAGTGCCAGGATCCCGCCTGCAGTCCCTGACTACACCAATGATCCAGAGCGGGGGAGCGGGGTGCCAATCCTGATAAAAACCTGCATCAGGGTGGTATTTCGGGGCAGGGGAGCGGTGTTACAGACTCACAGACTCCGGCACTCGGTGACTCGGTTAGTCTGTGCTTTTGTCAGTCGCAGAGTGACAGACTCTGCGTGTCTGGCACTAAATCCATGGAAAAACTGTTTTCTGCTGGTAGTTTTGAGCTAAATCGCATGCCGGCGACGAGGGATGTTGCAGATCCCGCCCTTTTGCCCTTCCTGTCTTCACTGCAGGGGGAGTCCTTCAACGTCGGTACCATCCGCCGTATGAGAAGGAACATCTATGAGGGTCGTCGCCGTCGCTAATCAAAAGGGTGGTGCAGGGAAATCCACCACCGTGATGAACCTGGCCGCTGTCGCAGCGGAACACTCCAAGGTGCTTGTCGTGGACGTGGACCCGCAGAAGTCTGTCACTACGTGGGCTGAGACTGCCGATTCCCTTCCGGAAGGCAAGCAGCTTCCCTTCGATGTGGTCAGCGAGACAGACCCTTCCCTGCTGAAGCAGATGCGCGATCTGGACTACGACACTATCTACGTGGACACTCCGGGCAACCTGGACAACTCCGAAGTCCTCAAGGCTGTGGTGGACAACTCGGATTTCGTCCTGCTGCCCAGCGAGCCGGCAGCCCTGGCGATGCTTCCTCTAATCAACACGTACACCTCGATCGTGAAGCCCAGTGGCCTGGACTACCGCGTGCTGGTTACCCAGGTTGATTCCAGGTCGATCTCCGATGCGAACGAGGCGCAGGAGACGCTGCGTGAATACGGGCTGAAGGTGCTCAAGTCATACGTCCGCTCCTACAAGATCCATGAGCGCGCGCCCATGACGGGCAACGTGGCCACCACATACGAAGCCAGCAGGAACGCCGAGAAGGCAGCCGGCGATTACAAAGACGTCGCCCGGGAGCTGCTGAGCATCTGGGTCAACGAGAGCAAGGGGTAGCAAACCATGGCAGTGAAGAGAAGCTTCAAGGACATGCTCCCTCCGGCAGCCAAGGTGACGGAGGAACCTGTTGCCGCCGTCGTGGAGGAGCCAGCAGCCCCGGCCCCCCAGGTCTCCGCCGCGGCTCCGGTGGCGGAAAGCGCAGCTGCAGCTGCAGTCTCACCGGCCCCGGCAGAGCAGGCAGCCCAAGTCCAGGTTCCGGTCCAGCCGGAGACTCCGGAACCTGCTCCGGCTGTTCCTGCAACCGAAGCCGCAGCGCCCGCCGCTGTGCCCGCACCCGCACAGGCCCCGGTATCGGCGGTGCAGGAACAGCCTGCGCCGGCTGCGGATCTGTCCGTACCGTCGGGACGTCCCCACTACACCCAGCTTGTCCGGAAGGAGCTGCGGGTCTTCGAAGACCAGGCGGTGGATCTGAAGCTGCTGACAATGTCGCTCAACAACCGCCGCTCAGGTTCGGGGGAGCGGATCACCGACAATACGCTCGTGCGCGTCGCCATCGACCTTCTGCTCCAGCGCAAGGACCAGCTTGCCGGGGCCAGTGAGGCAGCGCTGCGCGAATCACTCAGCTTGCCTCCGCGTTACTGACCAACGACGAAAGCCCCCGCCATGCAGCGGGGGCTTTCGTGTACCTGGCAACGGGGGGGGAGGAAGTGACAGGCTCTGTCACTTCCTGACTCCCAGAGTCTGTTACTACCTGAGTCTGTTAGTTCTGCCACGAGGCGACAGCATGCAGGTCGACGTCGTGGGTGCCGCTCCACTCGTCGTCAATCTCCTGGGCATGCTGCCACCAGTCAGCATCCTGGACGGGCAGCTCCGCGGCAAGATCATCCATGCTGGCACCGGCGAACCCGCGCATGCCATGGAACTCGTGCAGTGCTGCCGCTTCCTCGTAGCCTTCTGAGGAAGCGATGACGTCCCCGGATGCATCATGGATGCCGACCACTGTCATCCCTTCGCCGTCATCCCTGGGCTGGACGCGTATCGTCGCCGCATCAGGGAACCTGCGGAGCGTGTGGATGGCGATCTGTGCCAGTGCGAGGTTGGCGACGTCGTCGATGGCCCGCTGGCGCCTGATGAGTCCGTCACGGTAAAAATTCTCCGTAATGGTCAGCTCACGGTCGCCGATAAAGGCGGGGGAGCGGGGCTGCTGTACAGGCTGCTTGAATTCACTGGAGAGGACGATCGGTGCCTCCCCGTGACCGGTGGAGGTGAACTGGCCGCCGGCAGGGACGCCTTCGGGAACGCGGGCGATCATGCTGCAGCCGTCTCAGCGTCGGAGGGCACCCAGGTGCTGTCCGTGTCCGTGCGGTAAGCCGAGTGGACGACCCCTGCCGTTTCGTCCCAGCCGTAGCCAATACTGCCATCGGCGTCGAGCCTGAGCCGGCTTCCTTCAGGAGGTCGCGCGCCTGTTCGGTCGAGGCAGCGATGACGGACTCGTCGAAAAGCTCGCTGACTTCGTCCTGGACGGTGTCGTAGTCACCGCTGAGGTACCGGCTGACCTGGTCGTCCCTGAGCTTGTCGTCATACTGGACGAAGGCCAGGGCGTAGGTGTCCGAGCCGGCACTAACGCGCTGGATCAGGGCATCGGTTTCCCGCTTCTCATCCAGGCGGACGTTGTACCAGGCTGTCTCGGCTACTGTTCCGTCGTCCAGTGCGACGGTCAGGCCGCTGTCACCATCGACGGCCTTGATGACGCCAGGGTGCTCCCGGCCTTCTTCGTCTTCCCAGAGAACATGCGCACCGGGCTTGTAGATGCGCTCGTCCGGCTGGGGGATAGGGGCGGAGATGCTGACTCCGGACTCGGGATGGGTGGTTTCTGCAAACTGGCCGCCCGTAGGGATTCCCTCGGGCTGGCGGTTCATATGGTGGCTGCTCATGCCCCACCTGTGTGCGGCTTCGACCAGGATCGCGCCGCCGTAGAATTAGAGGGTGGTGAAAGTCAGTGGCGTAATCCGCCCAGTGGAGAAACGCGAAATAGCGGCAGAGGCCGAAAACTATGAAGAGGCCCGCCAGGCCCTGATGGACCAGATCCCGGAGGGGTGGGAGCTGCTTCAGATCCTCACGAAGTAGCTAGGGAACGTTGATGGCCCCGCCAACCTCTGCCTGCCCCTTCTCCAGATCAAGGCCGGAGGCGATTACCCATTTCTCGCTCACGAGCAGCGGCAGGTCCCGTTCCAGAATTTCCGGCATTTGTGCATCGCGCTGCTCAGTGTCGTCGAAGAACCACATGTACGTGCCGGCGTTCTCGCATTTGATGAAGGTGTTGTAGTCAGAGCTCGCCGTGCTGGTTTCGATGTCGCTGCAGTCCTCTGACTGAACGTTGAAGAAATAATTCTTAATCACCTGGGCATTCCACGTATCCATGCCGGGGGAGGAAACGATTTCAGAGGGTTCAGGGCGGTCTGCGTCATCGCTGCCCTGGGCGGAGGAACATCCCGCCAGCAGTACGGCAGCCGCTATGACGGAAACGGTGCCCGCAATCCTATTCGACATGGTTCCCCCTCCTGGACTCCGCCCGCCGGCGCCCAAAGCCGAGACTAGCAATGCCGGACGCTGGTGCCCCTGTATTACGGTGTCGGTTCAGCAGCAGCTCGGCCCGCCGCGCTGGCAGGCCGAGCTGCAGATTATGCTGCCGTCCTGCGGGTGGCCCGGTTCACGCGCTCGTGCAGGCCCAGCAGGGCGTTGGCCCGTTCGTTGCTTTCCACCTTCTCTGCTGCGTCTTCAATCTCCGGCAGCCCGAAGTAGGCAGCCTCCACAAGGTCAGCCTGTTCATTGCGGGTCAGCGGCCTGGTACGCGGGTTGGCCATGGCCTCCGCGACCGGTGAAGGAGTGGCCATGATGGCTGCCAGGTCCAGTGAAGCGTAGGCACCTTTGCTGCCAGCCATGATGTGACCGACGCCGTCCGCCCATTCACCGTGCTCGTCCAGGTCGGCGGCCAGGTCCCCGATCTTGGCGCCGCCGCCGGGAACATACTGTTCAAAGAGGCTGGTGGCGCCGGTCTCGACGGAGTCGCCGGAGTTGTCGCGGACGGCGAAGACCTTGAAGCGGCCCCCTGTGTCTGCACTGGAGACCAGTTCCAGGGTGTGGGCGCCGGGGTGGCGTTCAAGGATGCATGCTGCCAGCAGCTGCATGGAGGCGTGCTGGGAGGCAGTTTTCACGAGCTTTGCCTGCTCTTCAGCTCTGTCCCTGATGTCGGCAAGGTCCTCGAAGCGCGCCATTGCTGACGCCGTCACCTCCCGTGCCGTGGGTCCGTCGGCGGCCGGATCAGCCTCTTCCCGGACGGCGCCTGGCGTATTCAGGGACGCTGCATCGCGCAGGTTGATGATGGCTGTCTTGCCGTTGTGGCGGTCAGAGCCGATCTCGGCAATGCCGTCTGCCCAGTCGTCGTCGCGCAGGTCCAGGGCCCATCCCAGTTCATCGAGCTGGACACTGTTTTCTCCGCCTACAGCTGTGCGCGTCCAGTCACTGTCTTCGGTTGCGTCGAGGATGTCGAGGCCGTCTGCGTCACGAACCGCTGCCAGGTCGTACTGGATCTCGCCGTCGAGATTCTCCCAGAGGACGAGGGTATCGGCATTGGGGTAGTCACGCAGGACGGCTGCCGCAGCCAGCTGTGCAGAGGCGCGCTGGTATGCGAAGTCGATGGTGGGGAACTCGGCTCTGCCGTCCGCTTCCAGCCATTCTCCGCGCAGTTCGTCGCGCGCTGCGGCCAGTGCATCAACGTCCATCTCAGTGGCGGTGCCGGGCAGGGTTACACCGGTAGCTTCGGACTTGATCATGGTTGCGTACTGGCCGCCGGCGGAGATGCCCGCGGGCTGGCGTGCTGGTGTGTGTGTCATACCCACTCTGTGTGCGGCCGAACGGATCAGAGAGCAGCCCCGGAAAGAAGAAGGGGCCCGCTCCGGCAGGAATTCACCGGTACGGGCCCCGAGCCGGGGGATGGGTTAGGGCTTCAGGGCGTTTCCGGTCCTTGCCGCCAGGTCCTTCAGCCAGTTCTCGTGATGCCGGTTGCCGGCTCCGGCGATTTCCCCGTCGATCTGCTTCAGCCCGAACTCGGATGCAGTGACCAGGTCTGACTGCTGCTGCGCCGTCAGCGGGCGGCGCCGCGGATCCTTCAGGCGCTCATCGTCGGGTGCTTCCTGGTTCATGGCCTTTTCCAGGTCGATGGTGACCCGTGTTTCGTGCCGGTTGTGCCGCGTTTCGCCGATCATGGTCAGCCAGGTGAGGTTGTCCGGGTCCATGTTCTGGATGAGCGTCCGGACGCTGGGTCCGTTGCCGCCCAGCAGGTCATCCTGACTCAGGGCCATATCCATGTCGGCGTCCGCGAGGACATTTCCTTCACGGTCGAAGACGGCCATGACTTCCAGGCGCCCGTTGGATTCATTGTCCTTAATGCAGGTGAGCCGCTCTGCTCCCGGGTACTTGTCCAGGATTCCTGCGGCCACGAGCTTCATGGAGGCGTGGTCGTTGATTTCCTGGACCATCTGAACCTGCTGGCGGATGAACTCCATCTGCTGCTGGGACGCTGCGTAGCTCTCTGCGGCGGCCACCGCGGCGGGGGACCGAGGCGGGGCCACCTTGTCGACGGCGGCCACGAGGTTGATCTCCGCCGTCTTGCCGTAGTGGCGGTCGGTGGTGATGCGGCCGATGCCACTGGCCCAGCCGTCATCCTCCGGGTTCAGTGCCCAGCAGAGTTCATCCAGCTGCGGGCTGTTCTCCTTGTCGATTTCTTTCCGGGTCCAGTCGTTATCTTCCAGCCCGGCGAGCTCGTTTCCGTCGGCGTCGCGCACGGCGATGAGGTCATACTGGTTCTCGCCGTCTTCGTTTTCGCGCAGGACGACAGTTTCGGCGCCGGGGAAATCTTTGAGGATGGCGGCCGCGGCCAGCTGCATGGACGCGTGCTGGTAGACGCGGTCCAGCTGCTGCATCTCCGGGCTGTCAGCGTCCTCGGCGTCGTTGAGGATGTCCCGGATCTCGTCGCGCTTCTCAATGCGCTGTTCACGGATCCAGGCGTCGCTGAAAGGCTCACGGCGGAGCGCGACGGCAGGTGCTTCGGACTGAATGGCAGTGGCGAACTGGCCGCCGACGGGAATTCCCGCGGGCTGCCGGGCAATGTTATTGGTCATACCCCACCTGTGTGCGGCTGATGCGCCTATGACACAGAGAAGCGGCCCGGACACTGTGGCCCGGACCGCTCTCCCCACGATGCTCCTACGGTCCGGAGATGAAGCCGTCCAGATCCTTCAGGTGCTCGTCCACCTCTTTGAAGATGGGCTGGCGGCCGCCGGGGGCATAGGCGTCCAGCATGGAGGTGTTGCCGGACAGGGTTTCCCTGGTTTCACGGATGTGCGCCCGTGCTGCTTCCGTATCGGAGTAGCAGTCCGCCAGCTTGCCTGACAGGGGAGCGAGGGCCGCAGCACTGATGGCGTACATGGCTGCCGAGTTTTCCCTGCCGGGGGTGTTCGTGCGCGCTGCTTCCGCGTAGCCCTGGCCCAGCCGCGCGCTGACCTGGGCAACCGTGATGTTGCGTGCCTGCTGGGTCGTCAGCTGCCAGTTATCAGACTTGATTGCCTCGGAGTGCTCCAGCATCTTCTGCTGCAGTTCGGTGCGCGCAAGCGGGGTCAGGCGTCCGGCAGCGCCGGGGGAGCGCAGCGCAGCGGCACGGACACGCTCGAAGGCACGCCGGATGGCCAGGTTGTTGTCACCGCCTTCGACCTCCTCTGCCATGTCAACGACGATGGAGTCCAGGGCTGCTTCTTCGGCGAGGCCGTCCAGATCACCGTAATCGGAGGTGAACGTCGTGGTGCCGGTGTCGTAGTTGTGGGAGACAGTGAGCTCGTTGTCGTCCTCGTCCCTGACGATGATCATTGCGCGGTTCGTGCCGTCGGCGTCCCGGCCCAGCTCCACCTCCCTGATCTCGTAAACGTCCCCGTCAGCGAAGCCTGCGGAGAAGCTGTCCTGGGCTTCGAGGTCCCAGAGGACGTCTTCGATGGCGGCCACTGCCTTGGCAGGATCCTTGCATCCGGAGCGCTCAGTGGTGAAGGTGTTCTCTTCGGTGGGATCGAAGTGCTGGATCATGAGTGTGTCGGTGCCCACCCCGGAGAGGACCAGCTCGTGCCCGGCTGGGGAAACGTAGGCCATGGCGCCCTCAGGGGCGTCGGGGTTTCCGCCGGTGTACTGGCTGAGCTCT
The DNA here is from genome assembly GCF_051337705.1 of Arthrobacter sp. IK3. Taxonomy (NCBI): domain Bacteria; kingdom Bacillati; phylum Actinomycetota; class Actinomycetes; order Micrococcales; family Micrococcaceae; genus Arthrobacter; species Arthrobacter sp. IK3. Next base: position 82,818 of record NZ_JBPPSW010000003.1, on the reverse strand, counting down.
CCCTGCAGGCCCGCTTTGCCGAGCTCAAAGGCTGCTGCGGCCGGGAAAGCAGGCTGGGCGGGGGCCGGGAGTGTGACTGAGTCGTTCTCGGAATGCGGGGTGGCTGCGAACTGGCCGCCGGCAGGGATTCCCTGGGGCTGGCGGTTCATGTGCTGAGTAGTCATGCCCCTCTGTGTGCGGCTGGCAGGAGTATCGGCACCTGGCCCTCGTGCAGACACACGAAGGGCCGGCGGAAGGATCCGCCGGCCCAGGAATTGTGTCGTGTGAAGGGGTTAGACCAGTTCAGAGAACTTGTCGTACCCGGGCATCTGCTCTGCCCGGGCGCGGACCTCGCCGAATGCTTCAGCCGCGGCGCGCTGCGCGTCCTCGCCGTAAACATCCTTTCCGGTCAGGTCGGAGATGATCGGGTCAACGAACTCCTGCGGGAAGGGCTTCTCATCCATCCACGTTTCGCTGTCCACGGTGGTTTTGCCGGTCGTGAAGTTGTGGTCGAGGGAGAACCAGTCACCGTTGGGGGTGGAAACAGTCATGCCCGCGATGTAATCCCCGGTGTGGCTGTTTCGGCCCAGGTAGTTGTCGCGCACTTCGAAGTCTTCACCGTCCTGGAAGGTCTCACCGAAGGTATCAGTGAGCTTGTCCTTCCATACGGTGGTCCCGATCGCGTTCATGACGTCCTCAGTGGAGGGCTTGTTGCTGTGCGTCATCGTGAATTCACGGCCCGGGTCATCGGACAGGAGCTTCACGGCAACTTCGTCGGTGCCCAGGCCGGAGAGTCCAACCTGGACTCCGTCGGTGCGAAGCACCACGGATCCCTCGGGAAGGTCATGGTCCTCTTCGGCTGCGTAGAGCCCGCCGCGCAGGCCTGCGTCAGCCAGCTCCTGGATTGCCGGGCTGTCGATGGACGGGTCCAGGATGACGAGTTTGGGCTCGGGCGGGCCACCAAGTGAGATGGAGGGTTCGGAATGCATGGAGGCGGCGAACTGACCGCCGGTAGGAATTCCCTGCGGCTGGCGGTTGCGGTATGTGCTCATACCAGTGCTGTGTGCGGCTAACGGCAGAAAACGCAGCCCCCGTCCGGCAGCCTAGACTGCCCAGGCGCTGATGTTCATGAACCTGTCTGCGACCACAGGTGAGCCGGCTGACTGGAGCACTCTTCGGAAGACTTCTGCCGAAGGCGTCCTGCTTCCGGTGAGTTCCTCCATGAAGGCTTCCGGGTCGATGCCACGGATCTGACCGCGTGCTGTTCTGTCTTCAATCCCGGCCAGGGTTTCCCCGGTGCTGTAGTCGTGGGTGACTCGGACCTGGGTTCCTGCAGCGCTGGCCGCGGTGACGGAAGCGCACGGGTGTCCGCCATTACCGCGGCCCAGGTCACAGCTGAGGATCGCGTAGCCGGTGCCGGTCAGGTGCTCGGCGAAGGCCGGCTGCACGTAGGTCTGCCAGATGGCGTATTCGACAGCTGTCACAGCCTGGGCTGCGGTGAGGGGATGCGTGAATGCATAGGTTGCCGGCGGAGTGAAGCAGCGGACCGTGAGGCGGTCTGTGCCGATCCCGGACAGGAGGACCTGGTCGCCGTCGGTGTTCGTGTATCTCAGGGTGTCCTCGGTGACGTCCTGCGTATCGTCCCGGTGGAGGGTAACCGTCCCGGACAGGCCGGCGGCCTCGAGTGCCTTGAGGTGGGGCCCGTGTCTGTTGCTGCGGGTTTCGTCAGCAAGGACGGACCCCGTGGTCTCAATGATGACCTCAGGATCGGCGTGACGGCGGGTGTACCTCTGGCTGCTGGACTGGTTGTGCTTGCTCCGGGTGTTCATACCCTCATCGTGTGCGGCCAAATCCGTCGAGTGCATCAAGCGCTGCTCACGCGTGAGAGAAGGCTCCCATCAGCGGGTGTTCGTCCGGCTGTTCCTCGGGATCCCAGGTCAACGGCCAGGGCGCGGAGAGCACCTTTGGATCCCGGCTGATCTCGTTGAGGTTGTGGTACTGCCGGGCTGTCCAGTCCACCGCAATGGTGCGTCCGGCACGGTGCAGGTGGACCCACACGTGCAGATCCGCCATCGGGTGTTCTGCCAGGGCTTCTACAACTTCCGCTTCCCAGTCGTGTTCCCGCGCGTATGCGGCGAACTGTTCGCTGACTTCACCGCAGGCCCAGTCGTCGGTTGCTTCGTCTTCGTCATCGCTGATCTCCGGATACCGGCGCCAGATGTCCAGGCGCGGGTCGGTTCCTGTGAAACCTTCCAGGAGAGGGGTGGGGTCGGCTCCTGCACCGGTGGCGGGGAGGCTCAGTTCGGGCTCCCGGTGTGACCCCCTGGCGAAGCGGCCAAGGGGGTCCCGGACGATCCGGGTGTTCACTCGTCGCTGACCTGGTGGCCGGCCTTGTTCAGCTCTTCGACTGCGGCTTCCTGGATGGAGAGATGATCCTCTTCATCGCCGTTGTGGTAAAACTCCAGGACTCCGTCGCCTTCGTCGTCCTCGACTTCGTAATGCCCGTCGTCGATCCGGTTCACAGAGAATTCGACGGTTTCACCGTCAGCGTCGGTCAGGGACATATCGAAGATCTGCTGGCTTTCACCCTCCTTGGCGTCGGCACAGTTGCCGCAGAGCCCGTCCCAGCCTTCGCCGTCGCTGAGGGATTCACCGCATTCACTGCACTGGCAGCTGAGGCAGGTGCCGCTGGTTTCCTTCTCATCGCCGCACTCATCGCACTCTTCGGCCTGGATCGCTTCAGGCTCAGGTGTGGAAAGGACGATGCCTGCTGCTTCAGCGTGGACGGACGGTGCGAACTGGCCGCCGGCGGGCGTACCTTCGGGCTGGCGGTTTGATGTAGTCGTCATGCCCATCTGTGTGCGGCTGACGGGGCAGGGGAGCGGAGCCGCTTACTGGCCGGGCCACCATGCTGAAGCCTCGGCAATGACCAACCGGGTGCCCGCGGGATGAATGAAGTCCTTCTTCGGAAGGGTGGCGATGATTCCCGCTGCTGCTTCGAGGTCCTGTGCGGGTACGTTCTGGCCGGCATCCGAGAGTGCGGAGATTATCTCTGTGCCCTCCGTGCCGGCACCTGAGATCACGATCTCGCGGATACTGGGAGCGGTGGACTGGATCCTGAGTGCAGCTGATGCCAGCCGCGCGCTGCGCAGTTCGCGGGAGGTCTTCTTCTCAATGCACTCCAGTAAGCTAACGAGCCGGTCCAGCTCATCGACGGGGGAGGGCTCTGCTGCCTGGTCTTTCAGAATCGAACTCATGCACAACCTGTGTGCGGCTGAAGATGAAAGCGCCGGCCAACAGGCATCCAGAGTGACAGACTGCCGGAGTAACAGAGTCGAGGGTGCGCAGAGTTATCCCGTTGCCTTGAAGGCATAGTCTGCCAGGGTGACCTCGTCAGGCGGTCCTTCGAAGTCTTCCCATGGGTAATCGTCATCAGGTGCCGGCATGAGCTGGACGACGTTCGCGTTCCTGGTCAGCCATTCACGCCACAGCGCGCGCTGGATCCGGTAGGCCTGAATCTGCGCAGCCACGGCCTCGAGCACGCCGAAGTACTCGGCCAGGTTCCTCAGGCTCGTCGCCGGTTCGATGGACCAGCCGCCGTCTCTGCGGATCATCGCCCAGGCTGAGAGGGTTTCGAGTGCCTCGGAGACGGCGCTGCGGGACATTCCGGTTTCCCGGACGATCTCCATGGTCGAGAGCGGGATCGGGGAATCCTCGATGGCCTCGTAGACGAATGCCGCCGGCAGGCCGAGCTCGCGGAATACCGGGCGCAGGGCATGGATCTTCCCCTTCCGCCAGGGCAGCGCTTCGACTGTCTTCATCACGGCCTGCGGGATGGTCAGCATGTAGAGATCGCCCTTGGTCCCGCGGCCGGCTTCAATGAGGGTGACCAGGGGATCCTTCTCAGCACGCAGTGCACGAAGGTGATAGCCGACCGTGGTGTGGTCCAGCCCAGTGGCAACGGCCAGGGAGCGGTCACCGAATTCGATGTAGCGGCTGGCGCTCATGTGCGCTGCTTCCCCGAGGGCACGAAGGACCATCCTCCTCGCCATTCCTTCACGGGATTTGTACCGGTGCTCCAAGAGGCGAAGGCTGCTGCGCCAGCCACGGATGAATCGGTGTTCGTTGTCGTCGCTGAGGCGAGGTGAATTACTGCTGTGTAAGCCCCCCGCCTGTGTATTGAGCACGCTAGTGGGGGATTTACGGACACTGTTCTTTTCAGGGCCATTGGAGGCGTTTCGCTGCAGATACAGCTCAGCTTTTCGCCAGTCACGCTGGAGGGCATTGGTCCTGTGGCGCGCCGGGTACCGGGAGTAGAAAGAGGCGAGGCCCGGCCAGAGGCCCTGTGTCATCCGGCGCTGGACGTCCGTCATGGCCAGCCCTGAGGCGACGGCGCCGGCGATGACGCCCTGTCGTGCTTCCGAGTCAGACTTGTACCGGTTGACTTCGTAGAGACCTGTGACGGCGATCCGCTGCATGGAGCGGGACATGCTGAGGGCCTTGTCGACGCCAGCAGGTTCCGGCGCCGCGGCTATGACAGGTGCGGCCTGCTCCAGGCGGTAGGCGCGTGCTGCTTCGATCTCCGGTGCGAGGCTCTTCGTCATGGCATCCCAGACGTCTGTGCTGTTGCGGCGGCGGGCGACGTCGTAAGCCATGGAAAGACTCATGGCCAGCATCTGGTGTCCGCCGCGCTTGTGCGGGCTTCCCGGGGTTCGCATGCAGCCGTGCAGGAGGTTCTGGTGCGGGGTCTTGTCCAGGCTGCGGAAACGGGATCCGAGAGCCTCGACAAGATCACGCGCTTCAGAAAAGACGACGCGCTGGGCCAGGGGGATGTAGAGGTGGCGGCCGCCGTTGGGGGAGAAGTCTTCAATCCAGCGGGCGCCGACGCTGTGCAGCCAGGTCTGGGCAGCACGTACATCAGCTTCCACCCAGTCAGTGCCGGCTACGGAGGAGTCGAAGTCGAGGAAGATCGCCGAGCAGGTTCCGTCCTTGCCGAAAATCCGCACCGCGGCCGGGTAGGAGGGCAGCCCGGTGGTCAGGTCGCGTTCGAAGCGCTGGGGGTAGGATTTCCCGCCGTCTTTGGACAGGCGCACACGGGGCTGGCCTGCCAGCAGCGGGGCCAGGGCAGACCAAACTTGCGAGGGGTCGTCGACTACCGGCGACACGCGCGGCACGCCGTGACTCTGTGAGTCTGGTAGTACGTGGGGGTCCTGATGTACGATGGTTCTATTCCTCCAGAGGGAATGAGTAAGACCCGAGCGATCCTCTGCAAAGGAGAACTCGGCAAACTTGATATGAAATTGGTCCTAGGGCTGATGAATACAAGTTGGGAACGGTCTCCCTGCAAGGAGAACGGTCCGGTTACAACGCTTTTACCTGTCTCGCCGGCAAGCTAAACCAGGTGAAAGCTACATACTTCGAAGGCCCGCCCTGTGCGGGCCTTCTGTATTTATGCGATGCGGCCGATAGGCAGTTCCTCCTGGCGGTTGATCGCACTTAGGTCCGTGTGATTGATCCGGTCTTCGACGACGCTGGCCACCCAGTCGCTGACGTACTTGTAGCCCTCGGCCGCGGCGATGTCATTGACGATGTCCGCCTTGTCCATGGCAATGCGAAACCCGAAGAACTTACGGTCGCCCTTGGACTTGCGCCCTGGACGCTTCCGCACTTCAACAGTCATGATCTTGTCCTTAGAATTTCCGGCCCTGGGGGAGGGCTATCGGTCCTTGATCAGTCTCAACGAGCATCGGATGGCCGGGTGACCAACAGACCGGTGTAGCTAAATCTGTTTCCGATACCCCGAAGCTATCACCGGCCCATAGGCATCACGCGGATTAAGGAAACAGAAATTGTTTCGTGTCGCGGCATAATTTTCGGCCCCGACGCACCTGCAGACTGAACCGGCGCGTTCCACGTTAGGCGCGCGCAGACGGTGTACTGGGACCGCGCCAGCCGGGGAGCACCTCATCCAGCTGTGCTGCCCGTTCATCGCTGAGGACGGTAGCGGTGCGGCGCTGTGCCCGTACCCAGGCAGCATGGCTTGCCTCGACCACATTGGCGCTGTGCTGGGAAGGGAACCGGCGGTTCCTGGACACGAAGCCCGCCGTCCATTCCAGCCGCTCCTGCCACACCTGTTCCCGGCCGCGGTTCCACCCGGGGAGCTTGGTGTCCAGCTCCCGGATCTGCTCGGTGGTCATCCGTGAGCGGTGTGTTCGCTGCGAGGACAGCCACTCGGCGACACGGTGCTCCTCCGGATCGGCAGCACCGGAAGTGGGGAAGTGACCCAGGCGCTGGACGACGTCGGCAGCGCGTTCCACGTTACGGGCCCACGACACCGGGTTCGGATCCCGCCAGTCCCTGTCCAGAGCATCGAGTGCCCGGATCCTGTGTTCAGGCAGCCTGTGCTCGTTCTTGCGCTGGTACACGAGCCACCGGCCGTAGCTGGAGACTTCGTTCGATTCCTTGCCGGCAGCCGGAAGACGGCCGTGGGAGCGGTGATAATCAGCAACTGCTTCGAGGCGCTGCTGCCATGCTGCTTCCCGGGGGTCACGCCACCCGGGGACCTTCTCATCGAGCAGCCGCGCGCGGTCTTCGCTGAGGTTGGCCGTCGGGCGCCGCTGGTCGTTGAGCCATGCTGCGAGGCGCTTCGACTCAGGCTTGGACGGGTTATGGGTCGGCATGGACCCGGTTTCCTCCATGTAACGCAGCACCTCAGTGAAACGGGCATTCCAGACTGCTGCCCTGACATCCTCGGCCCGGCCGGACTCAGTGCGGACTGAGGTGACCGGACTGCGGGCAATAACGTTTGTCTGGGCAGACGTCAGTGCCTCGGCGTTCAGCGCATGGGCCTGGACAGAATCGGTCCCCGCGGCGCCGGCGGCGGTAAGGACTACTGCCGGTTCAGGGCGGGTGCGCACGGCGAACTGCCCGCCTGCCCTCACGCCTTCCGGAACTCGGTTTACCAGGTGTGTCATAGGTTCCCCCCTAATCCCCTGGATTGTGTGCGGCTGCTCGGAAAAGTGTCAGGATGCTTATGATTTGCGGGCTAAATGCAAGATTCCTTGCCAGTTTTCCCAGTTAGGGCCTTAACTGGGAAGATGAGCCCGTTTCCAGCACAGTCAGCCCCGCCCGCACCGTCCCTTCCAGCGGTCGAGGACGTCATGCGTTCACTCACTCCGCAGCTGCTGTCAGCGATGGACATGGCCGTCATCGAGATGGTCCGCTTCGATGCGAACCACCCGGAGCTAAAGCAGCTGCTGATCCTGGCAGAGGCGGCATCGAGCTGCGCACTGGAAGGAATGAGGGTGCCGGCACAGGACATACTTCTGGCCGGCCTTGATCCGGCAGCTGCCGCACCTGCGCCAAGAGCAGTGGCCGCCGCTGCCACGGCCGCGACGCTGGCTGACCGCGGACACGCACTGATCAGCGTTCAGGGGCTCACCGAACTGAACGCTGCCGTCACGGGGGAGAGGTCAGACCCCGGAGAGGCGCTGGACGAACTCAGCTCCTTTGCCTCCCGGCCGGACATCCCTGCCCTGGTGCACGCCGCTCTGTCCCACGCTCACCTCTCTGCAGTCAGGCCCTTCACTGAAGGCAACAGCCGCACAGGAACCGCGTTGGTTATGGCAATGTTCCGGGCCACCGGCATCAGCGCTGCTTCACTCATTCCGCTCTCGGCCGGCCTTGCGGGCAACCCCCGCGGATATGCATGGGCCATGGGGGAGTACAGCCGCGGCAGCTGCAGCCCGGTCATAGAACTGTTCATTGAGTCGGCCTTCGTCACCCTGGACAACTGCTTGGCGTTCGCAGCCGAGATCCGGCGCGCGGTGGAGCTGCATCAGGAGATGCTGGGTCGAACCCGTTCCCGTGCCGCCGGGATTCTGGCCGGCGAACTCACCAGGACACCTGCCCTGAATGCTTCCACTGCCATGGCTCTGTGTGGGTCTTCCGAGTCAGGTGCCTACCGGGCACTTGACCGGCTGGCAGAGGCCGGCGTACTGGAACCGGCGCGGAAGGTCGGGGGAGTCATGACTTGGACTGCACCGCTGATCACCGCCGCACTGGATGCGTTCCTGTCCCGGGCTGAGTCAGGCCACGGCGCAGTGTAGGCCCGACGGAAAATGTCGCTTCCTGTGTGTAGCGTTGAAAGCGATAGATCCGGAACCACCAGAGGCTAGGTCATGGCAATAACACTCAGCGAGCTGATTGCAACGTGCAGGGGCGGCAGGACATACGAACAGCTTTCTGCCGATTGCGGCGGAGCTCCTACGCCCGGAAGAATCCAGCAGCTTGCAACGCGGCCCCAGCGCAGCTTTCCGGATCCGGAGACGATCGAAGCTCTCGCGCGCGGCCTGCATGTCCGTCCCATGGCAGTCCTGGACGCCTGCGCAGTAAGCCTCGGGATAGCGGGGAATCCTGGTACCCACCCTCTCACCGAACTGCTGCCGGACGCTGCTTCTGATCTGCGGCCCGAGCAGGTGGCAGCCGTTCTGGCGGTGGTGCAGGCCTTCGTGGGTTCCAACCGAAGTGCCGTTCCGGCGGGTTAGTCTGCTGACCGGCCGCGCCATCCCGGGACGAGTCCGTCCAGTTCGGCGAGCTGGGCCGCATCAAGGCGTCCCTGGCGCAGTTTCTTCCGCTGGAATGCCAGCCAGGTGTAGCAGCGGTACGCCTCAGGATCCTTGGTGCGGCTGGTTGGCAGCGAACCGGTAGCGTCGACGTGGCGGCGCAGCTCACGGGCGCGCTCGGACCATTTGATCCGGTCCAGGTTCCGCCACCCCGGAATGGCTTCATCGAGGGCTTCAACCTGGTCTTCGGAGAGTTTGCCTGCAGACAGGCGTGAGCGCTGCTTCAGCAGCCAGGGATCGGATCCCTCTCCGTTGCCCGGAACACGGCCCAGGGTCTGGTACTCCAGGATTGCTTCAGCGAGGCGACCCTCCCAGGACAGGCGGCTTTGGTTTGCCCGCCAATCCCCGTCAACGGCATCCAGCGCCTCGATGCGGTCCCGGCGCAGCAGTCCGTCAGCTTCAAGCCTTATCTGGCGTTTGAGCCATTGCTGGAGGGGTCTTTCACGCGGAGTGCGCCCACTGTCGCCTGGCAGCGAATCGTGCTCAGCCCTGAAGGAGGCCAGTTCTTCGAGTGTCCGGGCCCATTGCCGGTCATTGTGGGACCCGGCGCGCAGTGTTTCCGTCAAGACTGGGGACCTGCTAGCCGAGCTGGCGCCTGCAGCACGACGCCCGCCACTACTGCGCCGATCAAGCTCTTGTCCCGCAAGATTCCCCCTGAGAAGTCCTAGGGCAAATCTACCGGCAAGAGGCTCCCCACACCGGTAACACGGCCGGAGAACCAGCTGTGCCGCTGTGTGCGTCTCCGGGCGGCAATGCGAAGATGCCAGTACGGCCCACGACTGGGTCATGCCGGCATCCGGGGCTGGCCTGGGACTGCCAAGCTGATGTTTTCCCGCTGCTGGCTGCGCCATAGAGGAGCGTGGATGGTTCTTTGCCTGCGGTGAGCAGCCGTGTCAAGCCTGCTTCGCTGATGGCGTGGGTAAGGTCCAGCTCGTTCCATCCCAGGTGTTGTTCCGGAGTGCGTGTGCTGCTAGCGACCATGGAGGTTCCTCTCTTCGGGCTGGAGTCTGGGTGCGACTCCAGCCGAGGACATGCGTATACCTGTTCTGACAGTGAAATCCTCAGGGCCTGCCGCACACATAGGGAGTATGGATACTTTTACCGTCACCACGACCGTCACGTACCGCCCGTTCCGTGTTCCGCCGCGCTGCCGCAAGCCCCGTCAGGTGTGCGAGGAGTTCGTCATGACGACCGCTATTCCGTCGCTGACAGCCGATGAAGCGCCGGTGGCATGCACCTTCGACGATGACGTGTTCCTGCCGAACAGCATTGATGATCCCGGCGCCGGGCTGCGCACCTACAACGGATCCTTCTACACCCCGTTCCGGAACATCACTGCAGGCAGCACAGACTTCCCGTCAGAACAGACCCGCGACTCCTGGGCTGCTGACCGCGGGGAAGCCGAGAAAGACGTCACGGAACGCCTGGGCCTGATGATCATCATTGACGGCAAGGTCTGGTCGGCCATCGGTGAGCCGTACTACAGCGTCAACGTTTACGGGCTGGGCCATAACCACGGCGGTACCGGCATCAGCGTCAACTGCAGGTACGACGGCGCCGAGCTCGGGGCCCGCGACTACGCAGCCACGGAGCTTGAGGCAGCCATCAGCGGTGCCGTGGAAGTCGCAGCGAAGCGCGGCGACACCAGGTACTTCGAACACCTGAAGAGCTTCAAGGGTGTCAACGTCCTGATCCCCGAGGCGTTCCAGATCGTGCCCCGGCACATGCGCACAGCCAGCAAGGAAGCCGAAGCCCGCGTCGTAGCTGACTCGGTCCGGGCTGTCCTCGGCGGGGATTTCGACCATGAAAAGCTCCGCACCGTCCGGGAAGCCCTCAAGGAGCTCGAAGACCTGATGTACACCCACGGGATCGAGACCGTTAGCAAGTAGGGCGGTCGCGGCCCGGCGGGTTAGAGCTGGTTCGGGATGTCCAGGAGGGTCTTCAGCTCAGCCTCCTGGGTCTCGGTCAGGCTTCCCTTCTTCATGCGGGCCTTCTGATCCCGGATCCAGACGGCATCGGACTGAAGCTGCGGGTCGGGGGAGCGGTGGGACGGCGTCCGCCCGTTGCTGCGGATCCTTGCTTCGATGCCGTCGGCCCGTTCCCGCCATGCGGCGTACCGGGTGTCGTTCCAGCCGGGCAGGTGCTTGTCCATTTCCTTTGCTTCAGACTCTGGCAGCAGTCCCGCCCGGTGCCGCTGGGCGACGCCCCTCATCCACGCGCCCTCCGGTGTCCCGTGGGCAGGCAGTGTCCCGGTCTTGCTCCGAAGCAGTGAAGCCATGGTGAGCATGGACTCCCAGTTCAGCTGGACCTGGTTGGCCCGCCAATCGGGGTCCACTTTATCCAGTCCGGCTACCTGATCGGCGGCGAGCTTGCCTTCGAGTTCCTTGACGCGCTGGCGTTTGACCCAGACCTGGAGTGCACGCTCCCGCGGTGTGGTCTTGGAATCGCCGGGAAGCTTGCCGTGGGTCTGCCTGAAGCTGGCTACTTCGTCCAGCGTCTGTGCCCATTTCAGGCGGCGTACGTCGCTCCAGCCCGGGAAGAGGTCATCCAGTGCCTGCTTGCGGTCAGGGGCAATGGTCCCGTTTTTCAGGGATTGGCGCTGGGCTGAGAGCCATACGGCCATGGTGTTCTCATCGGGACGGTCAATGGCGTGCTCGATGGGCAGCCGGCGGTGCTCGAGGTAGAAAGCGGTGATCTCTTCGACCCGGGTTTGGAAAGCGCGGGGGTTCTGGAGACCGAAATCCGGCAGGGGGACGCGCGGTGCCGGCGTCGCTTCCGGCTTCACGACCGGGCTCATGCGGGCGGTCCGCCACCCGGGCAGCTGGGCATCCAGTGCTTCGATCTGGTCTTCGCGGAGGGTGCTGCGCCTGTCGCGGGTGCGCTGGTCCATGATCCAGACGGCGTCCTTGCCCTTGGAGGCAGGCCACTTTCCGGTCTGGGACACTTCGGAGGCGATCGCTGAGAGACGCTCGAACCAGGCCTGGCTGCTTGGCCGGCTCGCAAAACCGTCCTCGTTCCATCCAGGAAGTGAGGAATCCAGGATCGCTTCCAGGTCCGGGTCAAGGGTCTTGTTGCGCTGCATCGTGCGCTGGTCGGTCAGCCACACGCCGGCTGAACGCTCCTCGGTACTCTCTGCCTTTTTTGCGCTCGGGAACCGTCCGTAGGCAGTCTTGTGCTCTTTGGCGGACGCCAGGAGTGATTCCCAGCGTTCAGTCCGGGACTGAGGGCGTGCGGGCTGGCGTTTCAGGGCAGGAATCGCTGCCTCTGAATGGGTGTGCTCAGCGAATCTTCCGCCGGACGACGTCCCTTTTTCGTGTCGGATGTAAGAGGTTCCTGATGAGGCAACGGTCATAACCTCTCTGTGTGCGGCGAAGGGGCGTGGTGCACAACTGTATCGTCGTGCCAGACAATCCTAAGTGCCCCTCTATACAGATGGAGTTGACATGGCTGGCAAACGAGGCAGGACCGGCACGAGCATGGTCTCCGCCGGCAGACGCCCCAGGCCGAAGATTCCCGAGTACAACAAGGACACCTGCCCCGACTGCAAAGCGGGGGCCAGGCAGCCCTGCGTCGAGTACATTCCGGTGGACGGCAGGTTCCGCGTCAAGATCCTCCAAACCACCCATCGAACGGGAAACCGGAAAGCCCCGGGCTCCTCGCCCGATCAGAAGCGAAGACAGCCACTGACCTGGGTCCCGGTCTTCGAGTCTGACCGCCGCGGGAAACAGCTGACCCTCAAAGGAGAAGCGCGGACGAAGCTTACCGACCAGATCACAGCCCCCGGCAAGCTCGACGTTGTGGACCGCCGGCGGAAAACGGTCGGCAAGATCAACTCCGTGTTCAACGACAGGGGAGAGCTGACCGTTCTCGTCATTCTCGCTGACCCCGAGGTCCAGCTTGGCAGCAAGTTCCTCCTGGGCTTGGCACGCCGCGGCCGCCACGTTGTGAAGTCCCTGTACGAAGCGGCTGACCTGCCGGGAGACAAAGTGCCGGTCGAGAAGCGCCAGACCCGGTTCGTGGGGATGCTCGGGGAGGACCTCTGAAACCGGGATCATTCTGCCGACGCGACCGGTACGCATCAGGCACCGCCAAGTATCCATGACGGGGCCTGATGCTGTGCGGGGGTACTACTTCGACCCGGAGAGCTTGAAGCCCTTCTGATCGAGGCGGTACATGAACGCAGCCATAGCGTCGCGCTTCACAGGCTCCAGCGGCTTATAGACCCTGGTGCCGTTGGGCTGCTGCCAGCCGGTGGAGATGCCCTGTGCAGCGAGCCAGGAGATCTCCTTGTAGAACTGGCTGCTGACCGGGACGTCGGTGAACGGGGACTTCTTCGGCGGTGTGTAGGCCGGAGATCCTGCCAGACGGTACATGAAGGCAGCCATGGCGTCGCGGTTCACTGACGCCAGGGGCCGGTATGTGCGGTCGTCCCATCCGGTGGAGACCTTCGTGACAGAGAGCCAGGACATCTCCTTGTAGAACTGCTGGCCAAGCACAATGTCCTTGAACGGGGACTTCGTCGGCGCCGTGTAGGCCGGGGAACCCGCCAGACGGTACATGAACGCCGACATAGCATCACGGGCCACAGGCTGCAGCGGACGGTAGGTGTTGTCGCTCCAGCCGGTGGAGATGCCCTTGGAATTCATCCAGTTGATCTCCGTGGCGAACTGCATGCCGGCGGGTACGTCCCTGAAGCTCTTGCCCGGGGAAGGCGTTGGCTTCGGCGCCGGCGGCTTCGTCGGGTCCGGAGCAGGGGTCGGTGTCGGAACGGGAACTGTCTCGGCTGCAACCGTCACAGAAGCCGTGGTGACTGTCGTCGTGACAAATCCCTGGCGCATGCCGATGACCTGAAGCGAGATCTTCTTGCCGACATCGGCCCGGGTGAGGTTGATGAAGTTCGCACGCTCTCCGGAGATGGGTTTGCCTTCCCGCAGCCACTGGTAATCCAGGTGCACGTCACCTTCCCAAGTACCGGGGGTAGAGGTCAGCGAGTAGCCTTCGACCGCGGTCCCAGTAATGGCCGGTTTGGTCAGGTTCCTGACCGCCGGCATCGGCTGGATTTTCGCGGTTGCAGCGGACGTGACAGTGGCGGTCTGGTAGCCGTCTGCCGAGGCGGAGACCCTGACGCTGATGGCGGATCCAAGATCGGACTCGGTCGGAGTGTACATGGTGTAGCCCTCGGTTCCCGGGATTTCCTTACCGTTGCGCAGCCAGGTGTAGCGGACGGACGGCTTGACGTTCCAAGTGCCGGGCTTGGCGACCAGTGTGCGTCCTACGATCGGGTCGCCGGTAATGAAGGGCTTCTCGGTGTAAACCAGTTTCGGGGCGGGGATGACGATGTCGGCACGCAGTGACAGCGGGAACTTGCCGGGCTTCGTCCCGGTAACCTCAACGCTGAGGTAGGTGTCGTACTTTTCGATCACTCGCGTGGGCCCGATTTCGCCGGTCTCCCAGGCGTAGGAAAGCTTGGTGCCCTCTTCCCAGACGCCCGGATCAACAGTGAGGGTCTTGCCCCATTCCAGGGTTCCCGTGATCTGCGGAGGCCTGGTATTGATGACAGTTCCGGGGTTGGGGATTCGCGCGGTGGGATCAGAAACCAGGATCGTGTCCCGGTACCCGGCCTTCCGGGCAGTGACCATCAGGTAGATCTTCCGCCCTGCTGCCTCCGCGGGGACCTTCACACTCAGTCCGGTCGCCCCGTCAATACGGCTGCTCCCAATCCACCACTGGTAACTCAGGGATGTTCCGGCAGGCCATGCACCCTCCGTGCCCCGGAGCGTCTCGCCCCAGGCGGGAGTTCCGGTGATGACCGGTTTTGGTCCAGGCACTGCAGGCACGGCCATGGCAGCGAAATACGCGGCTGCGTTCGTGTACGTCCGTGCAGGGATGGGGTCGTAAGTGTAGAAAGTCGTGGTTCCCCACAGGGTCCCGGCCGCGTCCCGGTAGAGTCCCACGCCGATGACGTTGTCACCCGGATTGCTCATGCCTTCGTTATGCGCGGGTGATCCTATCCAGGAGTCGACCAGGACCTGGCCGCTTTGGTACCCGAATGCATACGCGATGTTCTCACCGGCGGACCGGTAGCCGGCGATACGGGGATCGCTCGAGTACGTTACCGAATGCTCGAAGCCGGAACGGGACATCTCCTCGCTCCACTCCTGGGCCACTGCCGAAGCCTCCATTCCCAGACGCAGCGGAGGCAGCCCCTTGCCCGCACGGAATTCGTTGATCCCGTTGAATACTTCCAGGACGTCCTGCTCCTGTGCAGACATGGCTGCTGTGGAGGTGCCCGAGGGGTCGCTGGCGGTTTCCTGAGCGCTGGCCGGCAGGGCGCCGGTCCCGGCAATGAGGGCGGCGGTGAGCAGCAGTGCTGCAGCTGCCCTGGACCTGCCGAGCAGCCGGCGTGGCCGAGGAGTGGCGGTTCGGTGTTTCATGGGCGGCGGAAAGCCTCTCTGATCAGGGCGGATAGCCGTAGACTCCGCCGACCCAGCAACTTTACGCAGTGCCAGCGGAATCCAACGGCAACCGGCCACCCGTGTCAGCGCGGCCGATTCCTTCTATGTGTGCGGCAGGACGCCGAACTCTCGACACCATGGGCAGTTCTGCCCATGCACCACCTTTGACCGGACCGAGCCCTTTCGTTTGGATGGGGCTTTGTCAACGGCCAGGTAGTACCCAGTTCGGTTCCCATTCGGAGACGGTACTCTTTGCGTGGCACGGGAATGGACCGTCGAAGGGATCACCGCGCTCGACAGGGACCTCGCAGCGGCCGGCGCACCGAGGCTGTCCATGAACCCGGAAAAGCAGGACGTCCCCCAGCTCCCGGACGAGCTTCCGGAAGGTCTGGAGTCCCTGGACCACGAGGTTGTGCCGGCACCTCAGTGCAGCTGACCTCAAGGCGCTCAGAACTGCATCCAATCAGGCGCCGGGCGAAACTTATCCACAGTCACTGTTCCGGGCTCGGCAGGGGAGTAGGATCCGGCGCTATCCTCAGTGGCATGACGGGCAGGGATGAGATCCGTGAGATGTCCCGGTGGTACGCCGCAAAGATGACGCACACCGGCACGCTGGCCATGCAGGTTGCAGACCGGTTGGCCGCGGGAGATACCGGGGGAGCCAATGCGGCGCTGCCGGCCTACCTTGAGGCACGCATGCTGGCCGAGGGCGTAGCCGGTGAAATCCTGCGGCTGTCCGGCTACCGTTCGGGGCCAGTCGCGGCGGACTGAGGAGTCCTGCGGTCCATGGCCTGCTGGACGATCCGGACGGGGGAGATCCCGAGGGCATCCGCCAGTGATCCCAGGTCAGTCATGTGCAGATCCCGCTTACCGGTCAGATAGCGCATCACGCTCTGCTCGGTCATCCCGGCTGCATCAGCAAGTTCACGGTACGTCCACCGCCGTGCCGACCGTTCAGCACGCAGGGTAGCTGCGACGGCGGACGCGAACTCAGAAGCAGGCATGTCTGAATCCTAACGCCGCGACTACCTTGAGCTGGCTGCCTGGGACGCGACAGACCGCAGCTGATAATGGGTCACAGCCTGGGACGCAGCATCCCTAACGGCTTTCTCCGTCGCAGCTTTCTTCTCGGCCGCTTCAGCCTCAGATGCCTTCTTCTTGGCTGCCTCGTCCTCAGAGGCCGTGCCGTCCGCTGCAGGCGCCGCTTCACCTGCAGCTGGAGCAGCAGATCCGCCGTCAACAGGAACGGCATACCCGGTGTTGCCCGGAACGTAGCCCTGGCCGGAAGGCGCAGCGTAACCCTGGGACGGTGCGGTGTAGGACGGAGCCGTGTAGCCACCGTTGTTCGCCGGAGCCTGGTAGCCGCCGCCGCTATTGGCCGGAGGAGTGTAAGACTGGGTCGGCGGATTGTAGACCGGGCCCTGGGCAGGAGGCTGAGGTGCAGGTGCCGGCGGCATGGGGGCAGGTGCAGGCTGTGCCGGGCCTGAGCCGCCGTAGTCTTTTCCGGAGTCACCCGTACCGGGGCCAGTGTTGTCTTCGACCCAGTTGCAGACCGGGGGAAGTCCGGGGACGCCGTCCGAGCACACCATGCGTGCGCTGGCAGGAGCGGCTGAGAACAGCAACGAGGCGCCGAGAACGGCGGTAGCGGCGAGCGTCGCCACTGCCTTATGTCGTCGCCGCGGTGCTGACGCTGCAGCTTTACTGTGTTGGAGCCCCCATTTGTTCATTGCGCAGACATTACAGCAATCGTGATGGCGACGGGGGAGTGTCGCAGAATGCTTCCCCTAGTCAGAAGCTGGATCGACTGCAGACCTGTCCGATGTTTCGATGCTCGACTATGCCCTGCAGGACCTGCTCCTGGATGCGCTGCGTCACGCCGGAGGGCGCAAGGTCTTCTAGGGTATTTACGGGGCGGTCTGACTCATCCGATGAGATGCGCAGACCGCCAGGTTGACGTAACGTCCGTTATCGGCGTGCGATCCTGGCCTCCGAAAGTGGGTGTTTGCCAGGCCTGTGCGTTCTACCGGTGCGGGTAGTCCTTAGCGGCAATTCGTCCGGCTGCATGCTGCAGTGCTGCGATCACCAGGTCCTGGTCCTGGGAGTCCAGGCGCGGGAACGTTGATTCGATGTTCACCTCGGTGCCACCGGCGATGGACGCGGCCAGCAGAAGGTACCTTCGTTCGCCGCTGGAAAGCCCGCCGATGTAGTCAGGAATGGCGGACCAGTCGACGTCCACGTAGGTGCCGTCATCCGAGGTGCGCATCCACGGCTGCGTGTGCCTTGCGAACCGGCCGCCGTAGGCGCGGATCAGGAGTTCGACACCTGCCTCATCGGAATGAGACCCGCGGGCCCATCCCCTTAGCCTGTCGTGGAACTCTGTGCTGGTGCTGGCGTCCATGTTTTCCCCTCAAGGTCCGAGTTTGGTCCCACTATAGGTGAGCGGAACTGCCGGTCACTTCCAGTACGGCACGGCCTTCGGTGGGGATGTCCCTCATCCGCGATGCCGCCTCCTTCAGACGCTCGACAGCGACGGCTATGGGCATCGACTCGAGCTCAGCAGTCTCCCTGGAGCCGCCGATCGGCATGTCCTCCGGCGACACGTAGACCGGCAGGTTCAGGTCCTTACGCCACCAGTCGAGAATTTCCCTCTCCACTGACATTGCCTCCAACCCTGAATCGAACGTCTCGACGTGAACTGCTTGCCAGCCATGGCGCCGAAACACTTTGAGCCGGGAAGACCCGGATGCCGTCACGCCGACTTTCACTGAACCGAGCCCTTCGTTGACCAGAAGGTACGTCACGCCCGGTACGCCCAGCTTGAACCCGTAGTCTGCGCACCAGCGGCATCCGCGGCTGCCCGGGCCCAGGACTGTGACCCAGACGGAGGTTTCGCGTCCGCAGCGGCACAGGCACCTCCACGGGCCGCCTGTTCCAGGGTAGGGGGTCAGCGGACTGTAGCCGGCTGCCCGCACCCTGGTCTCGGCTGCGGCCGCGTACCCCGACTTCTTCGTGGCCCCCTGTGCGATGCGCCGGCAGGTCTGGCACCCGCGGCCTCCACTGGACACGTTGCCGTAAGTCGGCCGCGTCAGGGTCCCGCATCTCAGGCACCGGCACAGCCACTGCTTGCTGGCGCCGGGATAGGGCTCAAGCGGTTCCAGCTGCATACCTTGCATGACCTTGACGGCAGTGGGTTCGAAACGCTGCCGGCGCACCAGCCCGTTTCGCCGTGCGGCACACATTCTGCATCCGCTCTTCAGTGCATGTACGGTCTCGTACACCGGAGTCCCGGGCGCCCCGCAGTTCAGGCAGGTGCTGGGCCAGTGAGCCCTGGCTCCGGGGAACGGGGTGAGGGGCCGCCATCCGGCGTCAAGGAGGATCTGCCGCGCGCTGTCTTCCGTAATTAGGTGCCGGCCGGAGCATGTCCTGCACCCCTTCGTCATTTCCACCCCGTGCAGCAGCGCCATGCTTTCATCTCCGCATTCAAGGCACCTGCAGCGCCATCGGCTGTGCGACCCCGGGTAGGGCTCCAGCGGCTCCCAGCCAGCTGCCCTCATGCGCTGGACGGCCTTCTGCTCATTGGCTGCCCTTCGCCGTTCACCTGCGGCGGCGCGTTTGGCTGCGATCTCTGCCTTTCGGCAAGGGCATCCCGGCAGGTCCCGCAGGCGGGCCCGGTTCCAGGTCAGCGTGACTTCCCGGCCACATTCCAGGTGCTCTGCAGGCCATTGACCGTCTCCGCCGGGGTACTCCTCCAGAGCCCGGTAGCCAAGTTCGAGAAGGCGGGATGCTGCCGTCTCATGAGTCATGCGCATCGGCACGGATTCGTCCTTCCTGGGGCCCGGGATGTTCAGTCGCGGCTCGTGCTGCGGGCGCGGTCCGGCGGCGGCAGAGCCGAAGCATCCTCGCTAATCAGGTAGACAGTCTCGACCCGATCCGAGATCAGGGAGACGTCCTCCATCGTGATATTGATGAACGCAGAGCGGTTCTTTAGGTGCTGGACTAGCTCGGTGACAGGCCAGGTCAGTTTCTCCAGGTAGGTGCTGAAGGTCCTCCCGCTGGCCGCAGCGTAGTCGGCTGCCGCGCGCGGATCGTTGTTCCTGCGCCCGTACACGAGTTCCACGTCGACGTCGCCGATCGGATCGACTGACTGGTCAAGGTAGCTGCCAAACAGGCGCAGGCGGTGGATGAACAGGAGCCTGCCGGGATCGGCGTTGTAGCTGTGCGCCCGTTCGATCAGGCCGGAAACGAGGCGGTCTGCTGTCCGCCGGCTGATTGGCCTGCCGAAGCTGGCCATCGCCAGGGCATTGCCGAGGATGGTGGTGGTCCACCAGTCGTATCCGTCCTGGTCCGTGTCTGTCTTCTCCAGGTAGCCGGCGGCTTCCAGGTCCGCGAGAGCACGCTCAGCGGCAATGCCGGTCCCATCGAGAAGCCCCTCCGCGGCGGCAGCAGCAACCTCACGGCCTCTGAACTGCCGGACAACGGACCGGGCCAGGTCAGCAGGCAGCCCGGCAATGATGTCTGTCCTGGCTACCCTCATGCGGACAGCTTAGACAGTGCCGCCCACATTCACCCGAAGGGGTGTCACCGGTTCTTCGCAGCTTTGCGCCTCCGGCGGTCCTCGCGGGCGACACGCCGGGCCACGGGAGCGATCAGCCGTGCAGCCGGACGGGACAGGCGGATCTCCTCCTGCTTGGCCTGGATTCCGGATTCGAGGGCGCTGATGCGTGCCTCAAGCTCTTCCGGGGGCAGTGCTGCGGGTCCGTCCTGCCTCTTGTGCAGGTACCTGATCTGGTTCCTGTAATAGGCGATGGCGTTCTTGGCACGGCGCCTGGCGTGTGCAGGGTTCTCGGCCCCGTTGTTCTCCAGCTGGTAGGCCCGGGCACGGTGGGCCACCTGCCGCAGGTGAGGTCTCAGATCGCTGTCCGGGGTGAGGCCGTAGAGCTCGGCGATACGCGGGTTCATGGTCCCCTTGCGGCCCTTAGATCGACTCATAGAGTTCCACAATCTCTACTGCCAGGTCATGGCGTACACGGGGGTCTGTGATGGCTGCGAAGTCTCCGGCCCAGGCCTTGAGGTCTTCAAAGTCCACTGCGGTGTCTGCGCCGAGGTGTTCGTGGTGTGTGAAGGTCAGCCGGCCGTCGGCAATGACCAGAGTGTCGGCAGGGCCCGAGGTGAACTCCGCAGGGAGGATGCCCAGATGCTCCGTGAGCACTTCAAGCGCCTCGGTGGTTGCATCTACCTCCCTGGCACCGTTGTCCCAGCCCAGCAGTTCGGACACATCCGTGTCCTTGGGATGGGTCATCGTTACGCGCAGCCATCCGTCAAGAAGCTGCAGGGAGAGCTTCCCGATTCCCTCGATGCTGTGCTCATCGGGACCGAGAAGGCGTGTGGCGGTGCCAAGGGAGGAAAGGTCGAGCGGATTGGTCGAGGGGCTCTGTATGGCTGTCATGTCTTCAATGTGTGCGGATAGGGAAGAATCAGT
The DNA here is from genome assembly GCF_051337705.1 of Arthrobacter sp. IK3. Lineage (NCBI taxonomy): Bacteria > Bacillati > Actinomycetota > Actinomycetes > Micrococcales > Micrococcaceae > Arthrobacter > Arthrobacter sp. IK3. Next base: position 62,281 of record NZ_JBPPSW010000003.1, on the reverse strand, counting down.
CACCGCTTGCCTGCACTAGCGGGTGCATATCCGTCAGGCGGGCTGATTCCAGGGAAGGTTCTCCGGGATTGTTTCCGGCTGAATGGGCGTGATTCCGCGGAATACGGTGGCTGCCTCGGTGCGGTACCTGATTGCCAGGTGTGCCGGGGCGCCGCCGGGCAGCGCGCAGAGCTCTTCGATCGCTGACCGGGCCTCGGAGAGGGTGCGGTGGGCGATGAAGCGTTCTTTGCGGCCGGCGTTGGCCACGGTCAGGTACCTGTGTTCCGGGTTCGCGGGGCCGGGCTTCGGAACAGCTTTTCCTGCGTCATAGAGGACCCGGACGCTGCGGTCTTCATCCAGGACGATCCCGCTGTCGCTGCCGGTCATCAGCTCCCACACAGCTTCAGCCGGGAGCGTCTCCTCGGTCCCCGGCTCTGACCAGATTCCGTTTCCGTCGTGCTGGTAGATGCTGGAGGGCTGCCACGGTGAGCTGATGACGGAGCCCGCCGCGAGGGACTTAAGCTCGGACAGGGATCCGATGGTGCGCACGGGGCTTAGTTAACCGCTTGCGGCAGGTGTCCCGTCTACGCATGTCCTCAGGCAGAGATATTTGCCTACCGAAGGACATGCCAGTGGCATCCAGTACCGAACGGATCCGGGTCAACCTCCCGGCCGGCTTCAAGCCCGAGAAGCACACGAAGCAGGTCGAAAAGAAGATCGCCGAGGCGCACGGGGACGGCTTCGAGATCGACTCGATTGAATCCGTGACCCGCGCGGACGGCACAAAGGGCCTGGTAGCCGTCGCCACCCGCCAGGTCAGCATCACCTCGGTCAGCCAGTCCGAGAACTCCAAGTCCAAGACTGTCCGCCTCACCCGCGGAACCAAGCCCAGCGACGGCGAGAAGATGGCCATCAAGCTGGCGGACCAGCACGGTGAGGGCTGGGAGATGACCCGGTTCGAACCCTTCCTGGGAACGGCTGTGCTGACCAAGCTCTCCCCCGACGTCGCCAGGTGCCGCGGTGCCGTCTCTGTGGCCCTGGGCGTGAAGCCCTGGGAAGTGCAGGTCAAGCCCCGCCGTGACGGTGGGTTCGACCTTGAGCTTCCGCGCCAGTACGTGCCGTCCAAGCACGAGTCCAAGCTGGAGGAAGTCGCCACCACTGTCGTCGGCAACGAGGGCTGGTACGTGAAGGTCGACGCCAGGAAGCTCACTGCCTCGATCATCCCCTCCTCTCCCCCGACCTTCCCGGCTGCGATCCCGACGCCCATGGACTCTGTGGTCCGCTTCGATCACACCGATAAGAGCACCTACCGGATCCCCCTGGGCATGAAGCTGCCCGCCGCCGGCGAGACGGTCGGCGACACCTTCTACCTGGACATGAACGCCGGTGCCCACGCGCAGCTTGGCGGTATCTCCGGCGGCGGTAAGACCGTGCTGCTGAACTGCTACCTGGCCACCTGGCTTGCCAAGGGCGCCGAACTGGCCATTATTGACCTTCCCACCAAGAGCGCCGACTTCGAGTGGTGCAAGGAGTACGTCCGCCCAGGCGGGTGGGGATGCGCCTCCCCCGCCCAGTCCGCGGTCGCCATCCGGCTCATCATGGAGGAAGGCGAACGCCGCTCCGCCTACATCAAGTCCCACGGGGTGAACGACTGGAAGCTGCTGCCCAGGAACAAGGGCCTGAAGCCCCTGATCGTCATCGTCGATGAGCTCACCGGTCTCTTCGCCCTCGAAGCCGTCCCCAAGGCAGGCAAGGACGCCCCGCAGCTGCTCAAGGACATGGCTGAAGAAGCTCAGCGGACCAACCTGTACAAGGAGATCCTGAAGAACGGCATCAAGCGTGTGGCGGCCGAACTGCGCTTTACCGGCGTCTTCCTCATGCTGGCCACACAGGTTGCCTCCGCCAACACTGGTATCGAGCCGGCGCTGCGCACCAACCTGCACCACAAGCTCCTGATGGGTGCGAAACCGACCCCCGGCAACCGGAGCCTGGTCTTCTCCGATCCGGACCGTGTACCGCTGGTTCCCGAGAACGTCCGGACAGATGGTGCGGCGTCGCGCGGTGTCGGTTCCTCCGAGCCCGAAGGCGATGAGCCCTCGGTGTTCAAGTCCTACTACGCCGAGGTCACCCAGTACCGGGCCTGGCTGGAGAAGCTCGGCGTACCGAAGACCGATCAGCCTGAACCTACGCGCCGGCAGATGGCTCAGCTGGAGGACGCGTTCGAGGCCGATGACGCAGATGCGACCGCCCAGCGCCGCGCTGCCATGAAGGACCCGATGGCGGAGCTGATGGGCGATTCCGGCCTGGATGAGAACGGGCGTCCGCTCAAGGGTGCCGCCCTGGCTGCCGCGCAGACCAGGAAGCTCTCCAATATGACTGCCCGGCCCTAGCAGCGAGGGCACGAAAAAGCCCCCGCGGGATCTCTCCTGCGGGGGCTTCGTCGTATCTAGGCGGACTTGCGGAACAGTCCAAAACCGGGCTTGGGCGCTGCCGGTACCGGCTCCGCCTCCGGTGTCTTGTCGAGCGCGGTGTCGATGTCGAACATCACCTGGGGTTCGAGCCCGTCTTCTCCATCGTCAGCTTCCCCCGCGTCGTCATCGGGAACTGCACCGAAGATGACTTCTTCCTCCTGCGCGGGGACTACCGGCGGTGCGAGGGTGGCGAAGAAGTCGGCTTCAGGTTCCTCCGGCGCCGCTGCAGTGGGGTGCTGCGTCTCTGCATCGGGAGCCGGGTCGGGATGCTCTGATTCCGCGGCCGGGGCCGTCGCCCCTATGAGGACTTCGTCCGGCATGACGTTCATGGCCGCGGTCACCGTGCCTGCGATGTCATCTGCCGGGGTGCCAGGGCTGTCCGAGGTGCCGTTCATGGCGATGGCCACCATGTCCAGGGCTTCCTCAAGCGGGGTGTCGGGGCTGTCCTGGGCTACGGCCCGGATGAGGCCCAGTGCCTCGCTGCGTGCTGCAGCGCGGATGCTGTCTGCCTGTTCGTGCAGCGCTGCCTCGGCTTTACGGGCGCGCTCGGCGAGGGAGTCCTTCTCCTCTGCGGCCTTGCTGAGGGATTCGTCGTAGGAGCGCCGGCGGCCGCGGGCCTCTTCTTCAAGCCTCTCACGCAGGCGGGCTTCCCCGTCCAGGGTCTCCTGCTGGCTGGAGATGGTGCGCCGGGCCTCGGCCAGGTCCGCCCGGAGGGCTTCGACGTCGTCCCCGTCCTCTTCTGCTGCTTCCGCCTCACGGTCGCGGTCAGCGAGATCCCGGCGGAGCTTTTCGATCGTTTTGCGGGCTTCGACCAGCTCGGCGGGGTCCGCGGCGTCGGCCGGTGCCTGCGCATCGTTGAGCAGGTTTTCCTTCTCGCCCAGCTCCGCTGTCAGGCGCCGGTTCTCTTCCCGCAGAGCTGCGGCAATGCCTTCAGCCTCAGTCGTACGGCGGATGTGGTCTCGTTCGAACTCGAGGACTGCCTCTTCGAGTCCGGCTGCTCCGGTGACCGCTGCGTGCAGGAAGGCGTCCCGGCTGACCCGGAAGGCATGAAGCGGTGATGGGGTTTCGGTGGTCATCTGACTCCGTAGTCTGAGGGACGTATACCATATCAGTTTAGCGATTTTGACCACAATGCATACTGCCCACTCGGGAGACGAGAAAGCCCCGCCGGATCTCAGCCCGGCGGGGCTTTTCGCAATGCCTTCTAACGGCCTTCGGCAGCCTTGTCAGCTGCAGCCATGATGCGCTGGTACGCGGCAGCCTTCTCAGTGCTTTCCTTCACGGAAGCCACGGTGGCGGCTTTCTGGTCTGCAGCCTTCTTCTCAGCCGCAGCCTTTTCCTCGGCAGCCTTCTTCTCAGCCGCTGCCTTCTCTGCGGCTTCGTCCTGCGCCGGAGCTTCAGCCGGGGCGGCAGGCTCAGCTGCCACGCCTCCCTGGGCTGGAGCAGCCACCCCACCCTGGTAGCCGGGAGTGTAGGCACCCGCAGCCGGTGCCGGGGCTACGTATCCGCCGCCGGGGTTGTAAGCCGCAGGCGGGTTGTAGCTCTGCGCAGGCGGGTTGTACGTCTGGGCAGGAGGAGGGTTGTAGGCCGGAGGCGGGTTGTAGTTCTGAGCCGGAGGCTGGTAACCCGGGGTCGGGCCATAGCCGCCGCCACCCGAGGACGGAGGTCCGGTCACGGTGCCGGGGCCGGATCCGCCTCCTCCACCGTAGTCTCCTCCGCCTGATCCTCCGTTTCCTCCGCCGGGTCCGGCCTGGCAGGCCATGCCCATGGCACCGAGATCGACGGCTACCTGGCCCGGAGGGCAGCTCAGAGCCTGGGCCGGTGCGGCGCCCAGGAAGAGCCCGCCGCTGATTACGGCCAGGGAGCCGGCTGCGGCCAGCGTGCGCTTCAGTATCGTCTTCATAGCCGAGACAGTACATGAGAGAAAGGTTTCTGTCATGTACTGATATACCGGGTGGTTAGCGGGCGTACGAGTAGGAGATCACCATTTCGTCCGCCGTGGCGGTCAGCGTGCGCTCTGCGAGGTTCTCATTTGCCATGTGCACACCGCTGATCGCTGCGTTCCAGGCGGTGACGTCGCTGGTGACCGTAACGAGCGGATCCTTCAGGTCAGTGCTTCCGGCAGGGTCGTTGAGTGCACCCATGTGCTTGCCGCCGGCGATGAAGCTGGCGCTCTCCAGGATCGCACTGACTCCGGGCTTGATGACCTCGGCGGTGCCGGTTGGGCCGTCCACCGCTGCAAGAACTTCCTCGGTGGCCGCCAGAGACTGAACCGCCTTTTCGAAGTCAATCGCCTCGGGGTTCACGCCGCCTTCAGCGAACTTGCCGGCCCAGGCCTTGCCGTCAGTGCTGGTGCCGCTCCATTTGGTGCCGGTCTCGAAGCCGAATCCGGAGGAGAGCAGGGAGGCGTAAGCTGCAGCGTTCCCGTTGTTGCCGTCGCCGGTCAGGGACACTGCTTCGCGGCCGGTGTTCATCCACATGGCGGCTTCACCGGTGCTCCTGGGCGGATCGTAGGCTTCCAGCGACATGACTGACTCTGCCGGTGCCTTGTACGTGGTGGTTGAGCTGCCCACGACGACGATGTCGCCTTCGATGGCCAGGGTGCGGTTCTCCGCAGCGGTCTGGGTGCCCAGCCAGTCGGCGACCTTCTCTGCGTCCTGCTCGGACGGGGTCTCCACATAGAAGAGCCTCAGCGGCAGGGTGAACGGAGTGCCGTGGTCTTCGGTATCGAGGGAACGGGAGTATCCGATGTACTCGATGGCCAGGTCTGCTTCGGCGGGCTTCAGCTCGGGCAGCATCTTGTTCGGCTCATCCATGGGGGCAACCTTGTCCCACCACATTGCGGAGAACGGGGCGATGACCAGGGTGTCGGCGTCAGCCGGGACGAGCTCCGGGATGGATGAGGCTTCGGATCCGGCCCCTTCGCTCTTCAGGTAGGAGCCCAGCCCCAGGGCCCCCGCAGCCACGATCGCTGCGAGGGCTGCTCCGGCGGCGGCCAGCCTGCGGTTCCGCTTCTGGTTGGGGGTCAGACCCATTGTCTTGCGTACCTTCCGCTGTACTGGTTCAGCCATTACTTGGTGACCCACCGGGGCCGGTTCTGGTCATTCACGGCCTGGCAGGTGGTGCCTTCGACGTAGCCGTAGCACGGGTAGGTCGGCTCCTTCAGGGCGTTGCCGCTCTGGCCTGCCGGGGCACACCCGATACCGGGAGGTGCCAGGGCAATCAGGGAGAGCCTCAGCCGTGCGGAGTTCGGGCCGCCGTTGCCGTTGGTCCAGATGTCCTGTCCGAAGGTGAAGCCCTTGTAGTACGGCGAACCGTTGCTGTTCATCACCTGGTGTGAACCGCCGGCACCCAGTGTCGTGCTGGAGGACTCAACCCAGCCGCGGTTGTCCGCGCTGATGTGCTCCAGGCCCTTGACCGTGATGCTGCGCCAGGCGCCGTACCGCGGGGTGTGCTGCAGGTCGATCATCCGGGCTGCGAGCAGCTGCTGGCTGTTGTAGCCGGGCGAGGAGCAGACGATGATCTGCTTGCCTTCGCGCGACATGTCAGCCGGGGTGGTGAAGCTGGCCCGGTTGCTCACGGACCGGGTCAGGCCGTTGGGTGCCTTCGCAGTGATCTCGTAGCGGTAGGTGGCTCCGGGCGCTGCGATCTCCGACCAGGTGCCGCCGGCGCCGTTGTTCACCGTCCTGGACAGGTTCGTGCCCGACGGCAGGCCCTTGGACGAGCCGGTGCTGTCGTTGGCCAGGGAGGCACGCTTCATGGTGAAGGAGCTGGCCCCTGCCGAACGCGCCCAGGTGAGCGTGGAGTAGGCGTTCTGGACGGCACCGTAGGAGGACCCTCCGATCTCAATGTTGCGGAGATCCAGGTTGAACCGCTCGGCACGGTTGCCGCTGGCGTCGCCGGCCCAGTCCAGGACAGCGAACTGGCCCGGGTAGGTGTTCACGGTGACCTTGGCTTCATCGCTGAAGCCCTGGTTGGTCAGTGCCTGGTTCCGGGACTTGGCGCTGTAGGTGATGGTGGCACCCTCGGCGTTCGAGATGTTCGTCCAGTCCACGGTGGCCTTGGAATCGTTCGCGCCCTTGGCGGTGTCGAAGTTCTTGCCGTCCTTCAGGAGCTGGTACGTGCACGTCGTCTCTGTGCAGAACCGGTCCTTGGCAGCGTTTCCGGTATCACCGTTAGGGGTGAGCGAGAAGGAAGCGGCCGGGCTGGACAGGTCGGGCTTGCGGGTCACCTTCAGTGCAGGAGCAGCCGGGCGCTGGGTGACGGTGGCACCGCGAACCGAGAACTCCACGCTCATGCCGGTGTCATTGTAGGCCTTGGCCCAGTAGTCGTACTGGGTGCCGCGGGACACCTTGTCGTTGAAGCTGTTCGCGTCGATGCCAGAGTAGCTGGCCGCCGAGCAGTCATCCACGAGGCACGTCATGGCACCGCCGCCGCGGCCTGTGCGGCCCAGAAGGTAGCCTTCGGCGGACGCGACACGGTTCCACATGATCCGGTTGCTTCCCTCGAGGTCCCTGGTGCCGTTTTCCCCCACGGGAACCATCTCAGGGATGGGCGGGAACTGCAGCCTGTCCTTCACCTCGGCCTTGGGCGTGGCCTTGGCTTCCGGGGCAGGGCTGGAGCGCATCTCGGTTACCGGCTGCTGGGCAGCATCGACACCGCGGGGGCCGTTGTTTTTGGCCACCACGTAGTAGGCGTAGTGGGTGCCGTAGGCTGCCGGGTCAGTGAACGTCAGGGCAGAGGTCGTACCCACCTTGGTGGCCGTACCGGAGGTCTTACCGTTGGCGTAGCGCCAGATCTCGTAGCTGGTGGCCGTGGGGGCGGACTTCCATGTCAGGACATTGCGTCCGGTGGTCAGGCGGTCGCTGCCGGTGCCGTACTCGGCCTTGACTGCCAGCCCGGCAGGTGCCGTCGGGTGCGTCAGGGTCTGGATGCGGACGGACTCCTGGGACTGGCCCGAGAGTGCCGTGGCCTTGATGAACCATTCGTAACGCTTGCCCCAGCCGCCGCCGTTCCAGGTGTAGGTGGTTGCAGCGGATCCCTGCGCGAAGTCAGGCGCGTTGAGGAAGTCGGTCTTACCGGCGATGGCAGCCCCGGTGGAGGCGTTGACTTCGCGGTACTTCAGTTCGTAGCCGGACGCACCGGCGACGGCATCCCAGCTGATGACGATGCGCGGCGTGGTCAGGGAAGCGTGGGCGCCTGAGGTCCAGCCGACTGCTTCAGGGTTTGAGGGCAGCACGGAGGTGGCCCTCCAGACGGGGTTGGCGATCTGTGCACGCCAGACTGCCGGCCGGCATCCGGAGGACAGGGTGCCGTTCGCTGCCTTGGTGTAGACGGTGTAGGTCACTGCGTCACCGGCTGCAGCAGGGTTGGAGTTGTCGGTCCACTCCCCGACGGTCTTGCCGGCAGCGACGTTCACAGTCGCGACAGCGGCAGCGTTGCGGTAGATGACGTAGTCCCTGAATCCGGGAACCACGGTCCAGCGCAGCACAGGCTTGCCCTGTTCGCGCTCATCAAAGGACAGGACAGGGCAGACGGGGCTGGCGGCAGCGCCGTCGGAGACACCGCCGGTTCCGTTGCGCAGGGAAGCCGAGGTGGCGTTCTCTGCTGTTCCGGCCTCACCGGCAGTGGCAGCGAGACGGATGGCGATGCGTTTGATGGCGGTCGTACCGCCGTCCTTGGCGCTCAGCGCGGGGGAAACGGAGAGCGCGCTGCCGGCGATGCCGTAGTAGGTGAAGATCGCCGGGGCATCGGCCTTCATCTCGTCCACTGCGGTCCGGGTAACCTGCCTGCCGTCCCCGTTGGGGGCAGCGGCACCGGTTTTGGTGACAGGGATCCAGGAGTTGTTCGAGAACGGGTAGGCGTTGGCGGCGCCGGTCCAGGTCTGCTGGTAAAAGGTGGTGCCGCTCTTCACCCAGCGGGTGATGACCTGGTCGCCGGAGTCGCTTTCGTTGGAGGAGATGACGAGCTCGTTCGGGGCAGCCATGAGGATGGTGCCGGCAACCTGAACCTGCTGGGAGGCCCGGTCCAGGGCTTCCGAAATGGACGTGTTCTTCGTCTGCAGGGCAGCGTTGTTCGCGTTGTTCTTGTTCACGTTGGCGAAGAAGAGTGCGCCGCCGCCAAGGACCATGATTCCTACGGCGATGCCGACAAGGATTTCGGTCAGGGCTGCGCCGCGGTCCCGCCCGCGCATTGCCTTTTTCCTGAACTTAATTGCTGCCATACCCCCTTGTGTGCGGCTGGATGGGTTTGTGCGTATCCCGCCGGTCGGCCGGCCCCTCAACTGCGCACTCCGGAGGGCTGCTTGTAGTCGACGAGGTACCAGACTTCGCTGTTGTAGGTGTCGCCGGGCCGGATGTTGGCGCTGCGTCCGCCCAGCGGCCCGATCGGTTCGCGGGCTGTGAACTTGCCGGCGGCCTTGACGGTGTCGCATGCCAGGGAACCGGTAAAGGTGAGGCCCTTGGATGTCGAGCGGAATTTGGAGGGGTCCGATTTCACCACGGTGCGGCACGTGCCGTTGGGCGCGTAGACGAACGTGTTGTTCACCGTCATCGACGTGCCTGATGCATCCTCGGTGCTGAAGTCCACCCCTCCCTTGGTGTAAATGTTCAGGCCAGCCGATGCCGCGCCGGTGATGTTGGCCTTGACCGTGATGTTTCCGCTTACGAAGGCGTTGAAAGCACCGGAACCGATGATGGCCGTGGGTACGTCAAAGTCCATGAGGGAGTAGCAGCCGGTGTTGCCGTTAGCGACCAGGACACCGCCGTTCTCGGACGCCCGCCACGGATCCAGGGGCATGCCGCCGCATCGGATGATGTTCTCGTCGATGAACTTGGAGTCAAGCTTCAGGCCCGCGGGGATCCTTGAGGACGGGGAGATTACTGCCTTTGAGGCATCCGTTCCGTACAGCAGGTAGTTCGCTGCGTTGACGGCAGCGGTGCCGGGTGCAAGGTCCATTACGGGCTTGTCCTTGAGCACGCCGACGCGGCCGTCGATGAACTTGGTGGTGCCGCTGACGCCGAGGCCGTTCTGCAGGGTGATCGAGCGGCCCAGGGCTGCGTGGTGGAAGGCTGTCTCCGGGGAGAGTTCGTAGGTGAGCTGGTCCGAGGCCCTGGAGGTAAATCCGCCCACGAGCAGGGCACCTGCCTTCACCTCAACCTTGCGGGTTGTGCCGCGGTAGGTGCCTTCCGCCTTGATGATGGTGGATTTGGTGCCGGTGACCGTCATCGGCTCCAGGTACCAGTTCCAGTCCTTCTTGCCGTCACCGTCTTCGTCCTTGGTGCTGTAGGCACGGTCGCCGGCTGTCGGCTTCGCAGCGTTGGGTTTTTCGTTGAGCTGGAAGATGGCTTCCTGGACGGCGTGGTCGGCCAGCAGGCCTGCCTGCCCAAAGTCCTTGTTCAGGGTCGCGCTGTTGATGGTGCGGCCGGTCGTGGAGACCATGGCGTAGATCGTCCCGGAGATGAGGACGAGCAGGATCAGGGTCGACATCATGATGACGCCGCGGTCCCGGGCACCCTTCTGCCGCATGGTGCGAATGCGCTCTGTCATGCGTGCTTTCATCGGTGCGTGACCACCCCTCCCTTTTCGGTCCATGTGTAGTAGCCGCCCTGGTAGTTCTGGCGGACGACGCCGTTCCAGATGTATTCATCGGACTGCGGGTAGCCCATGGGGCCGCGTTCGTAGTCCTGGGCAGCCCATGCACTGCGGATTGCTCCTACGCTCAGGTAGCCCCTTCCTGCCCGGGTGTCCCAGAGGATGGCCCCGCCCTGGTAGTTCTGGTAGGCCCAGCCGTCCTTGAGGCCGTAGACCTCGTCGGTTGTCGGGTAACCCAGCTGCCCGTTCTCCCAGTTGGCCGATGCCCACTTGGCTCCAATGCCTGAATGGACCACCTTTGCACCCGTGGCCGGGGACCAGACGATCGTGCCGCCTTCGAAGGGCTGGCTCTTGCCGCCGTCCTTCAGCCCTGTCGTCTCATCAGCTGTGGGGTAACCCAGGCCGGTTGCGTGACCGCCCAGGGCCAGGTGCTTGTCCCGCATCGGCCCCGGCATCTGTGCGTAGGCGCCATAGCTCGGGTGCCAGAGGATCGCGCCGCCCTTGTCATAGGTCCGGTATTTGCCGCCTTTGACGGAATTTACTTCTGCGGTCGTCGGGTTACCCATGACCTTGGAGCCGCCCATGAGCTCGTACTTCCAGCCAATCGGGGTGTTCGGTGCCGTCACAGATACGGTCTTGCTCCAGTCGGAGGAGGCTGCACCGTTATCTGCACGGACGCGGAGGCTGATCTGGGTGTTGCCCTTGGCAGCGACTGTGGCCGACACGGTCTTCTGGGAGGCGTTCAGGACCTGCCAAGCACCGTTGCCGTACTGGTATTCGACCCGGTAGGTGGACGTGAAGTTCGTTGAAGCCCAGAGGAAGTCGGCGCTTTCCTTGGCGGGATTCAGCTTGCCCGTCACAACGGGTGCTGCCGGACGGGCGGGCAGAGCCACAGACGCAGTGGCGGAGTAGGCCGAGTTGCCGGCAGCATTGACCGCCTGCACACGCAGCTTCACCGTGTCACCGCCGCTGCCCGTCACGGTCGCGGACCGGCTGGTGGTGCTGGCGTTCACGACCGCCCAGGCGCCGTTGTTGATCTGCTTTTCCACGCGGTAGGAGGTTGCCCGGTCAGCTGCAGCCCAGGTGAAGGTCGCGGCAGAGTGGCTGTCCGCTTTGCCGGTGACGACGGGGACCGCGGGCAGCTGCATGATGCTCACCGAGGAGACCGCGGAATACGGGCCGCTGATGGAGTAGAGGTTGGCCCGGACCCGGGCATCGACCTTGGCGCCGGCGGTGGCCGACACAGTGAGGGTGCGTGCCGTCTGGGCCTTGTCGACCACGGTCCAGGCTCCGCCGTTCGTTCGGGTTTCAGTCCAGTACGAGGTGGCAGTGGGTACGGCAGCCCAGGTGAATTCGGCGTTGAGCGTGTTCTTCACCGTGCCCGTAACGACCGGCATGCCGGGCGGGACCGGGAGGTTCACAGTAACCATCTGGCTGTAATAGGAATCCCCCGACGGGCCGGACGCGCGGATCTTCATTTCGACCTTGTCGCCGTACGAGCCGTCGATCAGGGCGCTGCGCAGGGAGCCTGCGTGGGTTTTGGTGACCCATCCGCCGCCGTTGATGCGGTGCTGGATGGTGTAGGCGTCTGCTCCGGTTACTGCTGTCCAGGCGGCCTTGGCCTTGGGGCCTTCATAGACGATGGAGCCGGTCAGCGCGGGAATCTTGGGCGGGTCTGCAACGGGAGCCTCGTTGGCGGAGCGGACCTTCGAAGGCGCGGCCTCACCGATGCCGGGGGTGATGATGGTGCGTTCGCGGCGGCTGTGCTCACTGCCCGGGTCCGCCTCGTTGTCCCGCCAGGAGACGTCGACGACGACAAGCTTCGTCCCAAACTGGGAGTTCCCGCCCGGGGCGTCCTGCCATCCGACTGCCGTCTTCACGGTGACCTTCAGGCCGCGCAGCGTCTTGGTCGTCGTGGCAGGAAGGGCGTCGGAGGTTTCGTAGATGGCTGTTGCCCCGGAGGCCAGCAGTCCGTCGACAGGCTGGGTCTTGGTGCCGATCTTGGACCACGGGGTGGCGCGTGCCGTCTCGAAAATGTCCTGCGTGACCTGGGTGGCGATGGAGTCGTTGACGGCCGTGCGCTGCGTGACGGTGGCGCTGGTGGCCGCGGCCGTATAGCCGAGAGTCAGCACAGAGATAATTCCCAGGGAAACGATGGCTTCAAGCAGCACCGATCCCCTGTCCTTCCTGCGGGAATTACCCCTAAACCATTTCACGGCTTCTGCCTTCTATTCGTTCAGCTGGGCGTTGACGGGCGTGAACAGTGTTGCCTCATTCGAGGCGAAGCGGATGAAGTCACCCCAGCCGGCGGCACTGCGGTCCTGGATGCTGCTGCGCGAGGGCAGTGACTTCAGCAGGGCTATGCCTGTCCCGGCAACGAATGCGTTCAGGTCAGCTGGGCTGGATGTTCCTGCTGTCATCAGGGGCGTGACTCTCTTTTCGAAAGGGTGGACCACTCGGGGGAGGCGGTATGGGCCGCCTCCCCGCAGGGGTTACTTCGGTGTGATGACCAGGCCCGGGGTCGAACCCGTGGACTTGTAGATGACCGTGTAGTTGGTCACGCCCGGGTTGGTGCCCACGATCTGGAAGCCGTAGCCGTTGGCGTTGGCTGCCACAGGGGTGCCGTCTTCCTTCAGCAGGGAGCCGACCAGGGTGGTGTCGGAGCTGCGCTTGGAGTCGGCAACGGACTGCGTGACACCGGGGAGCTTGTAGGTGGACTTGCCGGTCAGGGAGTAGTCGGACTCCACGAGCAGGGCTGCGTTGGATACCTCACTGGCCAGGTTCTGCACGGCAGCGCGCTCGAAGAACTTGCTGAACTGCGGCAGGATCGCCAGGGCCAGGATGGCGATGATTGCCATGCCGGCCATGATTTCGATCAGCGAGAAACCGCCGTCCCGACCGGCCTTCTGGTCATCGCCCTTCCGCCCGAAGGCGTGGGCCCGCAGCTTGTGCGGATCAAGGGTAAGGGTGGAGCTAGTCAACGGATGTGACCTCTTTCGAGTAAGCCGGGACTGGGAGGTTGAACCGCGGACTGCTCGGCTGCAACTGCCCGCACCTGGCTACATGCGTAGATTTCCGGGAGGATGCGACGGCTCCCTAGTACGGGGAGACGATGTCGCCCATGGAGAAGTACGGGAGGTAGACGGCCAGGGCGATGATGAGCACCATGCCGGCGATGCCGATGAGGAAGACGGGCTGGATGAGCGCTTCCATGTTGTTCGTGGTGGCGTCGGCGTCACGCTCGTAGAGTCGCCCCACCGCGCGCAGGGACTTGGCCATGCCGCCTGTTTCCTCGGCGATGGCCATGAACTGGATGAGCAGCTTCGGGAACAGCGGTTCCTTGGAGAGCGGCTCGACGATGGACTCGCCGCGGAGCTTTCCGTCCCGGGCGGCCAGGATGGCCTTCTCCATGGCGACGTTGCCGACCGAACCGGCGGTGATCGTCAGGGCCTGGATTTCGTGGACCTTGTTTTCGGTCAGGGAGGCCAGGACGCTGCAGAACTTGCTCAGGGCGATCTTGCGGAAGAGGCCGCCGAAGACGGGGAGCTTGAACTTCAGCGGGTCAATGAACTCACGGACCTTCTGTTCCTGGGAGTTCCTGCGGTACCAGAAGCCCACGATGGCAGAGGTGATGACCACGGCCGGGACTGCCCAGACCATCTGGTCGGAGGCTGACATGACGAGCTGGGTGATTTTCGGCAGCTCGGCGGTGCCGCCGGAGAGTTCGTCGTAAAGTCCGCCGAACTTGGGGACGACGTACATCATCATGAACACGAAGATCACGGCGCTGAGCACCAGGATGACCATCGGGTAGGTCATGGCCTTTTTGAGCTTGGCTCGCTGGTCATCCGCTGCTTCGAGGTCGTCGGCTGCCTGGGCTGCGGCCTGTGCGACGAAACCGCCTTCTTCGCCGGCGCGCAGGGTCTCGGTCATCAGCTGCGGGAAGATGTACGGGTGGCGGGACATTGCCTCGGACATCTTCATGCCGTCGGCGCCCATCTCCTTGGATACCTGTGAGAGCCCGTAGGCCAGCACCGTGTCGTCAATTTCACCGCCGGCGGCAACGGCGTCGATCGAGGCCCGGTCATCCATGCCGACTTCAAGGCACAGGGAGAGCTGGCGCGAGGCAGCAACCAGGGACCGGGGCTTTGGCCGTGCCTTCTTGCCGACCGTCGGCAGTCCGGACTCCCGGACTTCGATGATCGACTCGTAGCCGTCCATCTTGGTGAGCTTGGCGATCAGCGCGGCCCTGGACGGGTAGGACGCCTTGCCTGTCTCGGTCTTTCCTCCGGCAAGCTTCACCCGGTAGAAGAACTCAGTGTTCTTTGGCTTGCCGGGTGCCTCGGCTGTGGTCGTCAATGGATCTCCCTGATGCTCAGCATCCGGCAGAAGGTGTTCCCGCCGGGCGGATGTCTAGGGATGGACATGCGTAGATAAGCGCATGTCGGGCGCCGCCGGGCAGGGGCCGGAACAGTGCCGTGAGGATCCGGCTACATGACGCCCATCAGGCCGGTGAAGACCAGGGCTGCGATCAGCACTGCCGCGGTGACTTTCAGCGCTGCGGCCGGCCTCTGCTGGGCGGGCCCGGATGCAGTGCCGGCGGCACTCACGGTCTTGGCCCGGGGTGTCCTGGACTTGGTCTGCATACTGTTCCTCTCAGCGGTGGTCCTGCCTGCATGGGTGCAGGCAGAGGAGCGTGAGTGCCCGCCATTGACCATGCGTAGACCTGGTCGGAGAAGCCGGACCATGTCGGCCGAACGGGAAGAGAAGAGGCCCTGTCCGCACACATGGAAGTTGTGCAGAACAGGGCCTCAGCAGACTCGACAGAAGCAGTGGAAGCGGTGAGAAATCTACCCTCCGCCGCACACATAGATGATGTGAAGGAACACGGTGAAAGGGAGGCTATGGGCTACTTCTTGGAGTCAGCAGAAGCTGATGGAGAAGCAGCAGGAGCCTCATCGGAAGCCGGGAAGGCAATCAGCCAGGAACCGTCGCGGAAAACGAGGTCATTGACTTCATCAGCCAGGGACGCAGAGTTCTCCACGACCTTGTCGCCGGACTTCACGGAGATGGCCTCCACCGGGACGGACGCCGTGCGGTCCTTGATGACGACCTTGGACTCATCAACAGAAATCGACAGCTCAGCCTTCGGGTCCAGCACCTTCACCAGCGCAAAGTCAGCCATGGCCGATGCGACGTCGGCAGACTTCGCCTCCGGATCGGTCAGCGCAGCGGCAGCCGCAAAGGTCTTCTCATCAGCATCGTCCGGGAACGCAGCGGCAATCTCATCCGACGTCGTTGCCTCAAAGAAGTCCTCGATCGCACCAACAGCGTTGGCCGCGGTGAGCTGAGCCTTCTCCTCTGCAGCCGCAGCGGTGGCAGCAGCAGTGTCTTCCTTCGCCTGGTTGTCTCCGCCGCAGGCTGTTGCGCCCAGCAGCAGGCCGGCCGACAGGACGATGGTTCCCAGGTACTTCGTTGCGCTCTTCATGTGATTTCCTTACTTGTCAAGTCTTTAGTGTTGTTTGACAAGCTACGTGAGAGAAATGACGCTTTGCAAGCCGACGTGTACCTTTTATGTGATATGTGACGGACTAACCCTCGCTGCCGGCTGCCACTTCATCTCCCTCAGCCGGTGCCGGCGCCTCAGTTGCTTCCTCGGAATCCACGACCTCTGCCGGCTTGGACAGCGGCGCCACGAAGAACGATTCAGCGGTGATGCTCAGGTTCGTCAGGTTGCCCTCCCCCTCGATGCCGAACGTCTTGACCAGCAGCGGGCGCTCAAGCTGTTCGAGCTTCTCCAGGAAAACGAGCAGCGCCTGCGGCGTACCCTGCGCATTGATCGTCAGCGCCACCATGGCCACGGACGTCTCCTGAAGGTCTGCCTCTGCGGCGGCCGTATCATCGGCCTGAACTGATTCCAGCGCGGCGTCGACGTCCGGCTCACCGGTCTCCACCGCCTCGGATGAGTCAGCAGGAACTTCCTCGGCGACCATGGCGACAGAGGGAACTGACGGATTCAGCGTCACGAGCTCAACGCCTGCTTCCTCGGCCGCGCGGGTCACGGACGCGACCAGATCCTTCTGGGAGGAACCGGGAGGGAAGGCGGCATTGAATTCGCCAACCCGCTGTTCCAGGTCACCGATGTTCTCTGCGTTTTCCTTGAGGATGGATGCCTTCAGCGCCAGTGCCTGATTGGCGGCGTTGACCGTAACGGTCTGGTCTTCAAGGGCCTTGGTCTCATTGAGCTTCGGTACGAAGAACATCACGTACGCCAGGAAGATCAGGAACGCTGCGACGGCGGTGGCAACGATGTAGGGGGCGATGTGGCGGGACGGGGTTTTCACTGGGCCGGCTCCTCGATGGTTTCTGCGGCTGCCGGGGCGGGCACCTGGGTGATGGAGGCAAGCTCCTCCTCGGTGGGGCGGAACTTCTCGCCCTTGAAGCTGAAGGCCTTGTCTGTGTAGCCGATGCTGAGGCGGAACGTGGCTTCCTGCTCCCCCGCATTGGATTCGGTGACGTAGGGGTCGGTGAGGAATTCGACCGAGTCGCCCAGGGACGCTGCGAAGACGCCGACGTCGTTCAGGGACTGCAGGCGCCCGTTCACTTCCAGGCAGCCGACAGCGACCGACGGCGTGAACAGGTCAACGCTGGGGCAGCCTTCAGCTCCTTCGGACTTGGAGATGGAGGTGAATACAGCTCCGACCGTGTTGGCATCATTGAGCGCCTTGATGACCTTGGAGTAGGCCATGTCGTTCTCCAGGATGCCGGCCACGGCACTCTTCTGCTTGATGAACCCGTCGTAGTACTCCTGGAAAGCAGAGTTTTCCTCGAGGTACTTCGTGTGCTCGGCAGTGATCCGGTTGGCTTCGTCCAGGTCAGCCTGGGCTCCGGCAGTCCCGGAGGCCACGGACGCGTAGGCCACCACGGCCAGGCCCAGGAAACCCACGGCCAGCAGGGACGCGCGCTGCGTGGCACGGCGCCGGCTGCGGGCGCCGCGGACCTTCTCCGGCAGGAACATCAGCGCCGGGCGGGTGCTCTCAGGCCAGATGCCTGCCGCTGCAGCCTTGTCCACCTTGGGGAGCTTCTCCGCCTTTGGGGCCTTTGGTGCCTTCGGCGCCGGCGGCGTCTTCACCCTTGCAGGCTTGGCTGGCTTCACCTTCGGTGCTTTCTGGTTCTTCTTTTCGGGTGCCATCAGGCTGTTGCTCCCATCGCCAGGCCGACTGCGACCGTGTAATCGGCGCTGAGCACCGGACCGAGGTAGTACCGTTCAGGGTTTCCCTGGATGGAGGGGTCGAACTTGCCGATGACCGTGCTGATGGCCAGGGAGTCCTGGATGGCTTCGCGCAGTCCGTGCAGCAGCGCGCCGCCGCCGATCAGGGTGATGCCGGCCAGGGACGCAGGCGACTTGCGCAGGTCCAGGTAGGACTGAATGGCTCCGCGGATAGCACCGACGGCGGTGAAGCAGTAGTCATCCACGGCGCGCCGGACCCGGTAGTCACGGGAGAAGACGACCTTTTCGCGGCTGATGAGCTCCACGTCATCATCCTGAAGGGCATCTGAGATCGTCCTGCTGGCTTCCTGTCCGGCGGCACCGGTCTGCAGGGTCAGCGAGTAGGGCTTGCCGTTGTCGTGGATCAGCACTGAGAGGGCGTCGCGGCCGACATCGACGATGACGTCCAGGTTATCGGCCGGGCGCTGCACCAGGGGAAGGGCCCGCAGCGCTGCGAGCCCTGACAGGTCTGCTCCCGAGGGGTTCAGGCCTGCCTTCTGCAGGATCTCCACCTGAGTGTTTACCACCTTGGACGTCACTCCGCACAGCAGCACGTCCAGCAGGCGCTTTTCTGTTGCCTGGTCCGTGAACTCACCGAAGATGACGGCGTCAAGTACGACGTCTTCGGGCGCGCCCAGCAGCAGGGAGGGGTCAGCGATGATATCGAACCCGATGGCCGAGTGGAAGTCCTTGGGCGGATGCCAGGGCGCGCTGGCCCGGTTCACGAAGATGTCGTCCACAGAATTCAGCCCCATGACGGCATCGCGGGTCGTGAACTTCTCAGCTGCCAGGAACGCCTTCAGGTCGGCAGCGATACCTGCTGCAGCTGACGGCAGCGGCGCACCGTCCACGACCTGCCCGGGTTCAAGGGGCATATAGGCCTGCTTGAGGACCGTGGAAATTCCTTTGACGGTTCTCACTTCGGCGAGCTTGATGCCCGATCCCCCGAAGTCGATACCGATGACGCTGTCGGCCAAGGAATATGCCCCTCTTTCGTATGGACGCGGATGTCTTCAGCCAATGACATGCGTAGATTCCCCCGGGCCCCTGCACTGCCGGCCGGAAGGGCCTTCCCTGACGTGTCTACGCATGGAAAGAGGTGTCCACGCCGCCTTGCAAGTCAGGAACCGCCACCCCCATGTCTTCAGACCGACTCTCCACGTACTTCATCTCCCGGGGCATCATTGGCCAGGATGACTGGAACGCTGCAGTGGCGCAGTCCGCCGTCGTGGGGAAGACCATCCTGCGCCACCTGGTCGATGCGGAGCTGATCACCGCGGCCCAGGCCAGCGAAGGGTTCGCCTACAGCCGCGGGTGGACCTACCAGCCGCTGGGACCGGACCTGGAGATCCCCGAAGAGGTCATCGGACTGCTCAAGGACCCATTCGCCCGGGAACACCAGCTGATCCCGGTCTCCCGCGAAGGCGATGAGCTCACGGTCGCCGTCCGCAACCCTTCGGACCTGAACATCTCCAAGCTGCTGCGCGGCGCCACCGGCCTGAGCATCAACCTCGTCTATGCCACAGCCGACGACCTCACCCGCGCCGTGCACAAGTACTACTCCACCTCAGCTGAAGCGCGCCGCAAGGGTGAGCTGGCCACCAAGGTCGTCGAAGCCAATACCGCGAAGTATGCCGGCATCGGCCAGATCGCTGACACCGGGGAGATCGTCGACGCTTTGAACATCATCATCGAGGGCGCGCTGCGCGTGGGTGCCTCCGATATTCACCTGGAGCCGGCCGAGCACCACCTCTCCGTCCGGTACTCGGTGGACGGCAAGCTCGTGGCCGAACCTATCCAGTCCCGGTCCATCGCTCCGCGCCTCGCTGCGCTGATCAAGACGCGCGCCAAGATGAATTCCGCAGCCCTGACCAACCAGGACGGCGGCATCCGGCACACCTATGAGGGCAAGGACTACGACATCCGTGTTGCGGTACTGCCGACCAACTGGGGCGAGTCGATCACGATGCGTCTGGGTGCCGAAACCGTCCGGGACCTCACCGAGATCGGATTCACTGACGACACCCTCTCGCGCTGGCGCCGGGTCCTGTCCCAGCCCAACGGCATCACCCTGGCCGTGGGGCCCATGGGATCGGGCAAAACGACGCTGCTGTACGCCAGCCTTGCCGCGCTGATGAAGGAGCAGCGCAAGATCGTCTCCCTCGAAGCGCCGGTGGAAATGAACTTCCCCTCCGGCATCACCCAGGTCTCCATCAACCCGGGCCAGAAGCTCACCTGGGAAGGTGCCATGGAGACCGTCCTGCGAAGCGCCGCCTCTGCACTGCTGGTCGGTGAAATCAACAAGGAAGAGGTGGCCCACACGGCCATCAACGCCGCCATGACCGGTCACCTCGTCCTGTCCACTCTGCACACCAACGATGCCCCCGGCGCCGTGGTCCGTCTGCGGGAAATGGGCATCAGGCCCTCCGTGCTGGCCGACACTATGCGTTCGGTCTGCGCCCAGCGCCTGCCGCGGACCCTGTGCGAATGCAAGATCCCCGAGGCCCCCTCCCAGCAGCTCATCCGGGATTTCAGGCTCGACGCCGAGTCCCTGGCCGCCAACGAGTGGTTCGGGCCCAACCCCGACGGGTGCCGGATCTGCGCCGGCCGCGGCTACAAGGGCCGGACCCCGATCCACGAACTCATGACCTTCCCCGCCGAGATCCGGGACCTGATCACCGAAGACGTCCCCAACCGCATCATCGCGGAAGCTGCCCGGCGCAACGGGATGCGGACCCTGCAGGAAGACGGCCTGCTCAAGGCCCGCGCAGGGATCACCAGCCTGTCCGAAATCCGCAGCAACATCCTCATCGACTAGGAGCACAATCCCCTTGACTGAAAACCCAACGGTGCCGGGCTCCCCCAGCAGCATCGACGCCCTGCTGGCCCGGACCCTGGACATGAAAGGTTCGGACCTCCACCTCGCCGCCGGCAAGGTCCCCTGGGTAAGCCGCCACGGGTCCATCATGCCGATCGAAGGCATGGCGACCGTGCTGAGCGGCAGCCAGCTGGCGGCAATGTTCAAGCCCATGGTGGCCCCCGCCGAATGGCAGCGGTACCTGGCCAAGAAACGCCTGGACTTCTCCTACGCCATTCCCCGCTCTCGGTTCCGTGCGCACTTCGCCGTCGCCGGCGGCCAGCCCATGGCTGTCTTCCGGACCATCCCCAACGAAGTACCCGACTACGACACCCTTGGACTGCCTGACCAGGTGAAGAAGCTGATCCACCTCGAGTCCGGGATCATCCCCTTCGTCGGTGTCACCGGCTCCGGCAAGTCCTCGTCACTGGCGGCGCTGATCAAACTGGCGAAGAACGAGTTCAACAAGAAGATCATCACCATTGAGAACCCGATCGAATTCCGCCACACCGACGGCCGGTCCATGATCGTCCAGCGTGAGATCGGCCCCGACGTCGACACCTTCGCCCTGGGCATCGAGGATGCCATGCGTGAGGCGCCGGACATCATCGTGGTCGGTGAGATGCGCGACCCGGAAACCATGATGGCTGCCATCACGGCCGCCACGTCGGGACACCTGGTGCTGACTACCATCCACGCCGAGTCCACCGCGGACGTGCCGACCCGCATCCTGGACTCCATGCCGGAGTCCCGCGTTGCCGATGTGCGCGCGCAGCTCTCACGCTCCCTGCGTGCAGCCGTCTACCAGAAGCTCCTGCCGAAGAAGGGCGGGGCGGGCCGCGTGCTGGCAGCAGAGGTCATGATGATGAACTCCGCCATCGCCAACATGATCCGCCAGAACGACCTGGAAGGCATCGCCAGCCAGCTCATGGTGAAGTCATCCGGCTCCATCCCCTTCGAAGTCTCCCTGGTGAACCTGGTCGCTGACGGCCTGGTCAACGAATCAACTGCGGTTCGGGCAGAGCTTACCCCCGGCAGCTACATGCGCCAGAAGGCTGCCGGAC
The DNA here is from genome assembly GCF_051337705.1 of Arthrobacter sp. IK3. NCBI lineage: Bacteria > Bacillati > Actinomycetota > Actinomycetes > Micrococcales > Micrococcaceae > Arthrobacter > Arthrobacter sp. IK3. The sequence continues at coordinate 41,047 of NZ_JBPPSW010000003.1, read as the reverse complement.
GTCGTTGAGTGCACAAAAGAGCCCCGCACCGTCCTGCGATGCGGGGCTCTTGGCGCCTGGCTTCCTATCCGGAGAACCAGGGTTCGGACCATTCGACGGGATCCGCGGCCACCGTCGCCCAGTCCAGGGCAGCGCGGTAATCAGCCATGGCCCGGGCCGGATCCTGATTCACAGCAGCACCGGCGAGGGCGTACTCGGCGAGCATCACGGCGGTCCGGACGACAGCCAGCGAAGGGTCGGATGTCAGGGCGGACTCAGCAGCGTGATGCCTGATGAAAAGCGCCATATCGGAAGCGCGGGCACTGTTGAGGGCGCCTTCGAGGTTTCCGTCCTCATGGAGGCGAAGAGCCAGCAGGCGAAGCCGGGCTGCCTTGCTGAGCCGGCGTTCGATGAGCCATTCGGTCTCGTGTCCCCGCAGAAGTCCTGCAGCGAAGGCTGCGGCGCCTCCGGCTTCAAGCTCCGTATCGGCCATCTCCTCCAGGGAGGACCAGCTCTTGCCCAGCTGTACAGCAAGCTCCCACTGGGCCGCGCATTCGAGGATCCGTGCCCGGTAGGCGGTCAGCGCGCCCTTGAGGCTTCCGGATTCGAGGTTCAGGTCCCAGGCAGGACCGACGTCCAGCAGGGCCTTGGGGCTGGTGGCCAGCACCTCTGCCAGGGCGTACGAGTCAGCGGCGAGCTGGGCAGTCAGTGCGTCCCAGCCCTCTCCCTTTTCCGCTTTGCTGCGGGCGATGTCCACCAGGGCTTCGGCCGGGCTTTTTCTCATGGATCCAGGGCTCATTTCCTACCGGCAACACCGGTCTTGGGTCATCCGGATCGCGTCCGGGGCGCTGTCCGGGACGCCGCGCGAACAGCTGCACCAGACGGAAATTCACTGTATCAGTTTGACGAAAACCCAACAACGGGCACCAACCACCAGACAGGAGTCAGGCCATGAGCCACCTTCAGCCGGCTGCGGCCGCGGCGCCGGAGGATCCGGAGGGAGCGGAGATCACCCCCTTCACCGACGAGCCCTGGGTCCCCCGGATCATGAACCTCGAGGTGGGACTTCCCGCAGCAGCCGTGGCTGCCGGCATCGGATCTCTTGTCTGGTGGGCCAGGACAGACAGCGGGCCCATTATGGCCGCAGCGACCGGATTCCTCTGCGTCGTCCTGATCCTGCTGGCCGTCATTGATGCACTCACCAAGCGCCTGCCGGATGTCATCGTCCTCCCGGCCTACCCGGCACTGATACTGGCCTGCCTGGCAGCCGCGGCGGCCGGCGAGACGGGCTGGCGCAGCGTTCTGGTTGCTGCAGGATGTATGGCCGGGTGCTACGCGGCCTACTGGACCGTCTGTTTCTTCACCGGAGGGATGGGCTGGGGCGACGCAAAGCTTGCCGGGGTCCTCGGGCTTGCGCTGGGCATGGCCGGCCCCTGGGACGCAGCGTACGGGGCGCTGGTGCTGCCGATGATCCTGGGCGGCGTTGCCGGCTTCCCGCTGCTCTTCACCGGCGGGGGCAAGGCGGAGCTGCCCTTCGGCCCCTTCATGGTTGCCGGGGCTGTTCCGGTGCTGATGTTCCCTGACGTGCTGGTATCTGCCCTCATGGGCATCTTCAGATAGGAACCCGGGCAGCAAAAGGCCCCGCCGGCGATACCGGCGGGGCCCTGCGGAAGGCTACTTGACGGCCGAAACGCCGGTCTCGACAGCCATCGGATCCCAGACACCGGTGCCCAGCAGGACAAGCAGGAGCAGTGCCACGCCGAGGCCGACGCCGTAGGCGATGCGGCGGGTGTTGGACATTCCGGCGAATTCGGTTTTCAGGCGGTTGATCAAGGGGTTCTCCAAGGGGAAGAAGGGCGGTGGTCGCAGCTGCGCCACCGATGTGATATAGCGTATCTGCTCAGTAAAATGACGGCAATGAACCGCTACCACCCACAGCGGTTACTGCAGCTGACCGTGGGCTGAAGCAGGCATCAGGGTTTCGCCGTTGCAGTTGACTGATTCCGGCGGGACTACAGTGCAGGCCACCTCCTCTCCGTCGACGACGGCGTCGAAGGGGACACCGGGGTGGAATTCCCTGCTGTCGTCTGCGGGTACGATCCCGTAGTTCTCGTACAGGCTCGACCAGAGCACCGTGTCGTAGGCCTTGTCGTGGCTCAGGATGATGTTGGCGATCATGGCCAGACCACCAAGAGCGAGCAGGAGCGCAGCCGCAGTGACGGTGAAGCCGGCTATGCGGGCGCGGCTTCCAGGCTCGCTGCGTGCTGCACCGGCACCGGACTTGAATGCCGCATACGCCAGGGCGCCTACAGCCAGGATCACGATGACGGCCAGCGGAACGAAGGACACGGGTTGGGGGATCACTTATTTCCTAACGCCGGGAACTGCATGGGTATGCAGCCAGGGCATGCGGACGCACCCCCGTGAAGGCTATGTGTGCGGCAGCAGGGCAGGTTGTCGACGTGGCAGCAGGGCCTTGCCGTAGAATCACCGTAGACGTACACCAAGTTCACCCTGCTCAGCCAGAGAGGCTGCTGCCCTAATGGCCGACAACAGCCCTGAATCCATCCCCGCCGACCAGGCCAAAGCGCTCGTGCGCGCCTACACGGCATTTACCTCTGCCGCAGACCCCGCCGATCCCTGGGCCAACCGACGGCTGGCATCGGTGATCAACGCCGCCACGGCAGCCGGCTGGTCCCGCCGCACGACCGCTTCTGCACTGGGAATCAGCCGTGAGCGTGCGCTGAAGATTTCCCAGTTCACCCCGTCCCTGAAATGCGAGGTCCCCCGTTACAGAAGCGGCGAATCCTTCCCGGCCTCCGCCATCAGCAAGTTCCGCAGCCTCGAAGAGCAGATCCGGAACCGGCGTGAACAGACCCGCAGCGACGCCGCAGCCCTCATCCGTGCCGCACACAATGCAGGCTGGCCCTTCCAGGTCCTGGGAGAAATCGTAGGCGCCAGCGGGGAGTGGATCCGCCAGCTGAATGAGTCCGCCGTTCCTGCGGACACTGCTCCGGGCTTCCCGGTGTACCGGCGCCCGACCAAGGGCCGCCCGCCGCTGAATCCCCGCGGCACGCTTAGCGATGAAGAGCGAAGAACCATGCGGAAGCTGGCAGCCAGGGCCCGCAGTGCCGCCAAGGTCCCGGTTCGCCTCGCCGGGCAGGACCCCCGGGAAGAGACACGACGGAGGGTGAAGGCTGTCATGGAGGCCCGCCAAGCCTCCGAGCAGCTCAGCGCCATGATCATCGGCGCCAAGGCCCGGCGCGTGCGGTGGGAAGAACTGGATGAGGCATGCGGCTACAAGCCCGGCGCGGCCAGGGCCAGGGCAGTACGGCACGGCTATGGAAAGCTGCCGCCGTCGATGAACGGTTATGCCGCTGCCCGCGGTGAGTGAGAGATTCCAGCCAGGAAACTCCGAAACGTGTAGCCTTCGAAGACCAGACCCCTCCCGCAGAAAGGCACCATCATGGCTGCTGTGCTTCCCGATGCACTCCGCCGCGGGCTCCTAGACCTGCAGCAGAAAGCTGATTCGGACGAAGAAGCACACGAGCTGCTCAACGAGGCCCTCAAGGCGGCCAACGACGCAGGATGGTCCTACCGGCAGCTCGGAAATGCACTGGGCGTCTCCCACTTTTACGTTAGCGACCGGATCCGGCGGGCCTCCGGATCCGTACAGGACTTCGGGTTCCAGATTCCGGAGAGGCCGCGTCCAGCCAGAGTGCTCCAGCCGCGCGAGCTGCCCGAAGAGATCGCATCTGATCTTCGTACCCGGCTGGAGAAGGCGGTCAGCGAACACACTGCCAAGCGCACCGCCAACGGGCTGGAACCTGCGGTCGCCGAATACTTCCAAGCGCTGGAAGCGGCTCTGGAGGCAGGATGGGACCCGTACGAGATCGCCGTCCCCCTCGGCCTAAACCCCCGGGCGGTCTCCCGCTTCACCGCCTACCACGGGCAGGCAGCCCAAGAAGGGCAGCTCTCCTACCCCCGGGCACCGGAACGCACCGGGCCGGCCAGCTGGGACGCACGCTACCCGGCGGCCCCGCAGGTGAAGATCCCTGCATCTGAAGCCGGCGCCCTCCGTGAGCTGGCTGCCCAGGCACACATGAACCGCGGTGTCGCAGGTGACGAGGACGGCGGTGCTCTCGAATCAGCCAGGAACTACACGACCAGGATCGCCGGATGGTATCTCCGCGGTGCAAGCCGGCAGGCCCTCGAAGAAGCTACGGGCCAAGGGTGGGAAGCGCTGCGCAAGCGGCTCTCCCGATGGGGCTACATGAGCCCTCCCCGCACCGGCTAGAAGATACCCACAGGGTCCGCAGCACCTCGCTGCGGGCCCTTTTTCATGCCCGAATATAGGCGTCCCCCTCTACAGAAGAGCCACGCCGCGCAAAAACCGGCGCCCATTCTCCCCCTACTGCGATTTATCTACGCATGTCCCCCTGCAGACCCGGCCACCCCCACGCGGGCCGGCAGTCGAAGGGAACATTTTGCCAGAGCAGACCTCAGGCGCAGAGGAGATGACCTACCTCGTCAGCGCAGTTAGCAGCATGCCGTCCACCGACCCCGAATACGGGCAGTGGTGGGGCAGCGCCGACGGACTGGCGTTCTACGCCGAGGTCACCGAACGCATCGGACAGCCAATGGCCGTGAGCATCAACCGCCAGTTCGGTGTCTCCTACGAACCCTCCGACGTCGCAAACACAGCCTTCACGATCCTCCGCCAGGAATTCATCTCCGCCTATCTCAGGCGCTCCGACGACCCGTGGGCGTACCTCTCCACCGTCATCAAACGCGAAATGCTCCGTGACATCGGCGGCCACTTCAGGACCGAACTCACCGAGACGGTCCTCTTCGAAAGCACAGCCCACACTGCCCTCAGGCCCGCTGCAACCCTGCGTGAAGCTGCGGAACTGACGGCAGCAGCACTCTCGGCTGCAGCCCCTTCCTTCCCGGCCCCTCTGCTGCACGAAGCCGTCCTCTACTTCGTCGAACGCGGACACCAGCGACTGAGCCACCTCTACACCAGTGCCACCGTGGACCCGTCGCTGACGGATCTTGGCCTGGTGCGCGAGGAAATCCTGGCCGTTGCCAACGCCGCGCTGGGCAGCCGGCCCGAGCACGAGCTGAACTCCCTCGTTGCCGCCTTCCTCATGGACCCGGCCTTCGAACCCAAGTCATCCATCCGCCACCGCAGGGCCCTGGAGAAATTCAGTGCCCGCATCGCCCGGCTGCACCGCCAGGAAGAGAGTCACCTCGTTGGCTAAGCGCGCAAGCATCCGCCGCAAATCAGAGTTCCCGCGCCACCGCGCCGGGTCGGACTACGGCGACCGCTCCCTGCCGTACCTGATTCCCGTGGCCGCCCAGGGCACAGGTGAGCTGCCCATGCCCGGTGACCCGTCCTTCATTGGCCCGCTGCCCATGCCCGAGGGCTACCTCGAGCCAGTGGCTGACCCGGAGACAGCCAAGGCGCCCCAGCTGCCGGAGAACTACCTGGAGATCGGCCCCGACGTCACTGGATGGTTCCCCGGCATGATTCAGGAGTGCCTGGAGCTTGGCGCCTCCGATGTCCTGCTCTCCACTGAGTCCGAGCGCATGGTCCTCACCGTCCAGGCCCGGGTCGACGGCAGGATGAGGCCGATCCGCCGGGTAGAAGGCGTTGAAGCCCGCCAGATCATCGGCAAGTTCAAGTCCGAGTCAGGCCTGTCCACCGGCGTGAGCTTCGTGCCCGAGGAAACCATCTACATGGCCGACGTCGCCGGGGAAGCACGCAAGGCACGCGTCGTGTCCTTCCACACCGCCGAGGGCGGGGACGCCATCGTGCTCCGCCTGCCCCCGACAGGAAGCCTGCGCTCCCTCGAAGAGCTCTCCTTCTCTCCCCTGAACCTGAACCTTTTCCAGGACATGCTCGCCGCGGCCAACCGCATGATCGTCATCGCCGGGCCCATGGGGTCCGGCAAGACCACCACCGCACACGGTGCACTGATGCACGTCAGCACCGGAACCAGGACTGTCTGGACCGTCGAGGACCCTGTAGAGCGGAACCTTCCCGGCCTGATCCAGCTGGAGGTCAACGAGGAGAACGAAGCGGGCTTCGCCGCGCTGCTTCCTGCCCTGGTCCGCTCCGACTACGACACCCTCTTCATCGGCGAGGTACGCGACAACACCACCGCTGCCGCTGCGGTCCGCCAGGCGAAGGCCGGCCGCCAGGTCATCACCACGATCCATGCCAACAACAACATCACCGCCCTGCTGCGCCTGATCGACCTTGCGGACGACTCCCCGCTTTCAGTCCTGGACTCGGTCAAGGGCGTCGTCTCACAGCGCCTGGTCGGCAGGCTGAACCCCGACTGGGACCGCAGGGACCCGGCAACCAAGTACAAGGGCCGTGTCCCCATCCACGAGGTCCTCACCGTCACGGACGAAATGACCGAAGCCATCATGGCCAACGTCCCCCTCTCCCGGCTCCGGGACATCGCCGCGCACACCTCCAAGAGCACATTCCGCCAGGACATCGAACGGCTGATCGCTGCCGGCATCACGGACCACGAAGAAGCACTGAGGATCATTGGTGAATAGCCCCGCACTGACCCGCCGCGAAATGCGCGGAACCGCCACCGAACCCATCACGGGCTTGCTCACTGCGACCCTGCATAGCGCCGCCCTGGCCCGCCTGCACCGGATGATCGACGAGTGCGGCGACAGCGCCGTGAGCGACATGCACATTCACCCGGACAAGCCCATGCGGCGTCTGCGCAGCGGCAGGCTCTTCATCCCCGACGGCACCGAGGTCGTCTTCTCCCAGGACGAAATCATGATGTGGCTGGCCGAAGCGACCGAGGGCCGGCACGACCCGCTCGGCACCCGCGGCCACGCCTCCGTTGCGCTGGCCACCGACAGGTACCGGGTCCGCGGCACGTTCAGGAAATCGCTGCAGGGCATCACCGTCACCTTCCGCATCATTCCCGGCACCGTACCCACCGCAGATGCGATCGGCCTCCCGCAGGTCATCCGCGACCTCATCCACCGGGACTCCGGCCTGCTGATCATGGAAGGGCCCACCGGTTCCGGCAAGACCACGGCCATCGCGTCGCTGATCAGGATGGCCAACGAAGAGTACGACAAGCACATCTACATGGTGGAGGACCCCACCGAGTTCGTGCATGAGGAGATCGGCGCCACCTCGATCGTCCAGCGGGAAATCGGAACCCACGTCGTGGACTACCCCACTGCCATTGAAGATGCGCTGCGGTCCAAGCCCAACATCATCGTCATCGGCGAGCTGCTCAACGCTGCCACGGCCAAGGCGGCCCTGCACGCGGCAACCACCGGCCACCTGGTTATCACGACCGCGCACGCCGGTTCCATTACCGAGGCACTGGACTCCTTCATCGGCCAGTTTACTGCTGACGAGCAGCCCCAGATCCGCTCCCGGTTCTCGCAGTCGCTGCTGGGAATCATGGTCCAGAAGCTCGTTCCCACCGCGGACGGGCGGCTCACCGCGGCGCGCGAAGTGCTCCTGAACGACCTGAACTTCACCGAGATCATCCGCGACGACAAGATGCAGATGATCCGGGCCCGCATCGCCGGATCCAAGGGGTGCTTCACCCTCGAGGATTCCCTGGCCGACCTCGTCAGCCAGAACGCAATCACCGCCGATACCGCCCTGGGCGCGGCGAAGAATACGGACGATCTCCGGGAAATCATGGCCCGGAAAGGGGTAAAGCTTTGAGCACCGACACCACCACAGACGATCCGGGATCCGTGCCTTCATCGCGCCGGGCCATGCGCGGTAACCGGACCGCGGACCAGGCCAAACCGGCATCAGGCAAGGCGCGCCCGCCCAAGCCTTCGAAGCCGCCCAAGGCCCCGAAAGCCCCGAAGCGGGTCAAGAAAGGCGATCTGGGCTTCGACGAAAACGGCGTCCCGCTGAAGAAAGCGCCTACGTTCGTGCTGTACAAGGGCAAGAAGTCCAAGCCGGCCACCATCGCCCGCTCCCTGCGCGCCCTGACCATGGTCCTGCGTGTAGGCCAGCCTGAGGCCCGCGCCCTGGAAATCGTCGGAGAGCAGTACCGCAAGTTCGAAATCGGCCGCGCCTACGAGCACGCTGCCAAGGCCATGCGCGAGGAAGGTGCCAGCTTCAAGCAGGCTCTCATGGCCGAGGAGATCCTTCCCCGGACGGTGCGTGAACTCATCGAAGCGGCCCAGACGTCCCAGGCACTGCAGCGGAACCTGGACCAGGCGGCGGTGCTCATGGGTGAAGCGACCAGCGTGAAGAAAAAGCTGCTCATGAACCTCATCCAGCCGGGGTTCATGATGCTGATGTGCATCGCCCTGCTCTTCGTGGCCGTCGCGTTCATCATCCCGGGCTTCGTAGCGACCTTCGATGACCTGGACGTCGAAACCCCGCAGATGACCATCATCATCCTGGCGGTGGCCGAGTACGTGAAATGGGGGCTGGTGCTCGTGGGCCTGGCCGCGGCGCTGTTCATGTCGTACTGGGTGACCCTGGGGCGGAAGTCCGACCGGTTCAAATCCGCCATGGACACCCTGGCCATCCGCACCCCCGCCATCGGCCCGATCCTGCAGCTCTCGGCCGCCAGCAGGCTCTTCAGCCTCCTTTCGGCGAACCTCTCCACGGGCATCGGCGAACCCGAGTCCCTCCGCAGTGCAGCAAACGGGTGCGGCAATGACGCCCTGAAGCAGCACTGCCTGGCGCACGCCGAGAGGATGCTCACGGACGGCGTGGAGCTCAAGGGGTTCGTGCAGACCAAGCTGGTGCCGCTGGATGCCCGCCAGATCCTTTCATCGGCGCCGTCGGTCCGCCAGGAAATCGAAATCATGAACGAGCTCTCCCCCGAATACCGGGATGAAGCCTCCGTGCAGCTGGACACCCTGAACAAGACGATCGACCCCATCGTGAACTACGCCGTCTACGGCATCGCCGGCGTCCTGATCATTTCCATCGTCCTGCCCATGTACGCCATCTATCCGGCCCTGATGCAGATGGGCTAGCGGGTGAAACGGGCCGCCCTGCCAAATCTGCGCATGTCCCCCTTCGGAACCGGCCCGCTACGGGTGCCGGAAACGAAGGGAAGAGAACCAGTGTCCGTACTGACCGAAGACATTGAGGCCGCCGCTGTGCAGGCTGCCGACCAGGATGAGCGCGAAGTGGGACTCCGTCCGCTCACCGGCAGGGACTGGCTGGTCTCAGCTGTGTGGGGCATCTTCTCGGGCCTGGCTGCTGCCGGCGTCTCGGTGGTCTTCCTTCCCGTGGAATACCTCGGGCTCATGGCGCTCCTCGGTGCGGGACTGGGTGTCCTGGGCTACCTGGACCATGTCACGCAGCTAATCCGCAACCAGCACAACCTCATCTTCGGTATCTTCACCGCAGTGCTGCTCGCTGCCTCCCAGACGTTCATCGACAGCCAGATCCTGCTCCCTGCCCTCATCAGTGCCGCCGTCACCTTCGGGTTCTTCCTGGGACTGACGATGCTCACCGGATACGCCGGCGGCGGAGACATCAAGCTCTCCCCCATGCCCGCTGCCCTGCTTGGCGCCGTCTCGCCGATTGCCGCCATGCTGTGGCTGCTGTTCACGTTCGTCTTCTGCCTCGGCGGCACCATCTGGTTCAAGTTCACCGACCCCGGCCGCCGCCACACCGCGATGGGCCCGTACATGGCAGCGGCAGCGATCCTGGCCATCACCGTATACGGCATCCTGGCCGCTTCGCTGGGGATTTAGCGCCGCCCAGTAGGAGAGGGCTGGCTGCCGCAGGCCTGTTTTTGCGCGCCAGGAACCTTCTGTGGGTGGACCGCCGGTACGTTAGCAGCCTGCAAACGGGCCCGCGGGGCACTGACCGCCCCTTTTTAGAGGGGCACCCCACCAAGGAGTACCGTTTTGCAACGATCCCCCCTGCCTGAGCTGAGAAAGAGCTCAGGCGCCTTCGACCTCCCATCAATCATTACGGGGGTGGTGGTGGTCGGGATCCTGACCGCCGGTGTCCTCGCAGCCATCTTCGGCGTCATCCCCTACGCCCAGAACAACGGGGCCAAGCAGGACCTCTCAGCCATCCGGACAGCCGAAGGTGTAGCCAAAGCCAAGGACAACCGGTTCATGAACCACCAGGGCCTGCTCGATATTGGTTACCTGCAGGACTCCAGCACGAAGCAAACCAAGGTCATGGCCGATGAGAAGGGCACCTGCTACGTCGCCCTGGCCAAGTCCGGCACCGGCAAGATTTTCGTGGCCACCGACCGCAACACCGACCCGGAGATCTTTGACCCCGGCACGGATTACGGCTGCCTCACCAAAGAGCAGCTGGCCGAACTGGTCGAATCCGTCGGAGGCATTGAAGACGAGGGCCAGGCAGGCGGAGGAATCGGCGACGGCGGCAGCACCCCGGGCAGTCCTGAACTCCCTGACGGTACGGGGCAGGAAGGCAAGCTGGGACTGCAGGTAATTCCGCGTTCATCCCTGTTTGCCGTAGCGACTTGGAATACGCCTAAAAATCCGCCCATCTACACCCTTGAGTACCGCATCAACGGCGGCCCCTGGCAGGTAAGGCCCAACACAAGTTCCGGGGTTTCCCTGCACAGCTTGGAGATGTCGGCTGAACTGGAAGTGCGGCTTTACGAAGGTATGCCCAACAGTGGCGGCGCTGCCGAAACGGTATCCGTCCAGCTGCCGGATGGCGTTTTGAAGAATCCGGGCTTCGAAGAGGGAGCACAACATTGGGTTTTCAACAGCGCCACAGTAGTTTCCGGCGCCGGCCGTGGCGGGTCCGCGGCTGGAAAAGTCGATAAGTCTTACGGTTCCATCTGGCAGATGGTCACCATACCTGCTGAGCGGCCGGTCCTGAGTTACTGGGTATCTGGGGCGCAAAGATGCCCCTCTGTTGACTGGACCAGCAACACCTCCACTTACGTGCAGCCGGGCGATAATGTCGACGGGTGGTTGAACTGCAAGATTGATCTCTCAGCGCTGGCAGGTACAAACCGTAATATCGAGATTCTAAATAGCGCGCCCCACGATGACTTCGATCTTGAGTTTGCCTCGGAACCCAACAGCCCCACCAACGTCAGAGCATTTACCAAAGACAACACAGCCATCGTCTACTGGAACCCCACCCGTTTCGCGGGAGGGTCCCCGCTCACCTCATACACCGTGACTGCCTGGGCGGATGGAGAAGCGGTATCCACCCTGAAGGTCGCTCCAGGATTGGCGCAGGGCACAGTTCCCGGCCTAGCTCCGGGCGTCGATTACAACATGACGGTCACCGCGGATAACGCGGTGGGGAGCTCAGCTCCGGCTGAAGCACCTATGGCGATTCCCGGAAATGCTGGCGCAGTGGGCAACCCAGGCTTCGAGCTGGGTCTGACCGGATGGCTCTATGGCAGCGGCGCTGTCTTGGAAACCGGCGGAATCGCGCGTTCCGGGTCTAACTCCATCAGCCTTGGCTACAGCTCGACTGTCAGCCAGTCCGTTATCACTCCCGCGGACAGGACTGTCCTTAGTCTTTGGAGCACCGGCACTCCAAGGGTGGAATTCGGGTCGAAACGGATTCCCCTGGTAGCCGGAGAGACGGTGGACGGGTGGACCAGATACACCGGTGATGCATCCAGTCTCGTGGGTGTTACAGGGTTGATCTATATCAAGGGCCCCGGCTACGTAGACGACATAGCCTTCGTAGCGAAGTAACCCACCGCGGGAACCCTGCGCATTAGGTGATCGGCCGCACACAGAGAAGACGGCCCCGGAATAACCCGGGGCCGTCTTCGATCAGGAGTGTGTGAATGCGGAAACCACCCAGGACAGGAATCAGGGGAAGCTCCGGCGCCTTTGACCTGCCGTCCATCATCACGGGGGTGGTCGTGGTCGGAATCCTGACCGCCGGCGTCCTCGCAGCCATCTTCGGCGTCATCCCATACGCCCAGAACAACGGATCCAAGCAGGATCTTTCCGCCATCCGCACCGCGGAAGGTGTAGCCAAAGCCAAGGACAACCGGTTCATGGACCACGCCGGGCTACTGGAGGCCGGTTACCTGCAGGATTCCAGCACCGAAAAGACCAGGGTCAAGGCCGATGCAAAGGGCACCTGTTACGTCGCCGTGGCCAAGTCCGGCACCGGCAAGATCTTCATCGCCACTGACCGCAACACCGACCCGGAAGTGTATGAAGAGGGCCTTGAAACGGGCTGCCTCACGGACGATGAACTGGCTGAGCTCATCGACGACATTGGCGGGGTTGACGGGGTTATCAGCAACGCGCCCAGGGGGCTGAAGGTCACTGCAGTCTCTGCTCTGGAGGCAAAGGCTGTCTGGAAGCCCGTTAGCAAGGCCACCGGCTACAGGGTCGAATACAGCATCGACAACGGTGCCTGGGTGCTCCTGCGTGCCGATGGAACCGAGCTGGGGGCGTCAGTGCGGGCGCAGCCTGAGCAGACCGTGGCCGTGCGTGTCACTGCCCTGACAGACGCCGGGCCCACCGACCCCGCCACGGCGTCAGTGAAGCTTCCCGGATCCGCACTGAAGAACCCAAGCTTTGAACAGGGGCTGGAGCACTGGACAGGCGGGAATGCCTCTCTCACTGTGGGGCATACCGGCTCAAGTGCTGCCAAAATCAGCAAATACTCCTCCCTGTCCCAGATTGTTACTGTTCCGGTCGACAAGCCCGTACTCACCTACTGGGTCAGGCGCGACTTAGGCTCTTCCACGGCAAAGATCAAGATGGACAACAACCTGCTCCCCTCCGACCCTGTAGTAGTCGAGGGAGACTGGACCCAGTACCTGGTGAATGCGCACCACTTAGCCGGCAAGACAGTGAATCTGGTGATAGAGCCCAATGGTCTGTGGGTGCACGTTGATGATTTCGATTTCCTGCCGGTCACGGTGCCGCACGCTCCAACAGAGCCAAGTGCTTACTCCACCAACGGAAACGCAACGATCTCCTGGAAGGCCCCTGTTTTCTCCGGCGGTCCGGCAGTATCGTCCTATACCGTCATTGCATGGAAGGGTTCACAGGCGCACGGCAGTGTTTCCGTCCCCGGAGGCACGCTCACCGCAACGATGCCGGGTCTGGATGCAGGTAGCCGATATACGTTCACGATTACCGCAACGAATGACGTCGGTGCGTCTAAGCCTTCCTCGACAACTACCCCAGTGGACATCATCCTGACCCCAATCGCCAACCCCGGCTTCGAGAACGGGCTCTCGGGCTGGACGTACGACAGCTACTGGTTCAAGTGGCTGGGCGGGGCTCGAACGGGAAGCGGATCGCTGGGGATCCAGAGCAACACCTACAAGGCCACACAGACTATCCACGTTCCACCGGAAACACCGGTCCTCGCACTCTGGTCCTCCGACAGCAGCCTCAAAGTGTTCGCAGGAAGTCAGGAGCTGGCGAAGCAGGCAGTCGGTGCTCCTGAGGGGGCATGGCAGAGATACAGCGTCGATCTCTCACGGTATGCCGGCAGGCCAATCTCCCTGGGGCTCGGCGGGAGCTACCACAACTTCAAGGTCGATGACCTCGAGCTGGTGGCGAAAAACTAACCACTAAGCCGGGAAGCGGCGGTACCCCATAATGGGTGCCGCCGCTTCCTGAAACCTTGGGTTTTTTGCGCGCGGCCGCACTTCTAGTGGGTGGAGCTTTCTGGCTCTGCCCTTCCCTTCACTTTGGGAGCCCCACACACAGGAGTACCGCTTTGCGACGATCACCCCTGCCCGAGCTGAGAAAGAGCTCCGGTGCCTTTGACCTGCCATCCATCATGACGGGGGTGATCACGGTCGGGATCCTGACCGCGGGAATCCTCGCAGCCATCTTCGGCGTCATCCCCTACGCCCAGAACAACGCAGCCAAGCAGGACCTCTCGGCCATCCGCACCGCCGAAGGCGTAGCCCGCACCAAAGACAACCGGTTCATGGACCACCAGGGACTCCTGGACACCGGATACCTGCAGATGTCCAGCACCAAGCAGACCAAGGTCAAAGCCGACGAGAAGGGCACCTGCTACGTCGCCCTGGCCAAATCCGGCACCGGCAAAATCTTCTACTCCACCGACACCCGCACCGACCCTGAAATCTTCGAAGCAGACACCGAAACCGGCTGCCTCACCGCAGAAGACCTCGCAGAACTGATCGAGGACGTCGGCGGCCTCGACCCCGCCAAGGGCGCACCCGCAAACCTGAAGCTCACCGCGGTCTCACCCCTCCAGGCGAAAGCCACCTGGGAGTCAGTGAAGGGCTCCCACGGGTACAAGGTCGAATACCGGGTCGGTGACGGTGACTGGGCCGTCAAGCACGAACGGATCGCCAAGCTGTCAGCAACCGTGAGCGCATTGCCGGAAGAGACCATTTACGTTCGGGTGTCAGCGGTGAAGGGTGACCAGATTTCAGATCCCTCCATCGCCTCGCTGACCTTGCCGGATTCCGCTCTCAAGAACCCAAGCTTTGAAGAAGGATGGGTCGCTTGGGCCAGGCACTACACATCAGGGGAGATTGTTTCAGGCAAGGCCCGCACGGGGGATCTATCGCTCAAGATTAGTAAACCTTCCGGGGCTTCGCAGGTCGTCACTGTCCCGGCAGACACCCCGGTTCTGTCCTTCTGGAGCACGAAGCCCCTCATCATCGAGATGGGCGGCAAGACAATCCCTTCTGCCGTCACGGACAAGGAAGGTGACTGGGTCCAGTACCGTGCGGACGTTTCCTCTCTCACGGGTACTCTCGTGACCCTTCGGCTCTCAGCCGCTGAGTACGCGACGACCTACGTCGATGACATCACCCTCGGCGGAGCTGTAGAGGCAGATGCGCCTGCTTCGCTGGCCGTGACCTCCAAGCTTGGCGGCGCGACGGCAACCTGGGAACTGCCTGCTTTCACCGGAGGCACACCCATCACCGAATTCACCGTGACCGCATCACTGGACGGGGAGGTGAAAGCGAAAGCCACTGTGGACGGCGGGCAGCGCACGGCCACCGTCGAAGGCCTGACGGTCGGAAAGAGCTATACGTTCACCATTACAGCCACCAACACCTCGGGAGAATCCGTCGCCTCAGAGCCGTACGGACCGGTTGAAATCAATGCCGGCCATATCTCAAACCCCGGGTTTGAACAGGACAGCCAGGGATGGAAGGTCCGCGGACCAGCATCAGCCTCGACAGTGAACAGCCATTCCGGGGCCAAGGGTATGTCCATGAAGTACGACGCGGGCACAGGAACCCAGATCGAGCAGTCCATTGCCATTCCCGAGAGCGCAACGGTGCTCACATACTGGTCAACACCGGGCAGCATGAAAGTCACGTTCAATAAGGGCGTCCGGACGCCGGTAATCATGGCCCAGGGCGAGAACGGCTGGGCCCAGTACAAGCTGGATGTGTCCGACCTTGCGGGCACGACAGCCACTCTGGGCATGCAGATGAACCAATACACTGCCCTTTTCTACCTGGACGATTTCGCCCTGGTAGGCGCCACCGTCCCGGATGCTCCGACAGCGGTTGCAGCCAGCTCCCGCCTCGGAGCAGCCACAGTCACGTGGACGGCTCCGGTCTTTGCCGGGGGCACGCCCGTGGGCTCCTACACGGCAACGGCGTGGGTCTCAGGCAAGGCAGTCAGCCGGGTAAATGTCGGTCCCAACCTGCGTTCTGCAACCTTCAACGACCTCAAACTTGGATCCGAATACACCTTCACCGTGTCTGCCCGTAACGCACGCGGGGAGTCCATCAGGTCCGATTCGACACCGGCCCTTGAAATCTCCTCAGGTCACCTTGCCAACCCCGGTTTCGAGCAGGGACTGGAAGGATGGACCCTGTTGAATAACGGATCATCCAGCACCGAGGAGGCCCGGTCGGGAGCGCAGTCCTTTTATTCCAGTAACAGCAGCTATGGCCCCGGCCGTGTCACCCAGGCCGTCATCATTCCGGCAGACAGGCCGTTGTTCACTTATTGGAGCACCGGACCGGCTCAGGCATACTTTGCCGGTAACAAACGCCCGTCGTACGCACTAAAGCAGGATGGCGTCTGGACGCAGTACGCAGTGGACTTCTCTGCCAACGCCGGCGAGCTCCGGAGTGTCGGCGTAGCAGGTGTGCAGGGTGTAGTGTACTTTGACGACATCGAGCTGCGGGCGCCGATTGTACCTGGTGCCCCCACTGCCGTCTCCGCATCCTCCAAGGACAGCAAGGCCACCGTCACATGGGCAGCCCCCGAGTTCCACGGCGGCTCACCTGTCACTTCCTACAAGGTCACGGCCTGGTCGGGGGGTGTGGAACGGGGCTCAACCACCACCACGGCACTGACCGCCACATTGAACGGACTGACGGCGGGGGCCAGCTACACGTTCACAGTTCAGGCAGTAAACATTGCTGGAGCCTCGGCCAAGTCCGATGCCTTCGGCCCGCTTGAGGTCTGGGCTGGCGTCTTCGCCAACGCGAGCTTTGAGCACGGCATGGCCGGCTGGCAAAAGAGCGGAGACAGTGTCTCCTTCACCAACGACGCCCGGACAGGCGTCTACTCACTCCGCGGTGGAGGAAGGCTCGGCGGCATCCGGCAGAGCGTGAACGTTCCTGTAACAGCCAACGCCATCACCTTCTGGGCGAAAGGAACGCCATCGGTGAATTCAGGCGGCTACACAGGCAGCGCAATGACTGCGGTTGCCGGAGAGACCGTCGATGGCTGGACGAAGTACAGCATCAACATCACATCCGCTAGAGGCACCACCGCCGCCTACTGGTTCGGCGGAGCCACCGTGAACTACGACGACGTCGGAATCGAGTAGCCATGGGGTGTGGCGGCGGTGGGAGAGACCGTCGCCGCCGCACAGGCCACGCGCACCCCCTCTGCAACCACGGTGCCTGAGGGGTGCTGGGCCCAGGCCAATCGACCAACCGAGTGCGGCAGTGTCCTTCGAGGGCACTGCCGCTTTTGTATCCCGCATCACTTTCTCGAAAGTTTTTTCTGATTTTTGCGCGCACGGCCACTTCTGTATGTGAGCCCGAAAGAAAAGGCCTCCGAAGGACCCTTCAGAGAGCCGGCTCAATCTTCTTCACAGAATGGATCTCCGTTGAGCTCTGCTTTCTCCATGGTCACCGCCTCCAAGGCCTCGGCCAACTCCCGCATGTCCGACGCGTTCAAGAACGAGTCCGGCGCGTTTGACCTTCCGTCCATCCTCGTCGGCGTCGTTGTGGTCGGCATCCTGACCGCCGGCGTGCTGGCCTCGATCTTCGGCGTTATCCCCTTCGCCCAGGACAAGGGTGCCCAGCAGGACCTCGGCGCGGTTGTGACCGCCCAGGGCGTCTACCTGGCCGCTTCCACCGAGGAGTACGGCGAGAGTGTCAACACCTACGCTGCTGACCTGGACCGCCTGGCCGAGTCGGGCGTTGACCTGATCGGCGACAAGGTCGCTGAGGAAGGTGACATCAAGATGGAGGGCAAGGTCGGTAACTTCGTCGCCGTCACCGAGTCCGGCTCCGGCAAGTTCTTCATGGTCTCCGGCGTCGACAACACCCCGAAGGAAATCGCGGGTGCCGACATCGACGCAGCTTTCGAGGCTGCAAAGGCCGAGGCCGGCTACACCGTGGCTGGCGACGGCAACTAACCCAGCTACACCCTCGATGGGCCGTCCGGTTTTCTCCGGGCGGCCCATCACCGCTTTACCCCACCCCTGATCCCCTCGAACGGAGTCCATGAAGAAGCTCAGTGCTGTTCTTCGGTCCGAACGGGGGGATCTTCTCGTTGGCGCCCTCATCGGGATGCTCGTCGTCGGCATCGTCATAGTCGCCAGCGCCTCCTTCCTCCTCGTGGCCGGCAAAGCCTCCATCGCCAACAGCACCAACGCTGCCCGGAGCATCGCACTGAACAGCGTGCTGGCAGAGGAACTCCCGCGTGCCGGCTCGTACACCACCGCCCCGTCCCAGGTCCCGGCCGGCGACCTCACCGTCAGCATCCGGCGTGAAGGGGACATCCTGCATGCAGCCGTACCCCGCAGCGGACGTGCTGAGGAGAGCTGCTCCGGCTCTGCCCCGGATCCGGCAGACTGTGTCCAGGCTCAGCTCAGCGTCTCCGGCAACGGCGCCGCCCCGAAGCCTGCACATGAGGCAGTGGAGCTCACGGAAGGCACCGGCGGTGCGAAGTACACGTTCAAGGCCGCCGAAGGCGCAGAAACCCTCCAGTACGTCTTCAAGACGGAATCCGGAGACAAGGACTCAACCCTGACCTTCAGTGCCGGCGACGCGAAGACCACGGTGGACATCCCCAGGGACAGCTCCGGCTGGTACTACGGCCGCCTCCAGGTGAAGCCCGGATCCACCATCACCGTGAAGACCGAAGGTCCAGCCACCTACGAGAAGGACACCTTCACCGTCTATGAGGTCACCAGTGGCAAATAGGCGCATCCTCTCCCCCGCTGCGGCGCTGAAGGGCGAAGCCGGCAACATGCCTGCCTCGGTCGTCTTCGTCATCTTCACGACCCTGTTCCTGAGCCTGATGACCACCTCTCTGCTTTCAACCATGGGCGCGACGACAAAGGTCAGGGACGGATCCGCGGCCAGCCGGACAGTCAGCGCAGTCGCAGCCGCCTACCTTGACCAGGCCGCAGCCGGAACCGTGCCGGAAGACGGCGAACTGTGCTCCGGGGACCTCTGTGCGCAGGTCAAGGCCGGAACCTCCGAAGACGGCACGGCTACAGTCACCGTCACAGCTGCCGCCGGCAACGCAGAACGCACACGGACCCTGCCCGTCCCGCAGCCGGAGAACCTCATGATCACCGGCTTCGATTCCAGCGGCCAGCCCGTCTGGGGCCCCCGCCCCGGCACCGATGACCAGGACAGCGAGAGGCACGACGACCAGTGAGAATCACCATGGCCGAGGCACTGAGGGGCGAAGCCGGCAACACCATGATCCAGACCCTGGTGGGATCCATCGTCTCCCTGGTCTCCATCGGCGCCATTGCAGCCGGCATCGCAGGCATCACCCAGTTCCAGGTCAAGCAGCAGCTGCGCGCGGACATCACCAACCAGGCCACGCTGACGGACTCCACGTTCCGCACCGACGTCCTGTGGGCGGCCGCCGTGACCCCGGTCGATGAGCACCGCGTCGAATTCACGGTCCCCGGACCGGCGTCGGGCTGCAAACTTTCCGTGTGGAACATCGAGCCCGCCGGTGAACGGACCCAGGTCAGGGTCACCACCACCTCATATCCGCAGCTGGATACAGCCACCGGAGCGCCCGAGTGCGCCGGGGAGCCCTCTGAGCCCGCCTCTGTGGTCCTCATCGACGACGCCGGCCCCGGCAGTGGCTTTGAGTATTCCAACGCCGCAGGACGCCCCCTGACCTTCTCCGACGGCAGCCTGGAACCCAGGAATGAGGACGGCGAGGCCCCCTCGGGCACCGCGCGCGAAGCCTGGGAATCCAAGACTCCGGCAGCACTCGCCCTGCAGACTTCGGTGAAGGCTTCCGCGAAGATGGCTGCCCCCTTCAGGTCAGCCCAGCGTGCCGAGAACCTCATGACCCCCGCACCGAAGGCGGACGCACCGGTTCATTTCGTGCCGGACGGCGACCTGCGCTGACATCCCCTTCTCGGGACACGCAAACGCCCCGGCCCGCTGATGCGGAACCGGGGCGCTCGTGTATGCGGCCTAGTCTTCGGCGGCGAAGACCTCGGCCAGGCCGATGGTCTGGACGCTTTCGAGGAACGTCTTTTCGGTGTACGGGTCCAGCCACTGGACGTTTCCGGACGGCCGCGGGGTGGTCGTGTACGGCGCGTAGCCGCTGGCGACGAGGACAAGGGGGAACTCGCGGTCCCAGGAAGCGATCTCGTCGATCTTCTCGGAGCGGTCCGTGAAGATGGTCGTGAGCGTGTCTTCGGTTTCAACGGAGGGGTCGAAAGTGCCGGCGTTCGTGGCGTCTGCGGCCAGGACCTGCTGGTGCAGGTTGGCCAGGGCCACGGAGGCCTTGTAGCGCAGCCACATGGCGGTGTCGTCGCCTTCGGTGTCGGCGGGAAGCTCTTCGTAGCCGTCCACGAGGTAGGACACGAGGTCGGTGCGGGTGTCGGCGAAGACGGCAGCGCTCTGGGTGGCCATCGAGAAGGGGTACGCCGTGCCGTCTTCACGGACGGGCAGCTGGGCCGGGAAAGTGCCTTCAATGACGATCTTGGACATGGGGTGCAGCTCCTAAGTAGTGATTGTCTCTATTGACTTCTATGCGGCTCGGGCCGTGATGGGTGACAGGTTTATTGCCTCTTCCATCCGGCGGGCCAGGTCATCGAGGGTGCCGTCGTTGGCTACGGTCGCTGAAATGAGCCGCGGATCGAGTCCTTTTTCGGAGGAGTGGCCGTTGACCGGTCCGATACCGGGACGGGTGATTTCGATGATGCGTCCGCCGTTGGCCAGCACCCATTCGGCCTCGGACTCGAAGCGGACATCGGTCAGGACGACTTCGGTGGCTCCGGCAGCCCGGATCTTCTGCTCAACCTTCCCGACCCAGCAGTCGGCGCCGTAGTTGGTGCGGCACAGCTCGGTGGCGTAGACCTGCAGCATGCGGCGGACCTCGGCCCCGTGGAGGCGGTGGTCCTTGGCTGCTTCCCAGTCACCGCCCAGCTCTTCCAGGAGGCCGGCCATGGTCGTTGCCCCGTCGATCATCGGGTCCAGGAGTATCAGGTCGTCGATGAGCTCTGCGTCCGGGCGGTGGTCCGAGAATTCCGCGGCGATCAGCTCCTTGTAGGCTTTCAGGCTCCGCCGGACCTCGGCTCCATGGGCGCGGTGGCCGGCAGCGGCCTCCCAGCCGCCTGCGGACTCCACGAGCATCGCCAGGGAGAGTGTCCCGTCGAGACGGAAATCCAGGGCTGCCGCCTGCTCCTTCAGAGTGTCTCCGAAAGCGAAGCGTGACGCACCATGGTGCTCGATCAGGTGCATGCCTGCGGTGTCCTTGCCCGAACGGGCGTAGCCGTGCAGTCCGGTGATGTTCATGATGCCTTTCGCTGGAAGTTGCTCTGCTTGTTTCTATGCACGCCGGAGCCGGGCGGGTGACAGGTTTTTGGCCTGGTGCCGCCCGGCCCATGGATGGCGTCTAGTAGGTGGAGACTCCGGGCATCGAGGCGGTGTGGTTGTTGTGGTAGACCATGTCCTTGAGGGTCTGCTCGACCTTCAGCGCGTGCGGAACATCGGAGAAGATGACGCGCTTGCTGGACTGGGATGCTTCACCGTTGGCGGCGTTGATGATCACGAGGGTGCCGCAGCGGAAGATCCGGTCAAGGATGCCGCGGTCGACGTGGATGTCCGAGACGCGGGCCAGCTGCGAGCTGATCGACTTCTTGTACAGGACGCCTTCGCGGATGATCAGCTGCTTGGTGGTGACGATGTACACCTTCTTCCACCACTGCAGGATCGGCCAGGCGGCGTAGTGCAGGGTCAGGGCGCACGTCACGGCCTGCAGTCCCAGGTAGAGCCAGCCGTCGAGCATCCCGCGGGGTACGAACATGTAGCAGGCCACGGCCGCGGCGGCGAGGATGAGCCAGGTGACTGCCGGCAGGAAGAGGACCTTCGGGTGGGTCCGCAGCAGGTAAACAGCTTCCTCGCCCGGGTTCAGGCGCAGGTCCCGGGGCAGCGTCACGGGTCCCTTCCCGGTCGGCGCAGCGGAGGACGGCTCAGCGTCAAAGGTGCTCATGGGTTCCTAACAGGTGTGTGGTGGAGCCGGAAAAGGCCGGGCCCGCGATGCTGCGGACCCGGCCGGTGGAGGGGGTTTAGACAGTGCCTGGCGCTGCCGGCCGGCGGCGGCGCTCGGCATCGGTGATCCGGGCCATCGCCAGGGCGTTCTCCTTGGCCCAGGCCTCCATGCGCAGGGCGTCTGCGTGGCCGGGGTCGAAGGCTTCGACCGGCTTGTCGTCCACGGACCGCTTCAGCGTGCCGTCGGGCTCGAAGTCGATGCGGGCTTCCTTGCCGCCGGAGACGATACTGACCTCAGCGCGGCGGGCCGGTCCGTTGCCGCGGGCGGAGAATCCCGAGGATGCGGCGGAGCCCTGGAGGGCTTCAACCTCGCGCCGGTAGACGCGGTTGTCCATAATCGGATTCACCAGGTGTGCCGGACGTGCCGGGGCTTCGGGCCTGGCAGCTGCACGTGCCGGTGCCTTCTTCAGTCCCGGTGCCGGACGCCGAACCTGCGCCGGGGCAGGTGCTGCAGCCGGGGCGGGCTTCGCTGCTGGACGCTTGGGTGCGGGCTTGGGCTTGGCCGGTGCAGCAGGCGCGGCTGCCGGTGCTGCGGCGGCAGGTGCCTTTTCACCGTGGGAGCGGCTGGCGGCGACAAACTCTGCGCGGCGGCGTGCCCGCTCAGTGTGCTCCGGGTTCAGGTCTGCTGCCGGGCGGTGGCCCTTCGGGCAGACGTGGGTCACCTCGATGTTGGTGAACCGGCCGCAGCTGGAGCACTTCTCGACGCCGGCTCCCTTGACGGTGCGGACCAGCTTGTTGAAGACGGCTCCGGGGCGCTCTGAGTTGGCCATGGCGGCGTAGGTGTGGGGGTTCACACGGTGCCCGTAGAGCTTGTCACCGATCCGGGTCGCCATCGTGCTGGTGGCCGGGTCGTAGCCGACCTCGTCAATGAAGGACGAGGAGATCGGAGCCATCTCAGCGCCCTTGGCTGCTTCACGCATGCGGCGGGCCTTGATGAGGCTCTCCACACCGTTCAGTGCCGTCGAGGGGCGGCGGGATTCCAGGACTGCAGCGACAGCTTCGGACACCATGAAGGATGCCTGCGTGTTCTGCGGTCCGCCCAGGTGGGTGGTCTCCCAGGAGTGGGGGCCGGTCTTGGTGACGCGGACCCAGGTCTGCTTGGGAGCTCCGCCGCGGATGGACACCGAAACGGGAACATCGAAGGTGGGGTTGCCGTGTTCACCGGAGTAGCGCTTGATGGACGTGGCGGAGGGCATCCGAAGGTCGATGTCCTTGTTGCTGTAGTTCATCCGGTGCGTCCGGCGCTTGCCTGACATGGCCTGGCCGAGGGTCTTGGCCGGGGTGTAGTCGTCGGGCATCTGCGGGTAGTTCTTGCCCTTGTCGGCCGCGTACTCGGCACCGACGAAGTTCCGGTTCCACCATTCTTCGCGGTCTGCTGCCGACTTCGGTGAGGTGGCGGCGGCGACCGTAGCTGCCGGAACATAGCCGCCGGCCAGGAGCATTTCGCGGCGTTCGGCCATGGTGCGGCGGTCCTCGGGACCGCCCAGGGCGATGCCTGCTTCAGGGTGGGCTGCGGTAGCGTACTGGCCGCCGATGGGGATGCCCATAGGCTGGCGGTTCTGTGCTGGTCTCATGCCTACTCTGTGTGCGGCGGCACCCCGATTTGTGCAGGTGCCGCCGGTGGATCCCCCTAGATGCCCAGGACGCGCTTGGCAGCTTCGTGGGTGCGGTGAACGAAGCCGTTGTCGGAGGGGAGGCCCGCTACGCGCGTGCAGTGCTGGTCGATGGCCTTGTCGAAGTCGGCAAGCAGGCCATGGTCCGGGGCGTGGGATGCGGGCATGCGGCCGATGTAGGTGGCGGCCTTGCGGATGTTGGAAATGACCGGTTCCGTGGCTGAGAGGCGTTCTACGGTGGCGGCGGGGGTTGTGATCATAGGTGTCCGGGTCACTTTCATCGGAGGCTGCGGTGCTGCGGGTCGTCTTCATGTGTGCGGCGCATCCCGGCTCTCTCACCGCGGGCATGACAGAAGGGGCCGTCCCGGTGGAGACGACCCCTTCTGAAGGTGGCTAGGCTGCCTGGGCTACGCTGTAGCGGGTCTGGCTGAACAGTTCCATGAAGGCGTTCTTGAATACCGAGGGCATCTTTGCTTCGACCGGCTTGTTGTTCACCAGCTTCTGCGCTCCGGGCATTGCCACATCGGGCTTGCCGTTGACGGCGCAGGCGGTCAGGACCATGGCGGCCTTCTTCCAGTCCTCGTCGCGGCTCAGGCCCATCGTGGTGACGGAGTTGACCAGGGAGAACAGGCGGTCGGCGCGGGTGTCGGACCAGTCAACGATGGACGGGTTTTCCAGCACCTCGGCGGGGTTGTACAGGTCGTTGGCTTCCATCCAGACGAGGAACTGGGTGGCGGGGCCGTCGCCTACAAGTCCGGTCAGCACGATCAGGGCCGCTTCATCGTCCTCTGCTTCGAGCTGGGACAGGACGTTGATGGCGTTGGTCCAGGAGCGCGGGGACGGCCATGCGCCGCCAGCCTTGGCCGGGTCGGTCGGGACCGGCGGGGTCATGAGGTCCGGCTTGTGGCGCAGGAACGTGGTGACGGCACCGGCGACGGCGGCCTTGCGGGCAACCGGGTCCTCGGCGAGCAGGGCGCGCATGGACGGGTACACGGTGTGGGCGAATCCGGTGCCAACGCCGTCCAGCCATTCGGCCGAGTCGAAGGCCCAGGTCAGGTGCAGCATACGGTTGGCCATCGGGGCGGGCAGGTCGTAGGCATCCACGGCCGTCTCGGTCGGGTTCATGATCGCCACGATGGCGACGCTGTCCTGCAGTTTGGTGTCACCGACGAAGCGCTCCTGGACGACCCGGAGCATACCCTTCATCGTGGACGGGCCGGCGGTGTTGAACTCGTCAAAAACGGCCAGGCCCTTCTCGGCGGCGTTCAGGTTCTCCACCCAGTTGAACGAGGAGTAGCTGACAACGCCGTCGTTCTCGATCATCACGCCCAGGAAGTCGGTGGCCTCGCGGGTGGAGCCGATGATGACCTCCGGGTGGTAGCCCCAGCCGGAAGCCATGCCGGTGATCTTGGCGGTCTTGGCCTGGCCCGGCTCGCCTTCGATAACGACAGGGACGTTGGCGCGGACGGCGGCGGCCAGTGCGCGGTTGAACGGTGAGGAAGTGAGAGTAGCCACGGGGTTCTCCTAGAGAAAGTAGTTCGGGCGGTTGCCCTGACATTCCCTATGTGTGCGGCGTCTGGTCAGTCTCTCACCGCTGCCGGAGCGCGGCGCAGATTTCCCTGGCATCCTTCCGGACAGCGGCGATCATCCGCGCGTTGGTGAGTTCATCCACCTTCATTTCCCGGTTCCTGCGGGACAGGACCGCCAGCCGGTCGGCCAGCTCGTTCAGGGGGTGTCCGTCATGGCCGCGGACCCATTCAAAGCTGATGTTGATCCCGCGGGCTGAGCCGAGGATGCGGCGGCACTCCGAGACCGAGTCCGAGTCGTCAAAGGCGTCGTGTGCGCCCCGGGCAACCCGGTCGAGCAGGTCCAGTGCCGGCTTCGAGTCCGTGAGGACCTTCAGGGAGCCGACGCCTTCACGCAGGATCGGGTGCAGGCTCAGGGTGGACTGAAGGCCGCGCCGGATGGCTGCCAGTTCCCCGGCACGGATGCCGCCATGGGTGCTGACCGAGGTGTAGGAGCCGATGACCGGATCCGCCCCGTTGGAGTACGCCAGGACCCAGCCGCAGCCGTTGATGTTCCGTCCCTTGCCGCGGGATGAATCGCAGGCAATGGTCAGGTTCTCCACCATCCGGGATTCCACTGCGGCGATCGCCTCGCGGGCTGCGTTGAGGGCAGAAGGCGGGGCGTAGAGGTCCGAGACCGGCAGAGCTGTTTTGGCGCGCAGCAGTTCAGCGGTTACCCAGTCGGAGGCGAAGACCTGGTAGTCCTCGTCGCCGGGGACAGCGCGGGTGACCGCTTCGGTGATCTGGGCGGCAAGCTGGCGGTTGGAGGGGTTGGACTCCTGGGCGGCTCCCGGACCGGAGAGGACCGTGCCGCGTCCGGACGAATCAACGGAGTGCACAGCCCACCGGCACAGGTTCGGCTGGCGGTCCACGACGACGGTGACGCCGCGGCGTTCGGTGACGGCGGTGATGGCCGGAACGAAACGGTTTGCCGGAGGTGCCGGCATGGGCATGACGCTCATTTGGTTCCTCCTGCAAGGTCGGCCAGGGAGATCGGCTTCAGTGATTCTTCGACCCGGGCATGGTGCGCGGGCATAGCTGCCATGAAGGCCATGGCCTCTGCCGGGGACTCAAAATCCTGGCTCTGGGCCAGCTCGTTCAGGGCGCGGTGGATGCGGTGTTCCATGCTGGGGATTTCGCCCAGGATGTCTCCGGCGCGGGTGAGCAGGTCAACACCGGGCAGCGGGGAACCGAATTCGATGCGCAGAGTCCCGGTCGGGTCCTGCGGGTCGGTCCCGCGCAGTGCGCGTTCCCACATGATTCCGCGCGCGGCCCATTCGCTGGAGCTGATGCCCAGCGGGCGGGGCTGTCCGGTTGTTTCCTCGTCCCAGTAGGGGAAGTATTCGGCAATTCCCAGTTCGTCGATGCCGCGGGCGTATTCCTCGTGGTGGTGGAAGGCCAGTGCCATGACGTCGCCGGTAACGGGATCGTCGGTGAAGGCCATCCCGAGGGTTACGGTCGGGCAGCTGTGCTCGCCGGACATGATGGCGGCAACATGCTCGGCCTGTGCGCTGATCGCATCGAACATGACTGATGCCGGGCGCGGGGAGCCTGCGAGGTCGGCAGCGTCGAGGATGCTGGCAGCGTGGAAGGCAACCTCGCGCAGTTCAAGGCCGGCACGAATGGGTTCTGCCATATCGCGCAGCGCGGCCGCCGCCGCCAGGGGGTTGGTTCCCCCCGGCAGGCGGTAGCCGTGAATGACGACCAGCTCAGAATCAGTCATTGCTCTTGACCTCAACGACGTGCGCCCAGGACGGAACGTTTTCCTTCCAGTGCTCGGAGCGCAGGTTGACCAGCAGGACCACGACCGGAACGGACGGGCGCTCGGTCGGCCAGTAGGTCTCCCCGTCGGTGGCGATCACAATGACGGACGGCTTCTTCTTCAGGTTCGTGGCGTGGACGATTGCCTCGCCCATTTCGGTGCCGCCCCGGCCCTGAATTTCGGTGATGGAGTCCAGGCCGGCGAACTTCTTGGACTGGTGGACTTCGGTGTCGATGTCGGAAACGACAAGGTCGTCTCCGCGGATGCCGAGCTTCTTGGCGATAGCCAGTACTTCGTTGGTTGCCAGCGCGAGGTCGTGGTCGTTTACGGACCCGGACGTGTCGCGGTAGAAGTGCACGGAGGGAACCGGCTTGATGTAGCCCGGAGCAATGACGCGGCCGACGATTCCGCCCTGCTTGTTGCGGAGGGTTTCGTTCATCCGGCGGCGGTGGCGGCGGGCGTAGGTGGTGTCGTGCTGGCCGAGCTTGTGGGCGACGGCGCGGCGGATGTAGGAGGCGAGCACGCGCTCCCACGGGGTGACGGACGGGGCGAGGATTTCATCCACGATCTGGGCGATGCCGCCGGGGACCGAGCCGATGCCGTGCTGTTCCTGGTGCTGGCGGACGGAAGCGGCGGTGCTGATGCGTACCATCTGCTTCTCTGCGCCGGAGGCGGCAGGTGCCTTGCCCTGCATGTCGTCGTTGCCGAGTTCAAAGCCGCCCTTGTCAGAACCGGCACCGGAGCCGCAGCCCTTCATGGGGGCGCCGGACTGGTCGGTAGGCTGTCCCTGCTGGCCCTGTCCCTGACCCTGCTGGCCCTTGCCGGGCTTTCCCTGGCCGGACTGCGGCTGCTTGGGCTTTGCGGCCATCTTGCGGCGCAGAGCTTCCATGTAGGTCATGGGTGTCTGGTAATCGGGCTGGCCGATCTGGGCGGCAAACACACCGTGGGCGGCAAGGGCGGAGCATCCGGCGTCGCGCAGGTCGTCGTTGATCGCCATGTCACCGGCGATGTTCCACATCTTGCGTTCCTCGTCGGTGACACCGGCAACCTCTGCCAGCATGGAGTGCTCGGCGAGCAGGTGGGAGCACTCGTGCAGCAGGCCCTCGGCCCCGAACTGGGGTCCCATTTCCGCGCACTTGTCGAAGTTGATGTAGAGGCGCATCCCGTCGTCAACTGCGAAGGTGTCAACCTCGGTGGTTGCTACCGGACGCAGGGCGAACAGTGTGGAGGCCATGTAGGGCATGATCTGCAGCGCGGTTGCGCGCCATGCCTGAAACAGCAGCATCTGGGATTTGGTGGGAGTGGTGAGTGTGCTCATGCCTCCCATGTGTGCGGCACCGGGGTGAGGTCTCCCCGCTAGGAGGATACGGCCGCTGCTTCCCTGTCGGCTCTGGCACGGGAGATACGCGTGCGCTCCTCCAGGAACCCCCGGGCCTCCGATGCCCCCTGATGGCAGGAGCAGGTGCACGGCGGGTTCTTTCCTGCCTGCACCGGGCATCCGCCGCGCGCGCCGTCGGTATCGCAGTCGGCGGTCATGCACCAGCCGGTTTTCGTGCTCATGGGTTCCTGTTCCGGGACAGCAGTGTGCCGGGCCGGGGCGCTGTGCCCGGACCCGGCAGGGAGAATGGTCAGTCGAGTTTGAATCCGGGCGGCAGGACCAGACCGTTCCGCTTGAGGATGGCGAGCATGTTCCGGGTGGAGCGCCAGTCCGATGCTGTTCCGGCGGCGTGGGTGACGGTGCGCCCGGAGGCGTCCATGATGGCGATGTGCCCCTTGGAGGTGGCCTCATAGGCCCAGTCTTGCTCGCGGAGGACGGGCTTTAGCTTGCGGAGGGACTTGGGTAGCTGCTTTGTGCTCATGCCCTCCATGTGTGTGGCAGCACGGCAGTCTCTCACCACCTCCGGAAACGGCTTGGGCATGCCTGAGCACCCCGCCAGGTGACAGCCGTGCGGGGTGCTCAGGAGTTCAGGGGTTATTCGGTGGGCGCGCCGGCCAGGGACACGTCCAGGGGTACGTCCCGGCCTGCAATGCGTTCTACGTCGCCGCCGAGCCAGCGCTTGTTCTTCAGTGCCCGGCCGCGGCTCTCAAAGACACCTTCGACCGCGTACAGGACGCCCTTGCCGTCCTTGGCGCGGGAAATCATCAGCGGACCCTCGCCGCGCGCCGAAGGCATATCCAGCACAGCGTGCAGTACGCCGCCGCCGAAGCGAAGGCTCTCCAGCTTGGTCGCGGCAATGGAAATGCCGTCAGTGAGGCGCACCTCGCGCCCTTCCTTCAGCTTGAACGGGGAGGACACAGATGCGGTGAAAGATCCGTGGGCGACGTTCATGGGAACGAGCTTGCAGGCCTGTCCGTCCATGGCGTGCAGGGCCAGCAGTCCGGGGTCCAGTGCCTTCAGTCCGTTGGCCTTGGCGTTGAACGCTTCGAGCATCTGGTAGACGTAAATGTCGGTGGAAATCCCTGAGTACTGGCAGTTGCCCATGAGCCGGGTTTCCAGGTCCATCATGCCCTTGACGGTTTTCTCGTAGCCAAGGGCACCGGTGGTGCGGCCCTGGGATGCAAGACCGATCAGCGAACGCATGATCGTCGGCAGTTTCTGTCCGGTGAGGCCAAATGCCTCGGCCCAGTCCTCTACCTTGTTCTCGGCCAGTTCGTCCTGCATCCAGTAACGGGTGGTCAGGGCCTCGGTCAGCACCGGAAGTTTCACCGAGCCGGGCAGGCCGCGGCTGATGCGAAGGCGGCGGGTGAGTGACTTGAAATCGTTGGAGGGCATGTTCTCGCCCATGATCAGGAGCTTGGAGAAGGTGTACGGGTCAGCGACGACAGTGCTGGTGCCTTCGCTGGTGAGCAGGTCGGCCAGCTTTTCAGGCGTGAGGGCTTCCGAACCGGCACTGAACATTGAGCGGTAGGTCAGGGCCTTGCCGCGCAGGTAGATCATTCCGGTGGCTTCGCAGCGCAGGCCGGGGAAGGCGGATCGGTCCAGCGGTGCGTTGTGTGATGCTGCCTCGAGCCGCTTTTCATTGCGGTGTTCTGCGAGGAGTTCTTTGGGAGAGGCTGTGGCTGTCATACCTCCCATGTGTGCGGCAGGCACGCTGTTCCTCCCCGCTTCAGTGCGGGGCCGGTGACCTCAGGGCAGAAGCCTTCGGGGCGGGCAGTACGGCTGGATCCAGCAGAACAGCGGTGCCCTTAGGGCGGGGAGATTCCTCCCCTGCGCCGCACACATGGGAGATATGACAACCATTGGACTTGACCTCGCAGACTTCGGGTTCGCACCCGAAAACGACTTCGACGAGACCGAAACCGTACCCGCGGCCCCTGCAGTTCCCGAAGGGCGCTCCCTCGTTGACGGTTCTGCCCTGGCGAAGGCCCTCTACAGCGTGTGGTCCGGCGCAGCGGTAACGATCGTTGACTCCCCTCCCGGTGCCGGCAAAACCACTTTGGTCGCTGAACTGACGGCATATTTGAAGGAGCGGTCGGACCTGAAGATCGTCATTGCCTGCCCCACCCGGCGCGGTGCATACGACATTGCCGAGCGCATTGGCGCCGAAATGGGCCTGGACAAAGAGGGACGGCCCCAGATCGCTCTGTCGGTCAGCGGCATGAACCCGCCTCCGGGCGTATCCCCCGGCGGTGCCGCCGACGGCGGACGCAACCTTCCGGTCGTGAGGACCGTGGCATCGTGCAAGGCCTCCAATCCCCCGGTCTGCGACGTGATGATCGTTGACGAGGCTTACCAGGTGACCTTCGCGGACATCACCGCCGCCGCTGACAGCGCTGACCAGCTCCTGATGGTGGGAGACCCCGGACAGATCGGCCCGGTCGTTACCGCCGATGTGTCTGCCTTCCGCGGCCACGACATTGCCCCGCAGATGCGCGCACCCGAAGTGTTCGCCAAGCAGGACTACACGGAAACCCACGCGCTGCAGACCACCTACCGTCTGGGCCAGGAAACGGTCGATGCCATTTCCTGCCTGTACAAGTTCCCGTTCACTTCATCCCGTCCAGACCGCTACCTGACCGACGAGAACGGTGACCGCGTATCGGAAATCGTGCCGCTGCTCGTCGAGCCTGCTGCAACATTTGATGACCTGCCGACCCTGGTGCAGGTTGCCGAGTATGCCGCCGAACTTATTGGCGTGGAAATCGTGGAGACCGGACGGGACGGCGAAGTGTTCGCCCGCCCGCTGGAAGCCTCTGACATTGCCATCGTCGTGGCCCACAACGCCCAGTCCTCAGGTATCACCGCTGTCCTGCGGTCGCTGAACGCAGAAGGTATCTTCGTCGGCACCGCAGACAAGATGCAGGGCGGCCAGTGGCACGCCGTAGTCGCCATGGACCCGTTCATCGGCTACACCAGCGCCGGCTCTCACCAGCTTGCCCCCGGCCGCCTGTGCGTCATGGCATCGCGCCACATGACCCACCTGACCTGGGTTCACGACGGCAACTGGGAGACGGCCCTGATGGACCCCGACATCGACCAGGAGGAAGCCCGCCTGGGCCGCAAGGTCCGCCGCGCCCTGACTGCCGAATAGGCCTGGCACACAAAGAAGGACGGCCCCGCGGGGCCGTCCTTTGCTGTCTGGAGTGTGTTGGCTAGGCTGCAGTTTCAGCAGCAGCGGGAATCCCGCGGTAGCGGTAGCCGATGTATCCGGCGGCAGCAGCGAAGAGCAGTGCCAGGATCGTCAGCCCGTTGTAGACCGGGTTCAGCAGGCCGATCAGCAGTGCGGAGGCGAGCAGGGCGATTTGGGTGATCTTCAGTGCGTTCATATCCCCCATGTGTGCGGCGGTGTGCCACTTTCTCTTCGCCGCGGGAAATACGTAAAAGCATGCAGGGTGCCGTCACGTTCAGAGGCACCAATTACAGTTTGATCAACTGTGTCATTGTGCATGCGCATAAGGTTGATATGCAGTGCCACATGAACTAGATTCCGTTCGCATTCTTCCCAGAAAAACCTGATACATTCCATCGCATGGGGCATCTGATTGGGTATATCCGGCTGAGTGCTGTTGACGAGGAACCTGATCTGCAGGTCTCCGCCGTAGCCGGCGCCGGCTGTGATGAGGTGTTTACCGACCGGTCCACAGGACCCGTTGATCCCCGCCCAGAGCTGGAAAAGATTCTTGACGCCCTTAGGCCCGGCGACACTCTCGTGATTTGGCGTCTCGACCGCCCCGGAAGGTCCCTGCGGCACGTTCTGAAACTGGTTGATGACCTCAGAGTCCGCGGCGTCGGACTGCGCGTGCTGGCTAACGGCATCGACACATCCGCTCCGGGCAACGCTTACTGCGTCTTCGAGGCGCTTTCCTCCTTCGAACACGACCTCATTCGTGAACGAACCAGTGCCCGTCTTGCTGCAGCCCGCACCAGCGGCAAGACTGGCGGCCGGCCGGCGCTGCTCACTGAAGAACAGACCGCCAGGGCAAGAGAGCTCTACGCCCGCGGAGAGAAAACCGTCGCGGAGATCGGCGAGGTTTTCGGCGTCAGCCGCACCACCGTATACCGCGCCCTGGAGCAGGACGGGGAGTTGTCCGTCCCGCCCCGCCGCCCGCACCGCAGGGCCTCCCAGGACTAGCCCAGGGGTTCGGGATCCCGCCGGATGGCCTCGGATACCGAACGGGCAATCAGCGCCATGACCAGTGCCGGCAGCCCGTATGCCAGGACGTCGCCGGTGTAGTTGGCCTGCCACAGCAGCAACAGGGAGCAGGTAGCCAGGATCGGCTCGATCGCCCTGCGGTATCCGTTCCACCCGTGCAGCCCGGCAGCGATGATGTAGCCCACCGCCTTGTAAACCCCGAAGACGCTCAGCGCCGCGACGGCGAACCAGGCGCCCACCTGTTCCTGGCTGGCCGTTTCGAGCTGAAGGGTAAGCAGGTCCGGATCCAGGTCGATGACCTTGAAGACCGTCATGAGGCTCAGGGCAGTCATGATGACGGTCATAGCCGTTACCGCCGTCCGGTGAAGGGTTCCGGGGTCTTCGGCAGGTGCCTGCGGGTAGCGGTCCGGGATTGAATTCATGCCCTGACACATGCGTAGACCAGGCCCGCGGGCTCAGAGGCCGGCGCGGGCGCGCTCCTCCTCGACCGCCTCATGGTCCTTCGCACTGAGCATCGCCCAGGATTTCTCGTCCAGGTCGGTGAAGGCACTGGCCCCGGAACCGGTCGCCAGCAGCTCCGAGGAGAACGCGGCCAGCCGGTAGTGGATGACTCCCTGCAGCGCAGGAAGCGGCACGCGGTTGGCCCGCATGATGGCAGGCATCATGTCGAACCCGTGCTCAGCGCACAGATACTGGGCGTATTTCTCCGCGGCCCGGCGATGGGCGCGGCTTTCGCGTGTCATGGGGTTGTAGGCGCTGGCCAGCACTTCTGCGGACTGGACCGCGGCTATGACCTGGCGGGTGCGGGCATCTCCCGGTTCGCGCAGATTCCACAGGTCCATTCCTTCGGAGCTGCCGCCGGGAAGCATGCGGGTCCAGGCATCGGCCCGCTCCTGCCATTCTTCATCGCTGATGCCGTCGGGGATGGATTCGATGATGGCCTGATAGCGGTAATTCTCCACCTCGGGCATGGCTTCAAGGGCGTCGATGTACGGGCGGCGGTCGGTGGCCGCAATGATCAGGTGCCGCCCGGTGGCGGGGTCCCGGCCAATGCGTACGGCCAGTGAGTTCGGGTCGAACCACACAAGGTTCCGGTTCATCGTTTCCTGCTCGGCTGCCCAAGCGGCGCAGGCGTCATCCAGCGGCGCGGCAGGGCGGGGGCGTCCGTAGACGTCGGCCCGGTCGATGGAGTCGACGGCCAGTTCGATGAACTGCTCGGCGTCGAGGCGGTCCCGGACCGGGTTCATCACTGCTGCAAGGCGGTGCAGGAACTCTTCCGGGCCGGTGCCGGGGGAGAGGCGGTATCCATGGGGTACGCGAAGGAGTGTCATATCCACCATGTGTGCGGCACGGATACCGCAGCTCCCCGGCTACTGCCTATTTCCAGGGCAGGCGGTCCATACGGGTTCCCTGGCGGATGAAGTGCCTGACGAAGAATTCGTTGGTCCGGGGATCCAGCTCTTCGATGCGGAAATCATGCTCCGCGAAGTACGGATAGGTGCCGACGCGGTGGGTGATGGCACCGCGGGCATGGCCCAGCGTCTTGTGCAGCTTCGTCTCCGGCCTCCGTCCGGGGATGGTCGTCCGCCAGACCACTGGAGGGACATGCGGGGCAGGTGCCTCCGGATCCCACAGCACCCAGACTGCGGCCGGAGTCCCCTGGTTGAGCCACTTCCAGACGAATTCACTGCTGCAGGTGCCGGCAGTGCCGAAGGCAGTCCAGGCGTCGTCCGCCGTCTTGACCGCGCCCCAGTCAGGGGTTCCCGGCAGGCAGACGACGGCGTGGACGGGCAGTTCGGCCAAAGCAGCCTGCGATGTCACTGTGCTAATTGGATTCATATCCCCTATGTGTCCGGCACCGCGGGGGTTGCTCGACGGTGAATGCCGGGCGGGCCGCCGCACACATGGAACCATGCTGACGAACGAGCTGCAGCCCCTGGTGCTGCTGGATGTGGACGGTGCCGTTCTGACATTTCCCGACCCGGCTAACGATTTCTCGGATCCCCGGGTGCCGTGGGTTGATGATCCCGGCACCGGCCGGTACAACCCAAGCATTTCCGGCTGGATCCGCGCGCTGTCGGCACTGGCAGAGGTTCGCTGGCTGACCGGATGGCATGAGCAGGCCCGCACCGTTCTGGCTCCTGCCCTTGGCCTGCCGGACTTCGAGGTGGAGGATTTCCGTGATTACCCGGAGGCCGGGACTGACTTCAAGATCCAGTGCGTCCGCCGCCACCTCTCATCGGGCCGCAGGCTGGTCTGGATTGACGACGACATCCCCCATGGCCATGCATACGACGATTTGTTCCGTCGCGGGCAGGCAGGTGCGGGACTGTTCATGGTCCGGCCGACGGCGGAGGACGGGCTCACCGAGGCACACATTCTGCGGATTACTGCTTTCCTGGCAGCCCGTACCGCAGACAGCCCCGGACGTTAGCTCATTCGAATCGGTCCGGGGCCGCCGGGATGGCTGCTAGAAGCGCGAGGAGCTTCCCGAACCGGAGAAGCTTCCGCCGGAGGAGCCGTACCCGGTGCTGGGCCGGCTTGCTGCCTCGGCCGCGCGGCGGTCAGACTGCACCCTGGACGTGCCGGCCGAGTAGCCCTGGCTGAACATCCCCGTTGAGATGAACACAGTACCCGGATAGCTGGTGTCGAGGATTCCGCGGCGGCGGTGCGGTGACCGGCTGAAGGATTCGTCGATGGCACGGCGCATGGTCCGCTGCTCTGCAGCCGAGCTGGTGTAAGCCTCCGCGGCTGCGTAGGCGTGCTGGCGCAGCAGTTCGGAGAGCTGCTGCCGGGCGCCGCGGAGCTGGTCCAGTGCAGTCTCCGGTGTGATCTTCCGCTCTGCCAGCTCCGCCGGCCAGGCTTCGATACGTGCCATGGCCTGGTTCCGGAAGTCTGACAGGGCGTTGCCGGTTGCCTGGGTTCCGCGCTGCTGGAGGACTGATGGCACCTCATTGAGGTCCTGGCGGAACGGGTCGACCTGGCGGTCCCAGGCCTTTTCCCAGCCGGAGGAACGGTTCAGCAGGGCGTTGGTGTCGGCGATGAGGTCGTCGTCGCCGTCCAGCTTCGTAGCCAGGTCAGCGTATTCCTTGGCCTTCTTCAGGTTGGAGCCCCGTTTCAGGTCTTTGTCGGTGAAGTCGCTGACGATGTTGGCCAGTTCGGTTACCCGCCTGTAGGAATCCGCGAAAGTCCGGTGGTTCTCCAGGACCCGTGCACCGTAAGTGGAGCTGGCGGGGATCGTGTTGGCGTTCAGCTCGGTGACGTCCAGGTCGGCCGTGACCTTGGCATACGCCCAGTCACCCCACCTGAGACATTCCCTGCCGTGACGCATATTGCGGTTGCGGATGAACAGGTATGCTCCGGTGCCTGCACCGGTGACCAGGACCACCACGGTCATGAAGCCAACGAAGGCCGGGGACTTGTACCAGGGGCGGTTGATGATGGCCGCACCGGATTCGATGCCCTTGATGGCCCCGTCGGTCCACTGGGCGTCGCGCAGCAGGCCGTAGGTGGATTCCTGGATTTTGGTGCGGTCGCCGAGGCTGACCTTCCGGTCCTCGCCCATGTACGTTCCGACCTGCCGGCCAACAGGATCCAGGGCGAACAGGTAGAGCCCGTCAGCCCACTTCTGTCCGTCCGCGGAGATCCAGTCGGGGCGCTCGGCGCGGGCGTATTTGAGAACCTCCTCGTTGAAGTTGTCCTCGTACTCACCCGCTCTGGTGTAGATGGCCACGGTCGTCGGCTCATAGAAGTCGATGTCTTCCACAGCGGGCAGCAGCGTATTCAGGTCCAGCACACCGGCCGTGTCCTCGACGATAATCTCCACCGGTTTATCGGCGAAGGCCACGGTGGCCGTGCCGGTCATGGCCGTGAGTGCAAGAAGCAGCACGGCAAGTATTCTGCGCATGGGTTCCTTAGTTGGTGTTGGGGGTGGACTGCTAGGAGTCGGTGAGCCCGTCGCCCGAGCGCCGGTGGTCCTGGGCCGGCGCGTCGATACCCTTGACCGACCAGAGATCCTCTGCGGCAACCCAGAACTCAGCCGGGGAAGCTGCCAGAAGGCTGCCGAGGTTCGTGCGCATGTGGTGGCCGCAGAAAAGCAGAACGGAATCGGTGAAGGTGAAGCTGGCACGGGCGGCTTTGCTGCACCGGTCGCACTGGTCGAACGGGCCCAGCGGAGATGCCGGCGCTTCAGCGATGCTCTGCCGGAGGGTCTCCAGGCTTTCGGTGCTCAGCTTGTGGTTTACGGAGGCTGTTTTCGTACTCATGGATTCCATGTGTGCGGATCAGGCCTGTGCGCTCACCGTTCCGGCAGAGTCATGGACGCCCACAGTCACCTCGTAGCCCATCGCATGGAAAAGCCCCGCGGCCCGGTGCGGGTCCTCGTGGAGGATGGTGAAGGCACGGGCGAAGGCCTGCGGGTCTACTGCGTCAGGGGATGATGCCCTGGCTGATGTACTGCAGCCGATGATGCCGTGCAGGCGCCGGCGGAACCCGGGGCCGGCCGGCCACTGCAGGTCGACGCGGACGCCGGTGGGGACGGAGAGGAATCGGTGTCGGAGGGACGGTCTCATGCTCCGGAACATGCGTCGATCTGGGCAGCACCCGAAGCAGTCCGTGGAGCAGGCCGGCGCCCCTGTCAGGCAGCCTTTGCGGAGGACTTGTCGGTCGATTCGAGGTAGTGCAGGCCTTTGCGCGGGTGCAGCAGAACGGAATCGTCAACCCCGTCGAGGCGGACGCGGACCAGGTTGCCGCGCGCGCCAATGACGGTACCGAACCGGGGGTTCAGCTCTTTGGTGGCGACCCTGGCTCCGCGTACGGCGGGGACTTTGAAGTTCTTGCTGATGTAGTCGAGACTCACTGTTTTCCTGATGGTGGTGGGTGCTGGCGGTCCGGCCGCAGGTGCCCCTAGGTGTCGCGGGGGTCTTCGATCCAGAACACGGTGACTGTTTCTTCCCCGTCGCCTTCTACGCGGATGGAGTCGTCGGAGTGGCTGGTGTATCCGGCCTGTTCCCGGTCCTGGATTGCCATGCGGAAGGCCGTCTGGATGTCTGTCCAGCAGGCAGGCGAGGGTGCGATGTATTAGTGCCGTACCGAGGTGACCTGACGCTTGTCGATTACTGACATGATTCTCCCGCGTTATGCCGCGGCGCGGGCGTCAGAGGGGGTGGCTGCGACAAAAGCGGGGATGCCGCCCGGGAGTACAGCGTGCACCTGGCCTGCCACAGCCCATGCGTCGGCGCTGCGGTCGTCTTCGCTGATGCCCAGTTCTTTCCTGGCACGCGAGACCATGTCCGAGGATTCGACGAAAATCTTGGTGGCGCGGTCCAGGAGCTTGCCCTTGGCTTTCCAGCCGAAGAGAACGAGGGCGTCCCCGTTGACCGGATACTCGGGAGCGTAGCCCTCAAGGTAGGTGGTGCCGTCTTCGCGCTGCCTGACCATTGTCTTGTCCATGGTTCCCATGTGTGCGGCAGGAGTTCTGTTTCTCCCCGGGCAGCAGAGAGGGGGTGCCCCGATTCCGAAGCACCCCCTCTGTCGGTCAGTCGTCAGGCAGACTTTGCGGCTTCGCGCTTGAGCCGGCGCTGCTCGGCTTCGTGTTCGCGCAGCTCACGCATGCGGTCGTCCTCGAGGGTCACGTGGGCGTAGTAGGAGTAGTTGAAGTAGTCCGCCTGTGTGTCGGTATCCACCCGGTTATAGGCGTTGGCGATCTCTTCCACGCGCTTCCGGAGCTCTTCGGCTTCGTCGCGCCACCCATAGATCTTGTAGGTCTCGTCGTACTTGTCCGGGTCCAGGCGGTCCTCGTCGGGGACGCCCCGCACGGTGATGTCCACGGACTGTCCGCCGGAGAATCGGGAGGTCCGCACTGAATAAGTCAGCCCAGCGGGCAGGTAGTTTCCTGCTGCGGCTTCCTTCAATTCCGTGCGGATGTCCGCTGCGACGGCTGTGATGTCCCGGTAGGGGTCGTGCTTTTCACCGGTGGTGAGCAGACCCTGCTGGTATCCCTGTTCCACTTTGGCCCGGGGCGGGGTGTACCCGCTGACTGCTCCGCCAGGGTGCAGCTCGGAATTGCGGGCTGCGGCGGTTTCGCAGTAGGCCCGCCGGTCCCCGGCAGAGGCGGAGTCCATGGCCATGTAGAAAAGCTCTTCGGCTTCACCGCGCGGGACATAGGGAACGGATTCAAGGAAGGCGTCCCGGTTGTATTCGGGCATTCCGTAGCCGGCGGCCATCTCGACGTGCCGGTTCAGGTCATTGGTGAGCTGGGGGTCCTGGACCTGCCCCATGAGAAGGCTTTCCGGGATGGGACGGACCTGCGGCGCGGCGTGCCGGCCGAGGCTGACTCCTGCTGCTTCGGTGTGTGCTGTGGCCGCGAACTGTCCTCCGGCCGGGATTCCCTGGGGCTGGCGGTTGATGTTGATGACGTTGTTCATGCCTGCTCTGTGTGCGGCACGGGCTGCCTTAGCCCAACTCTGTGAGTCAGGGAGTCTGCGACTCCGGCACTCTGTGACTCTGGTGGACGACACCGCCGGCTAGATGCCGAAGGCGCCGCGGAAGAGTGAGAAGACGATGTTGATGACCGTACTGAGGATGCCCAGCAGCAGCGGGATGATGACGGTCGGCGCAGTGAGCAGCGAGCCGATGACCATGACGCCCCAGACCGGCTTGGCAGCCTGCCCCTGTCCCCTGCCGCGGCGTGCCGCCCAGGCCCACTGGAACAGTGCCAGGACGACAATGGCAACGCCGATGAATGCCAGAGTGCTGCCCAGTCCCGGGTAACCGTCCGTGAGCGAGGCCCAGGCGGCATCCCACCCACGGGTCAGGTCGATTTTGCCTTCGGGCGCTTCGGGCAGGACGAGCGGTTCCGGGGCTGGTGCGGGGGCAGGGCTCTGATTCATCACACCAGACTGTGTGCGGCTGCCGCTGTGAAGAGCAGCTAGAGCTCCGGGATGCATGCACCACTGCCAAGCAGGGCAAGGCCTGTCAGGTCCCCGGGCCCGAAGCTCGAAACGGAGCTGCTCGTTGTGGGCGCCATGAGCTGGCTCGGGTCATCTACGTGGTCGAGGCCGACAACATGGGCCAGCTCGTGCGCAATGACTGCCCGGACGGTGTCTCTGCCTCCTGGTTTGGACAGATCACGTGAGAGCACAGCCGTGTTCAGCTGCACTTCCCCGGTGACGTAGGCGCTGCCCTTTCCTTCCAGGGTGTACGCGATGCTGCCGCCGATGCCGACGGCGTTGGTGCCGTAGACATCGCTGGTGAACTTGGGCTGCTGCGCTTCGGTCTTCCAGATGAACAGCAGCGGCGCCCAGCGGTCACCGTACCGCTCAGGCTGGAAAGCACTGCGGTTCCCGGATGCCGGCTCTGAGGTTGTCCCCTCGTCAATGAAGACCAGCCCAGTTGCCCTGGACACCTCGGCGACGGCGGCCGTGATGAGATCAGCGGTTCCATCGGGCATGTTTTCCGTACTGGTGACGTACCGGATGGGCCGGCAGGGGTCATAGGCGGTGTTCTCGCGCATCAGGGCATAGCGGCTGTCCCCCGGGGACGGCGGCGGAGTACCCAGCGGCCGGGGTGATGAATCCCGTCCGGGTGTGGGCCTGTCCGCTCCTGGGGCTGCCGGAACGATCACGGCGTCCGCATCTGCAAGCAGGCGCCCGGGAGCTGATTCGTCCGCGTCAGGATCCGAGGCTGCAGGAGCCGGAGCCCACTGGGCTACGAAGGGAACGTAGACGCCGATCTTGGCGGCGGCATCCGGGATGAACTGCAGGATGGCTGCGAAACCCAGGCACAGCACGACCGCAGACATGGCAAGAAAGCAGGTGAAGCGCCAAAGGCCCGCAACCAGTGAGCGGACCCCGGGCCGCGGGCGTGCAGCTGCCGTGTATGTGCCGGAGGATTCGTCGGTGAGCATCAGGCTGAGCGCCGCCCGTAGTTCAGCTCCCTGATGACGTTCATGGCGGCTTTCACTCCGGCTTCAAAGGAGTCGGACTCCCCATCGGGGCGGGGACGTTCCAGGAGGCGGTGGATTGCTGTGAGTTCGGCAGCGGAGCAGTCCGCGTAGGCGCGGTCGAGCTTGCGCTCAGCCTGCATGCGCAGCTCGTGCGGGGTCTGCCCTGCGGAACGGCTGAACGTCAGGAGGTAGCGCTTGCCTGCCTCGCGGCTGAACACCGGGATCTCGAGGTAGTTCTCAGCGTCGGGGAACTCTGTGAAGGCCTGCTCGATGACGGGAAGCAGGGCTGATGCCAGCGCTTCGGGTGTCAGGATCCCCGCGCCGTCCGGGCCGAGCCGGGTGACCTCAAGGTCGCCTTCGGGGTCAGGTTCGCGCACCAGTGATGCTGCCTCTGCGGCGCTGAGCTGGACCGGCGGGCGGTTGGGTATGCGGAAGATGACCTGGTTGACCCGGGGGTCATGGTTGGCGGCTATCTCGGCCCCGGGCCAAGCAGCGTCAATCAGCGAACCTACGCTCAGCAGAATGCTCGAGGGCAGCGGTGTGGCTATGCAGATGTCCACGGTGTCAGTGGCGGTCAAGGTGTCCTCCTGGCGTAGGGCCGCGGCTTTCTGGCCGGCGGGAAGAGTTCGTGGATGTCGGCGATCCCGGTGTCCATGGCGATACGTATTGCGAGGTTGGCTGCAGCGATGGCGTCTTCACCGGCGTCGTGGTGGGCGAATCCGGGGAGACCGAGCTGTGTGACCAGGTTGTTCAGCTTGTATGAGGGTGCGTCAGGGAGCCGGTACTGGGCCAGCTTCTGGGTGCACAGGTATTCGAATTCCGGGGGCACAATGCCCAGCGCCTCGGAAGCCTGGACGATGATGGATTTCTCTACGGAGACGT